>NZ_LZJH01000088.1:0-221883 GCF_001666745.1 Mycobacterium sp. E2699 | reverse complement strand
TTGGCGCGGTGATCTCGACCGCCGCGCTGCAGCTGGTGCCGAATCCGGCGGCGGCCCTCGCCGAGATGGCGCGGGGGGCGCGTCGGCCGTCGCGGCCGGGGAGCCCTGCGCGGCGGCGGCCACGCCACCGGCGGCGGGCTTGGCCGGCGCGGCGGCCGGGGACGCGGCCGCGCCGTTGCCGGCGGGCTTGCTGATCGCCTTGTCGAGCGCCCTGTCCAGGGCTTTGTCCGGGGCCTTGGCGGCCGCCTTGGCGGGGGCCGGCTTGCCGCCCCCGAAGGACTCGCGTAGCCGGCGAGCCACCGGCGCCTCTACCGTCGACGATGCGGATTTGACGAATTCGCCCTGTTCGTTCAGTCGGGCGAGGACTTCCTTGCTGGTGACACCGAGTTCCTTGGCCAACTCGTGTACGCGGGCCTTACCTGCCACTACATCTCCTGTCTATGAGGCGACAGCGGCCGGCCGCGCCTCGGGTATTAGCTATGACGCATTGTCATCGGGACTTCACGGTGTGCTCATGTTCTTAGCTACCTGTTCTGTTGCCGGGCGAGCCGTGCACTCCCAAGTGCTCGGCCACCGCGGATGTGTCCAGTGGACCGGCGATGCGCAACGCTCGCGCGAAAGCCCGCCGCCGGATCGCCTGTTGCGCGCACTGCGGTGTGGGATGCAGCCAGGCACCCCGCCCCGGCAGGCTACTGCCCGTGTCAACGAGCACGGCATACTCGCCGTTCCCCGTCGACCCAGCCACCACTCGAAGCAGTTCGGCGGCCAGCTCTCGCTTCCGGCACCCCACACACGTCCGCACGGGTCCATCAGTGCTTCTGTGCGCCGGGGCCGAAAGTTCGCGCTGGATCACGGCTCAGTCTAGCGTCCGTTTTCCAGAGGTCAGAACCGCCCGAGGATGAGCCGCGGGAGGTCCGCTAGCGGTCGTGCGCCACCGGATGGCCGGCGCCGTGTTCGGACTGCGCCTCGCTTTGCCCGGGCGAATCGCCGCGGATGTCGATCCGCCACCCGGTGAGCCGTGCGGCCAACCGGGCGTTCTGGCCCTCCTTGCCGATGGCCAGCGACAACTGGAAGTCGGGTACCACCACGCGGGCGGCCCGGGCCGTCTGGTCGATGACCGACACGGAGACCACCTTGGCCGGCGACAGCGCGTTGGCGACGAAGCGGGCAGGATCCTCGTCGTAGTCGATGATGTCGATCTTCTCCCCGGAGAGCTCGCTCATCACGTTGCGGACCCGCTGCCCCATCGGGCCGATGCAGGCGCCCTTGGCGTTCAGGCCGGGAACGTTCGACCGCACGGCGATCTTGGAGCGGTGGCCGGCCTCGCGGGCCACCGCCACGATCTCCACCGACCCGTCGGCGATCTCGGGGACCTCGAGCGAGAACAGCTTTCGCACCAGGTTGGGATGGGTCCGCGAGAGCGTGATCAGCGGCTCGCGACTCCCGCGCGTCACACCGACGACATAGCAGCGGATCCGGTTGCCGTGCTCGTAGCTCTCACCGGGGACCTGCTCGGCGGCCGGGATCACGCCCTCGGACGCCTTGGTCTCGGTGCCCATCCGCACGACGACGAGCCCACGCGCGTTGGCCCGGCTGTCGCGCTGGATGACGCCCGCGACGATCTCGCCCTCACGGGTGGAGAACTCGCCGTACGTCCGCTCGTTCTCGGCGTCCCGGAACCGCTGCAGCATCACCTGGCGCGCGGTGGTGGCCGCGATGCGCCCGAAACCCTCGGGGGTGTCATCCCATTCGCTGATGACGTTGCCGTCCTCGTCGGTTTCGCAGGCGATCACGCGCACGACGCCGGTCTTGCGGTCGATCTCGATGCGGGCGTCCATCTGGTGGCCCTGGGTGTGCCGGTAGGCGGTCAGCAGCGCGGATTTGATGGTCTCGAGCAGTTCGGTGACCGAGATGCCCCGGTCCACCTCGATCGCGTGCAGAGCGCCCATGTCGATGTTCATGCTTCGGCCTCCGTCCTGTCCGGCCGACCCCGCACCGCCCCCGCCAGTTCGAGCTCCTCCGGTGCCGGTGGCGAAAACTCAACCTGCACAATGGCTTTCACGATTTCGTGGAGCGGGATGTGGCGTATGCTCCAGTCCCGGCCCGCGCGGAGCACCAGCGCGACCGTGTCGTCGCGGGTCTCGCCGAGCCGGCCGGTCAGCTGCGACCCGTCCGACAGCGCGATCTCGACCTTGCGGCCGCGGGCGCGGCGGAAGTGCTTCGCACTGGTCAGCGGGCGCTCCACGCCCGGGGAACTGACCTCGAGCACGTAACCGTCCGGGGCGCCGTCCAGGCCGTCCAGCAAAGCCGAGGCCGAACGCGACAGGCCGGCGACCGTGTCGAGGTCGAGGGGTTCGTCACCGTCGGCGATCACCGTGATCCGCGGCGGGCGCGCCCGGGCGTCGATGACCACGTCTTCGATTTCGTAACCGGCGCGCGCGAACTCTCCGCCGAGTAACTCGATCACCTGCGTCTGCGAAGGTAGCCCGGTGGTCACGGCGAGCTCCTCATCTTGAGTTGTCCGGTCGTCCGCCGGATGTCGCCACCCGGGCGGCTTCCGGGCGGCTCCGGTCTGCAGTCAGCTATCCACGATACGCCAGGAATCGCCGATGACGGCGTGATCGCGGCGCGGTCGCGGTCCCCGGACCTGCCCTCCGTCGTGACCGGGCCCGCCGATGGCAGGATGTTGCTGTGCCTAGCGCAGTACCCGTCACCAACAGGCGGGGTGTGCTCGCCGGTGCCGCGGCCCTTGCCGCGTTCGGGGTGGTCGCGTCCGCCTGCGGCGAGTCCCCGCCCAAGCCGCCCGCCGTCGAAAACCTGCTGGGGCCGTTGGACCAGGCCCGCAAGGACAGCGCTCTCGCCGGCGCCGCCGCCGCGGCCATCGGCGTCGCGCCGCAGATCGCGGCCGCGCTGACCGTGGTCGCCACCCAACGCGCCGCGCATGCCCGCGCCCTGTCCACGGAGATCTCCCGGGCCGCCGGCAAGCTCGCCACCTCGGCGAGCGAGACGACCAGCCCCAGCGCCGCCGAGCCGTCCGGCCCGCCGCCGCCGCCACCGCCGGTGTCCGACGTGATCAACTCGCTGCGGGCGTCGGCCGAGAGCGCCGGCCGCCTGGCGACCACCGAGTCGGGCTACCGCTCGGGCCTGCTGGCGTCCATCGCGGCTTCGTGCACGGCGTCCTACCAGGTGGCGCTGGTGCCCGGGGGGCCGTCCATATGACGTCCGGCCCGGTATGACGTCCGGGAAAGACGCCGACAACGCCGCGCTGTGCGACGCGCTGGCCGTCGAGCACTCGACGATCTACGGCTACGGCATCGTGTCGGCGCTCACGCCCCCCAGCGTCAACGGCATGGTGGTGGAGGCCCTGGGTCAGCACCGGCAGCGCCGCGACGACGTCATCGCGATGCTGGCCGCGCGCAAGGTCAACGCCCCGGTCGCCGCCCCCGGCTATCAGTTGCCGATGGTGGTGGGCAGCGCGGCCGACGCGGCGCGGCTGGCGGCGCGGATGGAGAACGACGGCGCGACGGCCTGGCGCGCGGTCATCGAGCGCGCGGAGACGGCCGACGACCGGGCGTTCGCGTCGACGGCCCTGACGCAGAGCGCCGTCATGGCCGCCCGCTGGAACCGGGTGCTGGGCGCCTGGCCCATCACGACGAGCTTCCCCGGCGGCAACGAGTAGTCCGGCTAGCGGTTCAGGGCGGCCACGACGTCGGCGGCCAGCGACTCGCCGACGGCGAGCTCGCGGGTCTGACCCGAGAAGCGGTCCCGCAGCTCGACCACCCCGTTTCCCCAGCCCCGGCCCACCACGACGATCCACGGCACGCCCAGGAGCTCGGCGTCCTTGAACTTGACGCCCGGCGACGCCTGGCGGTCGTCGAGCAGCACCTCGACCCCCAACGCGTCCAGCTCGGCTGCCAGCGCGGTCGCACCGGCGCGGGCCTCGGCGTCCTTGTTGGCGATCACCAGGTGCACGTCGAACGGCGCGACGGCCGGCGGCCAGCGCAGGCCCAGCTCGTCGTGGTGCTGCTCGGCGATGACGGCCACCATCCGCGACACCCCGAGGCCGTAGGAACCCATGGTCAGGCGCACCGGCTTGCCGTCCTCGCCGAGGACGTCGACGGTGAAGGCGTCGGTGTACTTGCGGCCGAGTGAGAAGATGTGGCCGATCTCGATGCCGCGCGCCGACACCAGCGGGCCGGCCCCGTCCGGCGACGGGTCGCCGTCGCGCACCTCGGCGGCCTCGATGGTGCCGTCGGCGGTGAAGTCCCGGCCGGCCACCAGCCCGACGACGTGCCGGCCGGACTCGTCGGCCCCGGTGATCCAGCTCGTGCCGTCGACCACGCGCGGGTCGACGAGGTAGCGAACCCCGTTGTCGCGCAAAGCTTTCGGGCCGATGTAGCCCTTCACCAGGAAGGGGTGGCGGGCGAAGTCGGCGTCGTCGAGCAACGCGTAGTCGGCGGGCTCGAGCGCCGCGCTCAGCCTCTTCTCGTCGACCTCGCGGTCGCCGGGCACCCCGATCGCCAGCAGCTCCCACTCGCCACCGGGCGGGCGCACCTTGAGCAGGACGTTCTTCAACGTGTCGGCGGCGGTGACGGTGCGGCCGAGGCCGGCCGTGTTGGCCCATGCGACCAGCGTGGCGATGGTCGGGGTGTCCCCCGTGTCGTGGACCACCGCCGCGGGCAGCCCCTCGATCGGGCGCGCCTCGGGGCGGGCGGTGACGACCGCCTCGACGTTGGCCGCGTAGCCGGACTCCAGACACCGCACGAAGGTGTCCTCGCCGACGGGGCTTTCGGCCAGGAACTCCTCGGACGCGCTGCCACCCATCGCCCCCGACACCGCGGAGACGATGACGTAGCGCACCTGCATGCGGGCGAAGATGCGCTGATAGGCCTCGCGATGCGCGTGGTAGGCGGCCTTGAGCCCGGCGTCGTCGACGTCGAACGAGTAGGAGTCCTTCATCAGGAACTCCCGGACGCGCAGGATGCCGGCCCGCGGCCGCGCCTCGTCGCGGTACTTGTTCTGGATCTGGAACAGCAGCAGCGGGAAGTCCTTGTAGGAGCTGTACTCGCCCTTGACGGTCAGCGCGAACAGCTCCTCGTGGGTCGGCCCCAGCAGGTAGTCGTTGCCACGGCGGTCCTGCAGGCGGAACACCCCGTCGCCGTACTCGGTCCACCGGTTGGTCGCCTCGTACGGCGCGCGCGGCAGCAGGGCGGGGAACAGGATCTCCTGGCCGCCGATCGCGTTCATCTCGTCACGGACGATCCGTTCGATCTTGCGCAGCACCCGCAATCCCAGGGGCAGCCAGCTGTACAGCCCGGGCGCGACGGGCCGGACGTAGCCGGCCCGGATGAGCAGCTTGTGGCTGGGCACCTCGGCGTCGGCGGGGTCGTCGCGCAGGGTGCGCAGGAACAGCTCGGACATCCGGGTGATCACAGCGGGCCAGCCTAACGTGCGGCAGGTGGTGGGACGGCAGCCGCCCGACGGCCGAAAGTGCAACCAGCGACGCGTTTCCCGGGTGGGACCGCCGGCAGCGGCACTCTCGAGACGGACGGCGAGCTACAGCTCGCCGGCGTCGATCGCTTCCTTGACCTCTTGCGCGTGGGCGACCTGCTCGGGGGTGTAGCCGATCAGCAGCGCCGCGGCGCCGACGATCACGGCCACGCCCGCGACCCACAGCAGGCCGTAGGTGTAACCGTGGTCCAGCGCGTGCAGTTGCAGGTCGTTCATGAACTTCACCGGGCCGTTGGTGCCGCCCAGGTACAGCGTGCGGGAGGTGATCACGGCCTGGATGACGGCCAGCACCAGCGGCCCGCCCAGGCTCTGCAGCATCAGCGCGATGGCCGACACCGGGCCGATCTGGTCGAAGCCGACGCCGGCGATCGCCGAGAGGGTCAGCGGGACCACGCAGATGCCGATCCCGATCCCGCCGACGACGATGGGCGCCACCAGGTTGGGGAAGTAGGGCACGCCGCGGTGCATGAAGAACGAGCCGTAGATCATCGCCCAGAACAGGAGAAGTCCGCCGCCGATCGTCAGCACCCGCGGTGAGAACCGCGACACCAGCTGCGAGGAGATGCCCAGCCCGATCCCCATCGCGATGACGAACGGGATGAAGCCGACGCCCGCGCGCAGCGCGCTGTAGCCCAGGACGTCCTGCACGTACAGGCCGATGCACACGGTCAGGCTGAACATCAGTCCGCCGGCCAGCAAAATCGCGGCGAACGTGACCAGCCGGTTGTGGTCGCGGAACAGCTTGAACGGCACGACGGGGTTCTCTGCGGTGCGCTCCACCACGATGAAGGCCAGCGCGGCCGCCGCCGCCACCGCGCCCGAGCCGATGGTGGTGACCGAGACCCAGCCCTTTTCCGGACCCATCGAGAAGGCGAAGACGGCGGCGGTGCAGGCCAGCGTGGCCAGCATGGCCCCGGCGGCGTCGAGCTTCATCCGCTCGCGGTTGGTCTCCCGCAGCGAGGTGCGGGCCAGGTAGATCATCACCAGCCCGATCGGCACGTTCACCAGGAACGCCATCCGCCAGGACACCTCGGTCAGCGCACCGCCGACCACCAGGCCCATCACCGAGCCGACCGCGGTCATCGCGGCGAACACGGCCGTCGCGGCGTTGCGCGCCGGGCCCTTCGGGAACGTGGTCGCCACCAGCGCCAGGCCCGTCGGCGACGCGATGGCCGATCCGATGCCCTGCAGCAGCCGGGCGATGACCAGGGTCGCCTCGTCCCAGGCGACCGCGCACAGCACGGAGGAGATGGTGAACAGCGCGACGCCGACGATGAAGGTCCGCTTGCGCCCGATGGTGTCGCCGAGCCGCCCGCCGAGCAGCATCAGGCCGCCGAACGTGAGCACGTAGGCGGTGATGACCCAGCTGCGGCCCGCGTCGGACAGGCTCAGCTCGTTCTGGATCCTGGGCAGCGCGACGATGGCGACGGTGCTGTCCATGGTCGCCAGCAGCTGCATGCCGCCGATCGCGATCACGGCCGCGATGAAGCGGCGCGAGGGCAGCCAGGTGGGGTAATACCTGCCGATCCGTGTTGAGGCGGTCTCCGCCGGGCGCGTGGCGCGCGCCGGGGCCGGACGATCGGGGCGCGCGGATGCCCAGTTCTGGGCCGCGCGCTCTGAGTCGTTGAGAGCCGTCATAACGGGTTACCTTACAGTAATCTTAAGAATCGTTTAAACGCCGAGCGTCGCCAAGGCTCACCACAGCCCCGATTACCACGATCGCGGGAGGTCGAATCCCGTCGGCGCGGATCCGCTCCGGCGTGTCGGCCAGCGTGGCCCGCAACGTGTGCTGGGCCGCCGTCGTCCCGTGCTGGACCACCAGCACCGGCGTATCCGCAGGTCGGCCGCCTTTGAGCAGGGCATCGACGAACAATTCGATGCGTTCGACCGCCATCAGCAAAACGATGGTGCCGCGCATGGCTGCCAATGCATCCCAATTCACTAACGATTCGGGGTGCCCCGGCGCAACGTGGCCGCTGACCACCACGAACTCGTGATTTATCGCCCGATGCGTGACCGGGACGCCGGCCAGCGCGGGAACGCCTATGGCACTCGTCACACCCGGCACCACGGACACCGGGATGCCGGCCTCGGCGCACGCCAGCACCTCCTCATACCCGCGCGCGAACACGAAGGGGTCCCCGCCCTTGAGGCGGACGACGAAGCTGCCGGCTCGGGCCCGCTCGATCATGACGTCGTTGATCGCGTCCTGGGCCATGGCCCGCCCGTAGGGGATCTTGGCGGCGTCGATGACCTCCACGTGCGGCGCCAACTCGGCGAGCAGTTCGGGCGGCGCGAGCCGGTCGGCGACCACGACGTCGGCCTGGGCGAGCAGGCGGCGGCCGCGCACCGTGATCAGTTCGGGGTCGCCGGGACCGCCACCGACGAGCGCCACCCCGCCGCGGACGGCCTCGGAACTCGCCGGGCCTTCCGGGGTGATGAGCCCCCGCTGCAGGGCCTCCCGGATCGCGGACCGGATCGCGGCCGAGCGGCGGTGTTCGCCGCCGGCCAGCACCCCCACGGACAACCCCGAGTAGCTGAACGTCGCCGGGGTCACCGCGGTCCCCTCGACGGCGACGTCGGCCCGCACGCAGAAGATCTGGCGGCGTTCGGCCTCGGCGACGACGGCGGCGTTGACCCGCGCGTCGTCGGTGGCGGCGATCGCATACCAGGCCCCGTCCAGGTCGCCGTCGCGGTATTCGCGTAGCGACAGCGCGATTCCCTCCATCGCCTCGACGGCGCGGGTGGCGCTGCGGGAGATGACGTGCACGTCCGCGCCGCTGGCGATCAGCAGCGGCAAGCGGCGCTGAGCGACGGTCCCCCCACCGACCACGACGACCTTCTTGCCGGCCAGCCGCAGTCCGGCCAGGTAGGCGTTCTCGGTCACCGGGCAAGCCTAGTGGTTGGCCGTGCGGGCGCCGCGAGCGTAACTGCACTGCGAATTGGCGCGCCGTTCTTGGCAGCGCGGTTACGTTCGCGCCTTGGCGGCGTGGGCGACGAAGCGCGCCACCGCCCCCGGCGTCGCGGCCGGGTGGGTGTGCAGGTAAGACGCGTGCACCCCGCCGCGCACCACGCCGTCCCGGACGGCGGCTTTCTCGTTCGCGTCGTCACCCCGGTACACCCAGGCCGGCTGGTAGGTGTCGGCGAAAGTGATTGCGGTGCGGTGGAATTCGTGTCCGGCCACCCGCTGGCCGGCGGAATACAGCGACGAATCGGCCACGGCGACGGCGTCGCGGTAGGCCAGCGTGAGGCGCGGTGTGAACCGCGCCGAGCCGGCCAGCACCCCGCACATCGGGTGGCCGTCGAGTTCGGAGGCCAGATAGATCAGCCCGGCGCATTCGGCGTGCACGGGGGCGCCGGCAGCGGCCAGGTCGCTGATCTGCCGCCGCACAACGTGATTGGCGGACAGCTCGGCGGTGAACTGCTCCGGGAAGCCGCCGGGCAGCAACACCGCGTCCGTGCCGTCGGGCAGCCCGTCGGAGAGCGGATCGAACTCGGCCACGTCGGCGCCGGCCGCGCGCAGCAGCTCCGCGTGCTCGGCATAGCCGAAGCTGAACGCCTTGCCGCTCGCCATGGCGACGGTGGCGCGCCCGCGCGGTGCCTGGCCCACCTCCGCGGCGGGGTCCCAGGGCCGGCCGGCCTGCCGGCACCGGGCGGACGCGACCACGGCGGCCAGATCGACGTGGCGGGCGACCAGCGCGGTCATCGCCTCCACCGCCTCGCGCGCGCGACGCCCGTACTCGACGGCGGTCACGAGCCCCAGATACCTTGTCGGCAGCTCCAATTCGGCGGTGCGCGGAATCGCGCCAAACACCGGGACGCCGGCCTGCTCGCAGGCCCGGCGCAGCACCTGCTCGTGCCTGGGCGAGCCGACGCGGTTGAGGATCACCGCGCCGACCCTGGTCGCGGGGTCGAAGGTGGAAAAGCCGTGCAGCAGGGCGGCGATGCTGTGGCTCTGGCCGCGCGCGTCGGCCACCAGGATCACCGGGGCGCCCAGCAGGCCGGCGACGTGGGCGGTGGAGCCCGCCGCGGGGGCTGCCGTTCCGATCCGCCCGTCGAACAGTCCCATCACGCCCTCGACCACCGCTATGTCCGCCCCGCCGGCGCCGTGGGCGTAGAGCGGGCCGATGAGCCGCTCCCCCACCAGGACCGGATCGAGGTTGCGACCGGGACGGCCCGCGGCCAGGCCGTGGTAGCCGGGGTCGATGAAGTCGGGGCCGACCTTGAACGGCGCGACGGTGTGGCCCGCCCGGCGCAGCGCGCCGATCAAACCCGTTGCCACAGTGGTCTTTCCGCTGCCCGACGCGGGTGCGGCGATCACCACCGCCGGGACGCTCACCACTCGATGCCCTTCTGCCCCTTGCGCCCGGCGTCCATCGGGTGCTTGACCTTGGTCATCTCGGTCACCAGGTCGGCGGCCTCGACCAGCCGCGGCGGGGCGTCGCGCCCGGTGATCACCACGTGCTGGTGGCCGGGCCGGGCCCGCAGGGTGTCCACCACCTCGTCGACGTCGACCCAGCCCCACTTCAGCGGATAGGTGAATTCGTCGAGCACGTAGAAGTCGTGGCGGTGGGTGGCCAGCCGGCGGGAGATCTCGGCCCAGCCGTCGGCCGCGGCCGCCGCGTGATCGACGTCGCTGCCCGCCTTGCGCGACCAGGACCACCCGGCGCCCATCTTGTGCCACTCGACCTCTCCGCCGGCCCCGTCCCGGTCGTGGACCTCGCCGAGCCGGGCAAAGGCCGCCTCCTCGCCCACCTTCCACTTCGCGCTCTTGACGAACTGGAACACCGCCACGCGCAGCCCGGCGTTCCAGGCCCGCAACGCCATTCCGAACGCCGCCGTCGACTTGCCCTTGCCCGCGCCGGTATGCACCGCGAGCACGGGCGTGTTGCGCCGCGCCCGGGTGGTGAGGCCGTCGTCGGGCACTTCGAGTGGTTGTCCTTGTGGCATCGATGCTTACCTCAGGCCACGCTGCGCACGGCGTGCGTCAGGTGGTCGGCGCGCAACTGCTCCAGCCGCACCGCCGGCGCGCCGAGTTGCTCGGCGAGCCGGCCGGCCAAACCCAGCCGCACATACGACGTCTCGCAGTCGATGACCACCGCGGCGGCGCCCTCGGCGAGCAGGCGCGCCGCGGCGATCCGGCTGCGCCCCAACGGGTCCGGTCCGGCGGTGGCCCGGCCGTCGGTGAGCACGACGACCAGCGGGCGTCGCGCCGGGTCGCGGGCCCGCTCCCGGACGATCAGCTCACGCGCGGCCAGCAGGCCCTCGGCCAGCGGGGTCTTGCCGCCGGTGTCGAAGCGGGCCAGCCGGCGACCGGCGATGTGCGCCGACGACGTCGGCGGCAGCAGCAGCCGCGCGCCGCGCTGACGGAACGTGATCACGGCGACCTTGTCGCGGCGCTGATAGGCGTCGCGCAGCAGCGACAGGGTGGCGCCGCCGACCGCGGCCATCCGGTCCCGGGCGGCCATCGAACCCGACGCGTCGACCACGAAGATCACCAGGTTGCCCTCGCGCCCTTCGCGGATGGCCCGGCGGACGTCCGCCGGCTGCGGCCGCAGCGGCCCCGCCCCGGCGCGCTCGGCTGCCGACAGCAGCGTGGCGAACAGGTGCAGCCCGTGTCCGGTGGCGCCGGCGTCGGTGCCGTCGGTGGCCGCCACCACGCTGCCCGAGGCGTTGCGGGCCCGCGACCGCCGGCCCGGCGCGCCCTCGCCGACGCCCGGGACGGTCAGCGCCCGGGTGCGAAACGTCGCCGACGGCGGGGCGCTGGGTTTCGACGCGCTCGCGGGCGGGTGCGAATTTTGTTGTGGCGCAGGGTCATCAGCGGCTTGTCCGCCGCCGGGCGGCTCCGGATCGGGCTCGGGGTCTTCGGCGCCGGCCCGCCTCAGGGCCTCGTCCAGCTGGTCGCGGTCGATGCCGGGGTCGTCGAACGGGTCGCGGCGGCGCCGGTGCGGCAACGCCAGTTCGGCCGCCACCCGGACGTCTTGCTCCTCGACGGTGCCGGCCCCGCGCCACGCGGCGTGCGCGACGGCGGTGCGGGCCACCACCAGATCGGCCCGCATGCCGTCGACGTCGAACGCCGCGCACAGCGCCGCGATGCGCCGCAACTCCGCGTCCGGCAACGCCACGTCGTCGACGAGCGCGCGGGCCGTGCCGATCCGGCGGGCCAGTTCGGCGTCGGCGTCGGCGTAGCGCTCCGCGAACGCGTCCGGGTCGGCCTCGTAGGCCATGCGCTGCCGGACGACCTCCATGCGGACGTCGACGTCGCGCGACGCGTGCACGTCGACGGTCAGGCCGAACCGGTCCAGCAGCTGTGGGCGCAGCTCGCCCTCCTCCGGGTTCATAGTGCCGATCAGGACGAAACGCGCCTCGTGCGAATGCGAGATGCCGTCGCGCTCGACGTGCACCCGGCCCATCGCCGCGGCGTCGAGCAACACGTCGACCAGGTGGTCGTGCAGCAGGTTGACCTCGTCGACGTACAGCACGCCGCCGTGCGCGCGGGCCAGCAGGCCCGGGGCAAACGCGTGCTCGCCGTCGCGCAGCACCCGCTGCAGGTCCAGCGAGCCGATCACCCGGTCTTCGGTTGCGCCCAAAGGCATTTCGACGAGATCGCCCTCCCCGGTCGCCGCCGACAGCAACGCCGCCAGCCCGCGCACGGCGGTCGACTTCGCCGTGCCCTTCTCACCGCGGATCAGCGCCCCGCCGATCTCGGGCCGCACGGCGCACAACAGCAGGGCGAGCCGCAGTCGGTCGTGCCCGACGATCGCGCTGAACGGATACGGCTTCACGGCTGCTGCGCCGATCCCGAACCGGGCCCGCCCGCCGACGATGCAGGCCGGCCGTCGGCCTGAGGAGGCGGGCGCGAGGGCTTGAGCATGGGGACGTGCGGGATTCCGTCGTCGACGAAATCCTCGCCGTCGCGGACGAATCCGTGCTGGGCGTACATGTCGGCCAGGTAGGTCTGGGCGTCGATCCGGCACGGGTAGTCGCCGACCTCGGCCAGCGCGGCGCGCAGCAGCCGGGTGGTGTGGCCCTGGCCGCGCGCGCTGCGCTTGGTGCACAGCCGGCCGATGCGGAAGGCCTTCTCGCCCCCGGCGTGCTCCTCCATCAGCCGCAGCGTGCAGATCACCTCGCCGTCGGGCGTCTCGAGCCAGAAGTGGCGGGTCTCGGCGAGCAGGTCGCGCCCGTCGAGCTCGGGATACGGGCAGGCCTGCTCGACCACGAACACCTCCACCCGGAGCTTGAGCAGCTCGTAAAGCGTTGGGACGTCGAGGTCTTTGGACCACACGCGACGCAGCGCTTCGCTCATGCGCGCCACTCTCCCCCGCAAGCGGGTGGTGCCCCCACTGCATCGCCGCCGGCGCGACTCACGACGCCTCTAGCCGCAGCGCCTCGGTCCCCCAGGACCACACCTCCTCGAACAACCGTGGCTCGCGCGACAGCTGCACGCCCAGCGACGGCACCATCTCCTTGAGCGCGGGCAGCCACGAGTCGTAGCGGTCGGCGAAGCACCGCCGCAACACGTCGAGCATGGCCGGCACGGCGGTCGAGGCCCCCGGGGAGCCGCCCAGCAGCCCGGCGATGCTGCCGTCGGCGGCGCTGAGCACGGTGGTGTTGAAGTCGAGCACCCCGCCCTTGCGCCTGTCGCGGCGGATCACCTGGACCCGCTGGCCGGCCACCGTCGGCTCCCAATCGGAATCGCTTGCGCTGGGCGCGAATTCGCGCAGCGCGCGCACGCGGTCCGGTTCGGAGAGCCGCAGCTGGCCGATCAGGTAGTTGACCAGTGCCAGCTGGGTGGCCCCGACGCCGAGCATCGACAGCACGTTGTCGGGCTTGATCGAGCGGGGCAAATCGGTGAAGTGGCCGTGTTTCAAGAACTTCGGCGACCAGCCGGCGTACGGCCCGAACACCAGCCAGGACTTGCCGTTGACGAGCCGGAGGTCGAGGTGCAGCGCGCCGAGCGGCGGGGCCCCCGGCGCCGGTGCGCCGTACACCTTGGCGCGGTGCGCGGCGGTGAGCGCCGGGTTGTCGGCGCGCAGGAACCGCCCGCCGATCGGGAAGCCGGCGAAGCCCCTGACCTCCTTGATGCCCGACCGTTGCAGCAGCGGCAGCGCGTCCCCGCCGGCGCCGACGAAGACGAATTTGGCGTTCAGGCGGCGCTTTTCGCCGGTGCGGCGGTTGCGGACCAGCAGCGTCCAGCCGCCGTCGGATCGGCGGGCCAGGTCGCGCACCTCGTGGCCGAACAGCACCGTGGCGCCGCCCCGCACGCAGAAGCCGATCAGTTGCCGCGCCAGCGCCCCGAAGTCGACGTCGGTGCCGTCGGCCGCCCAGTTCAGCGCGACGGGTTCGGAGAAGTCGCGCCCGGCGGCCATGAACGGCAGCCGGCGCGCGAACTCGTCGGCGTCGTCGATAAACTCGGTGCGCGCGAACAGCGGGTTGCCCGCCAGCGCGCGCTGCCGCCGCCGCAGGTAGTCGACGCGCTGCGCCCCGCGCATGAAGCTGACGTGCGGGATCGTGTTGACGAAGCCGCGGTCGGTCAGGATGCCGTTCTCGACGGCGTACGCCCAGAACTGGCGGGTCACCTGGAACTGCTCGTTGATGCGAACCGCTTTGGTGATGTCGATCGAGCCGTCGGGGTTCTGCGGGGTGTAGTTCAGCTCGCACAGCGCGGAGTGCCCGGTGCCGGCGTTGTTCCAGGGGCTGCTGCTCTCGGCGGCGGCGGCGTCCAGGCGCTCGACGAAGGTGATCGACCAGTCGGGCTCCAGCCGACGCAGCAACGCGCCCAGCGTTGCGCTCATGATGCCCGCGCCCACCAGCACGACATCCGTGCGTGCGATTCCGGCCAGCCCTGACACCGTCCCAGGTTATCCCGACCCCCTCCGGGGACTGACGACGTGCGGCCCACCGGTGACCAGCAAAACCTCTAAGCTGGCCTGGTGACTGGCGGGGCGACTGGCTGGGTGCCCGACGTGCTGCCCGGCTATTGGCAGCGCACCATCCCGCTCGGGTCGGATCCCGCCGGCGAGGGCGACATCGTGGCGACGCTGATCCGGCGCGGCGAGCCCACCGGCGCCGATGAGCACGCGGTCCTGGCCGTGCACGGCTACACCGACTACTTCTTCCACACCGAGTTGGCCGATCATTTCGCCGACCGCGGCTTCGCCTTCTATGCGCTGGACCTCCAGAAATGCGGCCGGTCCCGGCGCGACGGCCAGACCCCGCACTTCATCACCGACCTGGCCCACTACGACGGCGAACTCGGCCACGCCCTGTCGGTCATCCGCGAGCCGGCCACCGGCGGTGCGGCACAGACCAAGGTGCTGGTGTACGGCCATTCCTCCGGCGGGCTGATCGTCTCGCTATGGCTGGACCGGCTGCGGCGGCGGGATCCCGCCGCGCACTCCGGCGTCCGCGGCCTGGTGCTCAACAGCCCGTTCCTGGATCTGCACGGCCCGGCGCTGCTGCGCCTTTCGCTGACGTCGGCGCTGATCGCCGGCCTGGCGCGGGTGCGGTCCAGGGGCGTGGTCCGGACGCCGACCGAGGGTGGCTACGGCACCACCCTGCACCGCGACTACCACGGCGAATTCGACTACGACCTGCAATGGAAGCCGGTGGGCGGCTTCCCGATCACGTTCGGCTGGCTGCACGCCATCCGCCGCGGGCACACCAGGCTGCAACGCGGACTCGAGGTCGGCGTGCCGAACCTGATCCTGCGGTCGGACCACAGCGTGGCCGAATCCGACGACCCGGAGTCCATGCACCGCGGCGACGCGGTTCTCGACGTCACCCAGATCGCCAGGTGGGCCGGCTGCATCGGGAATCGCACCACCGTCGTGCCGGTGGCCGACGCCAAGCACGACGTGTTCCTGTCGTTGCCGGAGCCGCGGCGGATGGCCTATCGCCACCTCGACGTGTGGCTGGACGACTACCTGCGCGGCGAGAATAGCGACGACAGCCCGGCGTCGGCTTCCCCGGGGAAGGGGTGAGGGCCCGGGGATGGAAACCTACGACCTCGCGATCATCGGAACCGGTTCGGGCAACACCATTCCCGACGAGCGCTATGCCGGCAAACGCGTGGCGCTCGCTGAACACGGCACGTTCGGCGGCACCTGCCTCAACGTCGGGTGCATCCCGACGAAGATGTTCGTCTACGCCGCCGAGGTCGCGGCGACCGTCCGGGACGCGGCGCGCTACGGCGTCGACGCGCGCATCGACCGGGTGCGCTGGGACGACATCGTCTCGCGCATCTTCGGGCGCATCGACCCCATCTCGATGAGCGGCGAGGAGTACCGGCGCTCGTTGCCCAACGTCGACCTGTACGAACGGCACACCCGGTTCGGGCCGGTTCAGCCCGACGGGCGCTACCTGCTGCGCACCGACGCGGGCGAAGAGTTCGCCGCCGACCAGGTGGTGATCGCGGCGGGGTCCCGCCCGGTGATCCCGTCCACGATCCTGGCGTCCGACGTGCATTACCACACCAGCGACACCATCATGCGCATCCCCGAGCTGCCCGAGCACCTGGTGATCATCGGAAGCGGCTTTGTGGCAACGGAATTCGCGCACGTCTTCTCCGCGCTCGGCGTGCGGGTCACGCTGATCGTCCGGGGCTCCACGCTGCTGCGCCACTTCGACGACACGATCTGCAAACGGTTCACCCGGATCGCCTCGCGCAAATGGGAGTTGCGCACGCACCGGATGGTCGCGCGCGCCGCCAACCGGGGCTCCGGCGTCGCCCTGGAACTCGACGACGGGTCCACCCTCAACGCCGACGTGTTGCTGGTGGCGACCGGCCGGTTGCCCAACGGCGACCTGCTGGGCGCCGAGCAGGCCGGCATCGACGTGCAGGACGGCCGGGTGGTGGTCGACGAATACCAACGCACGTCGGCGCGCGGCGTTTTCGCGCTCGGCGACGTCTCGTCGCCCTATCAGCTCAAGCACGTCGCCAACCACGAGGCCCGGGTGGTGCAGCACAACCTGCTGTGCGACTGGGACGACACCGCGTCGATGGCCGTCACCGACCACCGGTTCGTGCCGTCGGCGGTGTTCACCGACCCCCAGCTGGCGACCGTCGGGCTGACCGAAAATCAGGCCATCGCACGCGGATTCGACATCTCGGTCGCGGTGCAGGATTACGCCGACGTCGCCTACGGCTGGGCGATGGAAGACACCACCGGATTGGTCAAACTCATCGCCGAGCGCACCAGCGGACGCCTGTTGGGCGCCCACATCCTGGGCCACCAGGCGTCGTCGATCATCCAGCCGCTGATCCAGGCGATGAGCTTCGGGCTGACCGCCAGGGAGATGGCGCGCGGCCAGTACTGGATCCATCCGGCGCTGCCCGAGGTGGTCGAGAACGCCCTACTGGGCCTGGGTTAGACGGCGATCGCAAGCGCGGCGTAGCCGGGCGCGGCGGGTCGCCGCCATCGACCCAGCGGCGATCGCAAGCGCGGCGTAGCCGGGCGCGGCGGGTCGCCGCCATTGTCAGCCGCGCTGGCACTTTGGGCACAGACCGCGCAGCGTCAGGCCGGCCGCCTCCGACAGCGCGAACGAACTGCCCGCCATCGCGTGCTCGAGCGCCGAGCTCAGCTGCCGGGCCGGCACCTCGATGATCGAGCCGCACCGGGTGCACACCGCGTGGTGATGGGGCGCGGTTGCCAGCCCGTAGGTGGCGACGCCGCCGTCGAGGGTCAACGCGTGCAACACCCCCTGATCGACCAGGGTGGTCACCGTGCGGTAGATGGTCGCGACGTCGGGCGGCTGGGCGCCGGGCGGCAGGCAGGCGCGCACCCGCTGGTGGATCTCCGCCACCGGCAGGTGCCCCCTGACCGGCTCGAGGACCGCCAGCACCTGGATCCGCGACGCCATCCGGCGCAGCCCGTGGGCCCGAAGCATGTCACCGATGCGTTCGGTGACGGCCGGGTCCAGCACGGGGCCCTGTTGCACGGCCTTGGGCGTCACCCGTTCAGTGTCGCGCCCGCTCCGCGGGATCGCCAGTTTTCGGCCCGCGACTCCTGCAATCGACTTGCAATTGGCTCGCGGCCGCTCCTAATGTCGTGCGGGTGACCAGGCTTCGGGGCGCGCTTGCGCCGGCCGAGTGGTGGAGGCTGGGATCGATGGTGGCGGTGATCGCCGCACTGCACCTCGTCGGCTGGACCACCCTGGTGGTGATCGTCGACCCGGAGCGGCTGAGCCTGGGCGGCAAGGCATTTGGCATCGGCGTCGGGCTGACCGCCTACACCCTGGGGATGCGGCACGCCTTCGATGCCGACCACATCGCAGCCATCGACAACACCACCCGCAAGCTGATGAGCGACGGGCAGCGCCCGCTGGCCGTCGGGTTCTTCTTCTCGCTGGGCCACTCCTCGGTGGTGTTCGCGCTGGCGCTGCTGTTGGCGGCCGGGGTGAGGTCCGTCGTCGCACCGGTCGAGGACGACTCCTCGGCGCTGCATCACTACACCGGGCTGATCGGCACCGGCGTCTCCGGCGTGTTCCTGTACCTGATCGCCCTGCTCAACGTCATCGTGCTGGTCGGCATCCTGCGCGTGTTCGTGCGACTGCGCCGCGGCGAGTACGACGACAACGAACTCGAACGGCAGTTGCAGAACCGCGGGCTCATCAACCGATTCCTCGGGCGGTTCACCCGCTCGGTCACCAAGTCCTGGCACCTGTACCCGGTCGGGCTGTTGTTCGGGCTCGGGTTCGACACGGCCACCGAGGTCGCGCTGCTGGTGCTGGCGGGGACCAGCGCCGCGGCCGGCCTGCCGTGGTACGCGATCCTCTGTCTGCCGGTGCTGTTCACCGCCGGCATGTGCCTGCTGGACACCATCGACGGCTCGTTCATGAACTTCGCCTACGGCTGGGCCTTCGCCAGCCCGGTCCGCAAGATCTACTACAACATCACGATCACCGGGCTCTCGGTCGCGGTCGCCCTGCTGATCGGCAGCGTGGAACTCCTCGACCTGTTCGCCGACCAGCTGGGGTGGCGCGGCCCGTTTTGGCGATGGCTGGGCGGCCTCGACCTCAACACCGTCGGCTTCGCCGTCGTCGGCCTCTTCGTGGTGACCTGGGCGATCGCCCTGCTGGTCTGGCGCTTCGGGCGTATCGAGGAGAAGTGGAGCACCGCCGAAACCGCGGGCTGACCGCCGTGCGGGTGTAGACCTCGTGAAGGTGTAGAACAGTGCCATGCACGAGCTGTCGTTGTGCGAGGCCATCGCCGGCCTGGTCAAGACGCACGCCGACGGGCGGCACGTCGACGTGGTGCGGGTGCGGATCGGGGCCCTGCGGCAGGTGGTTCCCGAATCGCTGTCGTTCTGCTGGACGCTGGTGCGCGACTCCGAGGAGATGCCGGACGCCGAGCTGGAACTCGAGTGCGTCGCCGCCGAGGTGCGCTGCCGGTCGTGCGGCCGCGAGTCGGAGATCACCTCGGCCTGGTCGATCTGGTGCCCGGAGTGCGACAGCACCGACGTCGAGGTGCTGCGCGGCAACGAGTTCCTGGTGACGTCGTTGGACGTCTCGTAGGGCCGGTAGCCAAACCGCAGGACGCTCAGGCGCTTTGCCGCCCCGGCGCCGAACGTGAAATTCACGACGTGACACGCCGGTGACGTGTCGCGGATTTCACGCTCGGGCGGGCCGGGTTGCGCCGCGCATTAGGATTCGGCCATAGGCACGCGAACGGATTCGATCATGGGCAGATTTCATCGGCACGATGACGGCACCGTGCACGCCCACGATCACGATCACGACCAGCCCGACCACGAACACGGCGACCACAGCTCCTACCGGACGGGCAGGCAGCGCGTCGACGTGCTGGAGGCGATTTTCGCCGAGAACGACGTTCTCGCCGACGCCAACCGGGCGGCCTTCGAGAGCAACGGGATCCGCACGCTGAACCTGATGAGTTCGCCCGGGTCCGGGAAGACGACGATCCTGCAGGCGACGCTCGACGAGCTCGCCGGGGAATTCGCGATCGGCGTGATCGAGGGCGACATCGCCACCGACCTGGACGCGGCCAAGCTCAGCGGTCGCGGCGCCCAGGTTTCGCTGCTGAACACCAGCAATGGGTTTGGCGGCGAATGCCATCTCGACGCGCCGATGGTCAATCGGGCGCTGCCCGGCCTCGACCTGCCCGGCCTGGACCTGGTGATCATCGAGAACGTCGGCAACCTGGTCTGCCCGGCCGAGTTCGACGTCGGCGAGCACGCCAAGGCGATGGTCTACTCGGTGACCGAGGGCGAGGACAAGCCGCTGAAGTATCCGGTGATGTTCCGGTCGGTGGATGTGGTGCTGCTCAACAAGATTGATCTGGTGCCGCACCTCGACGTCGATGTCGACTCGTACATCGCGCACGTGCGCGAGGTCAACGCGGAGGCCGAGATCCTGCCGGTCAGTGCCCGCACCGGGGCCGGCATGGGGGCCTGGTTCGGATGGCTGCGGCGGTTCGCCGCGGACTCCGCGGGCTGACCGGCCGGCGCAATTCATTCGGCCCCGGAAATCCTGCGAATGGATCGCATGACGCCTTTTTCGTTCGCCTCCCTCATTAGGCTGGCTCACGGGTTGGTGACGCCGCGCCGGGGCGCCGTACTTCCTTGCCGGGCAACGGCAATGGCCGGCCCGTGGGCCTTGTGAGGCATATGTGCATTTGCCGGCAAACCAAGGACCGTTGACAACGGTGTGCGGCGGGAGTAGACCCAAAATCAACGCTGCGCAAGTGGGCCGACGGTCGACTCCGGCAGCGTAGGAGCATCCCAGCCCAGCTCCGGAAAGCTGCGTCATGCCAACAGAAGCGGCAGTCAAAGCAGAAGAGACATTGATCCATGTCCTATGGATCAATGCGGGGCTCAGTTGTGACGGCGATTCGGTGGCGTTGACTGCTGCCACCCAGCCCAGCGTCGAGGAAATAGCACTCGGTGCGCTTCCGGGCTTGCCCAAGGTTGCCGTGCACTGGCCCCTGATCGACTTCGAATGCGGACCCAACGGGGGGGCGGACGACTTCCTCGAGTGGTTCTTCCGAGCCGATCGCGGCGAGCTCGAGCCCTTCGTGCTCGTCGTCGAGGGATCCATCCCCAACGAGAAGATCAAGGACGAGGGTTACTGGTGCGGGTTCGGCAACGACCCGGCCACCGGCCAGCCGATGACCACCAGCGAGTGGCTCGACCGGCTGGCGCCCAAGGCGACCGCGATCGTCGCCGTCGGGACTTGCGCCACCTACGGCGGCATCCACGCGATGGCCGGCAACCCGACGGGGGCGATGGGGGTTCCCGACTACCTCGGCTGGAATTGGAAGAGCAAGGCCGGCATCCCGATCGTCTGCGTCCCCGGCTGCCCGATCCATCCGGACAACCTGTCGGAGACCCTGACCTACCTGCTCTACATGGCGACCGGTCAGGCACCGATGATCCCGCTCGACGACGCGCTGCGGCCCAAGTGGTTGTTCGGCAACACCGTGCACGAGGGGTGCGACCGCGCCGGCTACTACGAGCAGGGCGATTTCGCCACCGAGTACGGATCGCCCAAATGCATTGTGAAGCTTGGCTGTTGGGGTCCCGTCGTGAAATGCAACGTGCCCAAGCGCGGATGGATCAACGGCGTCGGCGGCTGCCCGAACGTCGGCGGCATCTGCATCGGCTGCACCATGCCGGGCTTCCCGGACAAGTTCATGCCGTTCATGGACGAGCCGCCGGGCGGCAAGTTGTCCAGCACCGCGGTCGGGTTGTACGGCAGTGTGATCCGCAGCCTCCGCGGCGTCACGGGCCGCACCGTCGACAAGGAGCCGCGCTGGCGCCACAACGGCGACCAACTCACCACAGGAGCCCGCCGCACCTGGTAGATCCCCTCTACCAGGGCCGGCGCGCTTCATCCCCACTGCACAGGGAGACATTTCGATGACAACAATCGTCCCCGAGCCGACCACCGCCAAGCGGGAACCCGGCCAGCTCGTCGACATGGCATGGGACCCGATCACCAGGATCGTGGGCAGCCTCGGCATCTACACCAAGATCGATTTCGAGAACCGGGAAGTCGTCGAGTGCCACAGCACCTCGTCGATCTTCCGCGGCTACTCGATCTTCATGAAGGGCAAGGACCCCCGCGACGCCCACTTCATCACCAGCCGGATCTGCGGCATCTGCGGCGACAACCACGCCACCTGTTCGTGTTACGCGCAGAACATGGCGTACGGGGTCAAGCCGCCGCACCTCGGCGAGTGGATCGTCAACCTCGGCGAGGCCGCGGAATACATGTTCGACCACAACATCTTCCAGGAAAACCTGGTGGGCGTCGACTTCTGCGAAAAGATGGTCAGCGAGACCAACCCGAGCGTGCTGGCCCTGGCGGAGAAGACCGCGGCGCCGCAGGCCGGCGCGCACGGCTACCGGACCATCGCCGACATCATGCGCTCGCTGAACCCGTTCAGCGGCGAGTTCTACCGCGAGGCGCTGGCGGTCAGCCGCTGGACCCGAGAGATGTTCTGCCTCATGGAGGGTCGCCACGTGCACCCGTCCACGCTGTACCCCGGCGGGGTCGGCACCGTCGCGACGATCCAGCTGATGACGGACTACATGACCCGGCTGATGCGCTACGTCGAGTTCATGAAGAAGGTCGTGCCGATGCACGACGACCTGTTCGACTTCTTCTACACCGCACTGCCCGGCTACGAGAAGGTCGGGCTGCGCCGCACCCTGCTGGGCTGCTGGGGCTCCTTCCAGGACCCCGAGGTGTGCAACTTCGCCTACAAGGACATGGAGCGCTGGGGTAACGCGATGTTCGTCACCCCGGGCGTGGTGGTCGACGGCAAGCTGGTCACCCACTCGCTGGTGGACATCAACCTCGGCATCCGGATCCTGTTGGGCAGTTCGTATTACGACGACTGGACCGATCAGGAGATGTTCGTCAAGACCGATCCGCTCGGCAACCCGGTGGACCGCCGGCATCCGTGGAACCAGCACACCAACCCGCACCCGCAGAAGCGCGACATGGAAGGCGGCAAGTACAGCTGGGTGATGTCGCCGCGCTGGTTCGACGGCAAGGATCACCTGGCGCTGGACACCGGTGGCGGCCCGCTGGCGCGGCTGTGGGCGACGGCGCTGGCCGGGCTGGTCGACATCGGCTACGTCAAGGCCACCGGCAACAGCGTCAAGATCAACCTGCCCAAGACCGCGCTGAAGGGCCCGGTGGAGTTCGAGTGGAAGGTGCCCAAGTACGGCAGCAACACGATCGAACGCGACCGGGCGCGCACCTACTTCCAGGCCTACGCGGCGGCGTGCGGGTTGTACTTCGCAGAGAAGGCGCTCGAGGAGATCCGCGCCGGGCGCACCAAGACGTGGGAAAAGTTCGAGGTGCCCGACGAGGCCATCGGCTGCGGCTTCACCGAGGCCGTGCGCGGCGTGCTCAGCCACCACCTGGTGATCCGGGACGGCAAGATCGCCAACTACCACCCGTACCCGCCCACCCCGTGGAACGCCAACCCGCGCGACAGCTACGGGACGCCGGGGCCCTACGAGGACGCGGTGCAGGGGCAGCCGATCTTCGAGGAGAACGGCCGGGAGAACTTCAAGGGCATCGACGTCATGCGCACGGTGCGCAGCTTCGACCCGTGCCTACCGTGCGGCGTGCACATGTACCTGGGTAAGGGCAAGACCCTGGACAGACTGCACACGCCCACGCAGTCACCCGTCGGGGAGTGACGATCGCAAGCGCGGCGGAGCCGGGCGCAGCGGGTCGTCACCGTGGTGAAGCAGTGACGATCGCAAGCGCGGCGGAGCCGGGCGCAGCGGGTCGTCACCGTATTGGAGGTGGCATGGCGGATCGCCCGGAGCTCCTCGACGACGCGCAATGGCGCATGGCGGGCGATCGGATCCAGACGCTGCTGGATTCCTGCGCGGCGGGTGGGGCCGCCGCGCACGAGCGCGCCCAACAGCTGGTAAGCGAGGTGGTCGGGCTCTACGGGGCCGCGCTGGAACGGATCATGCGGGCCGGTGACGCCGGTTTGGCCGAGCGGCTGGCCACCGACGACCTGGTGGCCAGCCTGCTCCTCGTCCACGGGCTGCACCCGCACGACGCGCACCGGCGGGTGTCGGACGCGCTGGACCGGGTGCGACCGTACCTCGGCTCGCACGGCGGCGACGTCGACCTGCTCGAGATCGACGGCGACACCGTGCGGCTGGCGTTCCGGGGAAGCTGCAAGACCTGCCCGTCGTCGGCGGTGACGCTGGAGCTGGCGGTCGAGGACGCGGTCCGTGCGGCGGCGCCGGAGATCACGTCGATCGAAGTGGCCACCGCCTCGACGGAGGAAGCCGCCACCGTGATTCCGGCCGAATCGCTGATGGCGCACGTGAAGTCGAACGGGCACAGCGCCGGCTGGCATCCGGTGCCGGAGGTGGGCGATCTCGCTCCCGGCGAGGTGGCGGGGTTCCTGGTGTCGGGCACGCCGCTGCTGGTATGCCGGGTCGGCGACCTGCCGCTGGCCTACCGCGACCATTGCCCGGTGTGCGACGACACGCTGGCGGGCGCGCAGCTGAGCGACGCGCTGCTGGGCTGCCCGCGCTGCGGCACGCAGTTCGACATCGTGCACGCGGGCGCCGGCCCCGACGGAACTCACCTCGAGCCGCTGCCCCTGCTGCTTCGCGAGGGGATGCCGTCGGTGGCGCTCGGCGAACCCATGGGGGCCCGGCCGTGAGCACCCCGTTCGAGGTGCTGAGCCGGATCCGAAGCAACCGGGCGGCCCCCGAGCCGGCCGGGGAACGCTGTGAGATGTGCGCCGAGGCGATCGCCGACGAGCACCAGCACGTGGTCAACGTGGGCGCCCGGCAGCTGATGTGCGTCTGCCGCGCCTGCTACCTGTTGTTCACCGATTCGGCGGCCGAGCTGCGCTATCGGGCGGTGCCGGACCGGTACCTGGCGTTTCCGGGCTTCGCGCTGGACCGCCGCGCGTGGGAGGCGCTGCAGATCCCGGTCGGCGTCGCCTTCTTCTTCACCAACTCCGAGCTCGGGCGCACGGTGGCCTTCTACCCGGGCCCGGCCGGCGCGTGCGAATCCGAACTCGATCTGGACGCCTGGCGCTCGGTCGGCGGCGCCGACCCGCGGGCGGGGCTGGTGGCCGACGACGTCGAGGCGCTGCTGGTCCGGGTGCCCGACGACGACGAAAACGCCGAGCCGCAAACCTATTTGGTTCCCATCGACGCCTGCTACGAGTTCGTCGGGCGGCTGCGGATGATGTGGCGGGGATTCGACGGTGGCCAGGAGGCCCGCGCGTTCATCGACGGCTTCTTCGCCGACATCAAGGCCCGCGCGGTAGAGACACCGCCATGACCGCAGAACACATGGACGTGAACTTCGCGGTGCTCGACGTGGCGCCCGAACCGTACTCGGTGAGCCCGGTGTTGACGGCGCGGGTCAGCGTCGCCACCGGCGGTGACGATCCGGTGCACGCGATCTCGCTGCGCTGCCAGGTCAGGATCGAACCGCTGCGGCGTTCCTACTCCGAGGAGGAGGCGGCCGGGCTGCTCGACCTGTTCGGGCCGCGCGAACGCTGGGCCACCACCCAGCGCACCTTCCTCTGGCAACACGCCACCGCGATGGTGCCCGGCTTCGCCGGGAACACGACGGTCGCGCTCCCGCTGGACTGCACGTACGACTTCGAGGTTGCCGCCGCCAAGTACCTGCATGCCCTGCGCGACGGCGCGCTGCCGCTCCAATTCCTTTTCAGCGGAACCATTTTCGTGAAGTCCGAACGCGGGTTCTCGGTCCAGCAGGTGCCGTGGGACTGCGAATATCGCTACGACATGCCGGTCACGGTCTGGCGGGACCTGATCGCACAGCACTACCCCAACGCCGGCTGGGTGCGCCTGAGCCACGAAACCATCGCGGCGCTGGCCGCCTACAAGTCGGCGCAAGGCCTGCTCGACCTCGACCACGCGGTCACCTCGCTGCTGGACACCGACCGCGAGGAGGCCCGATGACCTCCGGCTGGGACCGGGCCCGCGCCGTCGCCGACGCGGTGCTGTACGAGGGCTACCTGCTCTACCCGTACCGGGGGACGTCGACCAAGAATCAGTCGCGTTGGCAGTTCGGCGTTCTGGGCCCGCCCGGCGCCGCGGACGCGGGCCTGGGCGAGGACGACAGCCTCGCCGCGGACTTCCTGGTCGACGGGGCCGCCCAAGCCCTGACGCTGGTGGTGCGGTTCCTGCAGTTGCAGCACCGGCGTGCCGAGCGAGAGTTCGCCCACGGGGAATTCGAACCGGTCGACGAGCTGCGGACCGCGGCCGGGTCGTGGCTGACCTGGGACGAGGCGGTGGAATGCGAACGATCGTTCGGCCCGCTCGCCTTCGAGGACGGGCCGCGCGAACTGCCCTTCGCGGCGGACGCGGCGACCGACGTCGAATACGTCGACGGCGGGCGCCTGGTGCGCCGGCGGCAGGAGGTGCGGGGCCTGCTGACGGTCGCCAGCGAGCCCGACGGTGACCTGCGCCGGGTCTCCGTGCGGGTCGGCAACGTCGGGGAGGCCGTCGGCGACAAAGCCGACGCGATCGCCCGGTCCATGATCGGCACCCACGTCATCGCCGAAGTCGTTGGCGGTGAGTTCGTTTCGCTGCTCGAGCCGCCACCGGGCGCCGCCGAGGCGGTGTCGCGGTGCGGCCGGCACCGGTGCTTCCCGGTGCTGGCGGGACCCGTCGGCACCCGGGACATCCTGCTGATCTCGCCGATCATCCTCTACGACCACCCGGAGGTCGCCGAGCAGAGCGGCACCGCACTGTACGACTGCACGGAGATCGACGAGATCCTCACGTTGCGCGTGATGACGATGACGGAGGAGGAGAAGGCGCAGGCCCGGGCCACCGATCCGCGGGCCGCGCACATCATCGACCAGTGTGACGCGATGTCCCCGGAGTCGATGGCGCGCCTGCACGGTGTACTGCGCGACCCGCACGCCATCTCGGGCCTCGTCCCGGAGATCCCCGAGGGGGTCGACTGGTGGGATCCGCTGGCCGACAACGCGGTTCGCCCGGAGATCGATGCGGTGCTGGTGAACGGGGTACGGGTCGCCCGCGGCAGCAGGGTCCGGTTGCGGCCGAGGCGCAACGCCGACGCCCAGGACATCTTCGTCGCCGGCAAGGCCGCCCGCGTCACGTCGGTGCACGAGGACGTGGAGGGCAACAAGCACGTCGCGGTCGTCGTCGAGGACGACCCCGCCGCCGAACTGCACGACTGGTACGGCCGCTACCTCTACTTCTCCCCCGACGAAGTGGAGCCGCTCGAAGCCTCGCAACCCGCGACGTGAAAGGAGTTCGAAATGGAAGTCTTGGGTTGGATATTCCTCGCCATCATCGCCCTGGTGGTCGCGATCGGGCTGGTGTTCGGGCTGGTGTCGATTCCCGACGCCCGCCGCTACCTGAAACTGCGGCGGATGTAGCCGCCCGGGCGAGGAGATGACAACGCGCATCCTGGTGGCCGGGATCGGCAACATCTTCCTGGGGGACGACGGGTTCGGCTCGGAAGTGGTCCGCAGCACCGAGATCCCGCAGGGCGACTCCCGCGTCCGCGTCACCGACTATGGCATCCGGGGTATGCACCTGGCCTACGACCTCCTCGAGGACTGGGACACCCTCGTCCTCGTCGACGCCGTGCCGAGCCGCGGCAACCCCGGCACACTGCACGTATTCCAGGCCGACCACGAATCCGGTTGTGGCACAGCTGGTCTCGACGGTCACAGCATGGATCCGGCCGCCGTGTTCGCCAGCCTGCGTGCCCTCGGCGGCAGCCCGCCCTACACGGTCGTCGTCGGGTGCGAGGCGGGGAGCGTCGAGGAGGGCATCGGCCTGACCGAGCCCGTGGCCAGGGCGGTCCCCCGCGCCGCACGGGCCGTCGAGGAGATCGTCGCGGCGCTGCAGGCGTCCGCGCGGGTGGACCGCTGATGTGCCTCGGGATACCGGGCCAGGTGATCCGGATGCTGGACGGCTACGAGGGCCAGCTCGCGCTGGTCGACGTCGCCGGTGAGCAGCGCAGGGTCAACGTCGGCATGCTGCCGGAGGAGACGTTCTCCCCCGGCGACTGGATAATCATCCACATGGGGTTCGCCGTCGAAAAGACCGACCGCGCCGGCGCCGAGCAGGCGATGGCCGGCCTCGAGCTGATGGGCAGGGGCCGCGCCGACCCCACGATCGGCCCGGAGGCCGGTTGAGATGACCGAATCCCCCCTGCTGCTGCGGGCCCACGATGTCCGGCGGCGCTTCACCGTGACCGGTGTCGTCCAGGGGGTCGGCTTTCGGCCTTTCGTGCACCGCATCGCCAGCGAGCTGGGCCTGGCCGGGTTCGTCGGCAACGACTCCGGCGCCGTCTTCCTCGAGGTGCAGGGCGACCGCGCCCGCATCGACGAATTCGCCCGCCGGCTGCGCGCGGACGCGCCGCCGCTGGCCCGGATCAGCGCCATCACCGCAACCGAGATCGCCGCCGGTGACGGCGGCAGCGGGTTCCGCATCGTGGCAAGCCGGACGATCACCGGTGCGGCAACGCCGATTCCGCCCGACATCGCGGTGTGCGACGACTGCATCCGCGAGTTGTTCGACCCGCGCGACCGCCGCCACCGGCATCCGTTCGTGACGTGCACGAACTGCGGGCCGCGGTTCACCATCATCCGCGAGTTGCCCTACGACCGCCCGGCCACCACCATGTCGGCGTTCGCGATGTGCGACCGCTGCGCCGCCGAATACCACGATCCGGCCGATCGCCGGTTCCACGCGCAGCCCATCGCGTGCCCCGATTGCGGCCCGTCGCTGTGGTTTTCGTCGCCGGCGGGGCCCGTCACCGGGTCGGACGCCGCGCTGGCGGCCACCCAACGCGCGCTGGCCGCCGGCGCGCTGGTCGCCGTCAAGGGCATCGGCGGTTACCACCTGGCCTGCGCCGTCGCCGACGGCGCGGCGGTCGCGGCGCTGCGGGCACGAAAGGCGCGGGGCGCCAAGCCCTTCGCGATGCTGGTACGCGACCTCGACGTCGCGCGCCGCTACGCGCACGTCGACGCCGACGAGGCCGCGGTGCTGTCGGGTCCGGCCCGCCCGATCGTGCTGCTGCGACGCCGACCCGGCGCGCCGGTCGCCGACGCCGTCGCTCCCGGCAGCCCGCTGCTCGGCCTGATGCTGCCGTACTCCCCCATCCATCACCTGCTGCTGGCGCCCGTGCCCGGCGCCGCCGCGCCGGTGCCCGACGCCCTGGTGCTCACCAGCGCGAACCGTTCCGACGAGCCCATCTGCTTCACCGATGACGATGCCGCGCGGCGGCTTCCGGCGCTGTGCGACGCGGTCCTCGACCACAACCGGCCGATCCACGTGCCGTGCGACGACTCGGTGGTGCGGGTGGTCAACTTCGCCTCGGCGAGCAGACACAAAAGCCCCGGCACGCCCGGCGTGTCGGGGGCTTTTGCGTCTGCTCGCGCCGGGAGGCCCACGGAACTGCCCATCCGACGGTCACGCGGGTATGCGCCGTTGCCGGTCGATCTGGGCCGGGCGGGCCCGGCCGTCCTCGCCGTGGGCGGGGAGCTGAAAAACACCTTCTGCCTCACCGACGGCTCGCGCGCCTACCTGTCCGGCCACATCGGCGACATGGCGACGTGGGAGACGCTGCGGGCCTTCGAGCGCGCGGTGGATCAGCTCACCGGGATACGCGGCGCGCCGGCGCGGTTGGCCGCCGACCTGCACCCCGGCTACCACACCCGCGACTGGGCCGAGCGGCACGCGGGCGATCGGCCGCTGGACCTCGTCCAGCACCACCACGCGCACGTCGTCGCGCTGCTCGCCGAGCACGGGCGCATCGGCGAACCTGTCATCGGGGTCTCGTTCGACGGAACCGGCTATGGCCGCGACCACACGATCTGGGGCGGCGAAATCCTCGCCCTGGGCACCGAGAGCCACCGGTTCGTTCGCGTCGGCCACCTGCTGCCGGTCCCGCTGCCCGGCGGCGACGCCGCGGTGCGCAACCCGTGGCGGATGGCGCTGTCGCAACTGTGGACGGCGGGTGTCGACTGGACCGGGGACCTCGCGCCGGTCGCGGCCGCGACCCCGGACGAATTGCGCCTCACCCGTTCGCAATTGGAGAGCGGCGCCGGATGCGTTCCGTGCTCGAGCATGGGCCGGCTGTTCGACGCCGTCGCCTCGCTGCTCGGGGTGCGGCACCGGATCGACTACGAGGGCCAGGCCGCCATCGAGCTGGAGGCGCTGGCGGAGTCGGCGCTTGACGCCCCCGGCCCGGCGCTGCCGCTGACGGTGCGGGCCGACGGGGTGATCGACCCCACCACGACGGTGCGGGCGGCGGTGGCGGCGCTGCGTGACGGCGCCCGGCCGGCGGCCCTGGCCGCCGCATTCCACGAGGCCGTCGCCGACGCCGTCGCCAAGGCGGTCGCCCAGGCGGCCGGCGAGACCCGGCTCGTCGGCCTCACCGGCGGGGTCTTCCAGAACGTGCTGTTGCTGCGCGCCTGCCATGAGCGGCTGCGCCGCAGGGGGTTCGAGGTGCTGACCCACCACACCGTCCCGCCGAACGACGGCGGGCTGGCGCTGGGTCAGGCCGCGGTCTCCATGCTGAGGGGGATGGAGGACGCGCAATCATGACCACTTCCGCCATCGATCGCGGTCTCGGCGCCGGACTGGCCGAGGATTTGGCCGCCACCGCGTTCACGCTGGCCAAGCGGTTCGCCGCGGGGGCGACGATGTGGTCCATCGCGCCGTCGTGGGAACCGCACGCGCAGCACATCGCGGTGGAGTTCGTGCACCCGGTGATCATGGGCAAGCGGGCGCTGCCCGCGGTGGCGCTCACCGGACCCGACCTGGTGGACCTGGTGCGGGTGTCGGTGCGGCCCGGCGACATCGTGATCGCGGTCTCCGGCGCGGACGACCCGCAGGTGCGCTCCGTGATGCGCCGCGGCCCCGCCTGGGGCGCCACCACGATCTGGATCGGCAGCGGCCGGCGCCCGGCGGCCGGGATGGCCGACCACGTGCTGTGGCTCGACGACCCCGACCCGCGGGTGCCCGCGACGGGCGGGTTCGTGCTGTTCTATCACCTGCTGTGGGAGCTGACCCACGTGTGCTTCGAACATGCGGGGCTGCTGAAAGACGAATGCTCCGAAACTGTTTGCGTGACGTGCAGCGACGAGGGGCGCCTGGGCGAGGTGGTGACGGCGTCGGCCGACGGGCAGGCAACCGTGCGCACCGCGCGGGGCGTCGAGGACGTGGTCACCACGCTCGTCGACCCAGTCGCCGCCGGCGACCTGGTCCTGGTCCACGCGGGCACGGCGATCAGCAGGCTGGACGAGGAGGGCTGATGAGCCAGGACGAACCCACCAACTTCCTGTACCCGTTCATCGACGCACAGGAGGACGACCCCCGCTCGCTGCTGGCCGACCTCGCCGCCTCGGCGCAGGCCAAGGCCGCCGAGAGCCTCGCGCTGCGCCGCTCCACCCTCGATGCCAACGCCGACCGACTGGAGACGGCCGCCACCGCGATGGCGGCCCGCTTCGCGGCCGGCGGGCGGTTGTTCACCTTCGGAAACGGCGGCAGCTGCACCGATTCCACCACCCTGGCGCGGCTGTTCGCCCGGCCGCCGCTCGGCAAGCCGCTGCCCGCGTGGCCGTTGACCGCAGATCAGGCGGTGATGACCGCGCTGGGCAACGACGTCGGGTTCGAGCTGGTGTTCGCCCGCCAGCTGATCGCCAGGTCGAAGGCCGGCGACATCGCCATCGCCATGTCGACCAGCGGCGGTTCGCCCAACCTGCTCGCGGCGCTCGCCGAGGCACGCCGGCGCGGCCTGTACACCGTCGGCTTCGCCGGCTACGACGGCGGCGCCTTCGCCGACAACCCGAACGTGGACGCCTGCTTCGTCGTTCGGTCGCAGAGCGTGCACCGCATCCAGGAGTCACAGGCCCTGTTGGGCTATCGGCTGTGGCTGAGCGTGCACCAGCGTTTGGGCGATGAAGATTTGGGGGCGGCATGAGCAAGCCGGCGGGCGAATACCTTTCGTCGGGGCCGCGGTTCGCCGAGGGCGAGGTGATCGAGCGCATCGAGTCGTTCCGCAGGCGCCGCCCCCGGCTGCTCGACGACCACGTCACCCTGGCCCACGGGGCCGGCGGCAAGGCGTCGGCGGCGCTGGTGGACGCGGTGTTCCTGGAGGCCTTCCGCAACCCGCTGCTGGAATCCCTGGGCGACGGCGCGGTGTTGGCACTGCCCGGCGGCGAGCGCCTGGCGATGTCGACCGACTCGTTTGTGGTGCAGCCCAGGCGTTTTCCCGGCGGGTCGATCGGCGAACTCGCCGTCCACGGCACCTGCAACGACCTCGCGATGGCCGGCGCCGTGCCGTCGTGGATCTCGGCGGCGTTCGTCATCGAGGAAGGTTTCGGAATCGCCGAGTTGAAGGAGATCGTCGCCGACATGGCGGCCGCCGCCGTCGCCGCCGGGGTGCAGATCGTCACCGGCGACACCAAGGTGGTGCCCAAGGGCGCGGCCGACGGGCTTTTCGTCACCACCACCGGGGCCGGTGTCATCCCGGCCGGGCGCACGCTGTCGGCCGGGTCGGTGCGCACCGGTGACAGGGTGCTGCTGTCGGGCTCGATGGGCGACCACGGCATGGCCGTCATGTTGGCCCGCGGCGACCTGGCCATCGAGGCCGACATCGTCTCCGACACCGCGTGCCTCAGCCCCGTGGTGGAGCTGCTGATGGCGGCGGCCCCGTCCACCCGGTGGATGCGCGACGCGACCCGCGGCGGGGTCGGCACCGTCTGCAACGAACTGGCCCAGGCCTGCGGCCTCGGCGTGCTGCTGGACGAGGAGCGACTGCCCGTGCGGCCCATGGTGAACGGCGCCTGCGAGCTGCTCGGCATCGACCCGCTCTACGTGGCCAACGAGGGCAAGTTCGTCGCCGTCGTCGCGCCGGAGGAGGCCGAGGCCGGGCTGGCGGCGCTGCGCTCGCACCCGCTGGGCGCCGAGGCCGCCGAGGTCGGGGAAATCGTTTCCGAACCGGCCGAAAGCGTGGTGCTGCGAACAGGATTCGGTGGGACCCGGATCGTCGACATGCTGGTCGGCGACCCGCTGCCGCGGATCTGCTGAGAGGAGATGAACTGAGATGTGTCTTGGGATTCCGGGCCGGATCGTCGAAATCACCGACCGCGCAAACTATCTGGCGAAGATCGACGTCAGCGGCGTCCAGCGCACGATCAGCGTGCGGCTGCTGGAAGACGACATGCCCGAGCCCGACGACTGGGTCCTGGTGCACGTCGGGTTCGCCATGGCCAAGATCGACGAGACGGAGGCGCTGCTCACCCTGGCCGCCATCAAGAAACTCGGTGAGGCCTACGCCACCGAGATGGAAGCCTTCGACTCGTCGGCCATCGTTTAGGGAAGGCGCGCAATGAAATTCGTCGACGAGTTCCGCGATCCGGCCGCGGCCCGCAAGCTGCTGGGCGCCATAAAGCGCCTGGCCGGTGATGGCGGCGAAGAGTTCAAGTTCATGGAGGTGTGCGGCGGGCACACCCACACCATCTACCGGCACGGCATCGAACACCTGCTGCCCGACAACGTGGAGCTGGTGCACGGGCCCGGCTGCCCGGTCTGCGTGATCCCGATGGGCCGCATCGACGACGCGATGTGGCTGGCCGGCCAGCCCGACGTGATCTTCACCTGTTTCGGCGACATGATGCGGGTACCCGGGTCGGCCGGCAGCCTGCTGGACGCCAAGGCGCGCGGCGCCGACGTGCGGTTCGTCTACTCGCCGCTGGACGCGCTGAAGATCGCGGTCGACAACCCCGACAAGCACGTGGTGTTCTTCGCCATCGGCTTCGAGACCACCGCGCCCTCGACGGCGGTGACGCTGGTGCGCGCCCGCGACCTCGGCCTGCCCAACTTCAGCGTCTTCTGCAACCACGTCACGATCGTGCCGCCGATCAAGGCCATCCTGGAGTCACCTGATTTGCGGCTGTCGGGTTTCATCGGCCCCGGGCACGTGTCGACGGTGGTGGGCAACCGCCCCTACCGGTTCGTGCCGGAGGTGTACCGAAAGCCGTTGGTGGTGGCCGGTTTCGAGCCGCTGGACATCCTGGCGGCGGTCGCGATGCTGCTGACCCAGATCCGTGAGGGCCGCTGCGAGGTGGAGAACCAGTACAAGCGCGTGGTCCCCGAGCACGGGAACCCCGCCGCGCTGGCGCTGATGGGCAAGGTGTTCGCGCTGCGCCCGCACTTCGAATGGCGCGGGCTGGGATTCATCTCGCAGAGCGCGCTGCGCCTGCACGACGACTTCGCGGAGTTCGACGCCGAGCTACGGTTCGCCATGCCGGGCGTGCGGGTCGCCGACCCCAAGGCCTGCCAGTGCGGCGAGGTGCTCAAGGGCGTGCTCAAGCCCTGGGAGTGCAAGGTTTTCGGCACCGCGTGCACCCCCGAGACACCGATCGGCACCTGCATGGTGTCGCCCGAGGGGGCGTGCGCGGCCTACTACAACTTCGGACGCATGCACCGAGACGCGGTCAAGCTGGTGGGGCGCGCTTGACCGACAGCCGCGGTGTCGAGATGTTCGCGCGTTACGCCTACGCCCCCAACGCGCTCGGCTACTGCGGTCCCCCACTGGGGGCCACCCTGCGAGACGGCTCGGTCGACGAGGTGCGCGCTGCGGCGACGAGGTTTTCCGGTGCCTGGCCCTACCTGCAAGTCCTGTCCAGGCTGACCGGCATCGCCGACCCGCTGGACTACCGGCTCGTCGAATCCTATTGGCTCGGCGGCGGTGTGGGCGCCGGCCTGGACCCGCACGATTTCTTCGACACGCTGCTGGCGATCATCGGCCCGCAGGCCGGCCGCTACTGGTCACACCTCACGGCCGCCCTGGCGGGCGAGGCCGCCGCCAACCACTGCTTTCACGTGTTCGGCGTGTACCCGTGGACCCGGTTCTTGGGGCGGGGCATGGACGAGCATCCGTTGAGCGTGCTCGACAACTGCCGAATCGGCTGGGGCACAGTGGTTTCCCGTGACAACGACAACGTCGCGGTCAGGTGTCGGCGGCTCCTCTGGGACGGCCGGGCGCTGACACTGGCCGACCCCGCGGCGCCAACGCTCGACGTCTGGGCCGACGGGTACAGCGCCGTGCCCGACGTGGCCGTCGGCGACGAGGTCGCGGTGCACTGGGGCCGGCTGTGCGGCCGGTTGTCCCCGCAGCAGGTACGCGCGCTCGCCGACAGCACCGAGCGGCAGCTGCGGGTGACCAGCCAACGGCTGGCGCCGGTCTAGTCTTGCTCCCGTGCCCGGTTCCATCTGCGACGTGCTGCCCGCCGCGGCCGCGTTGCTCGGGGCGCCGGGCGCGGTCGACCGCCTCGGCCTCGTGGAGTCGGTCGGCGCGAAAGACCGCGTCGCGGTCGTCCTGGTGGACGGGCTGGGCCGGCACCTGCTACCCGAGTTGGCCGGGACCGCGCCGATGCTGGCCTCGGTGCTCGCCGGCGAGGTGGGGCGGCTCACCGAACTCGCCTGTACCTTCCCGTCGACCACGCCGAGCAGCCTGGTGTCGCTCGGCACCGGGGCGCGGCCCGGCGAGCACGGCATCCTGGGTTTCACGCTCAACGTGCCGGGCACGGATCGGGTGCTCACCCACATCGTGTGGCGGGACGACCCGCCGCACGCCGAATGGCAACCGCTGCCAACCTGGTTCGCGCGGCTGGAGCGGGCCGGCATCGCGGCCCGCGCGGTGCTGCCGGCGCCGTTCATCGGCAGCGGGCTGACCGACGCCGCTTACGGCGGGGCCAGGTTTCGCCCGACGCGGCCGAGCGACGACTATGCCGCCGTGCTGGCCGGTGAACTGATCGCCGCGCAGGGGCTGGTCTACGGCTATACCGCCGACCTGGACACCGCGGCCCACCTGTTCGGCATCGGTTCGCAGCGGTGGCACGAGGCCGCGGCCCGCGTCGACGCCCTGCTGACCCGGCTGGTCGAGGCGCTGCCTCCGGACGCGGCGTTGCTGGTCACCGCGGACCACGGCGGGCTGAACGTCCCCCCGGACGCCCGCGTCGACCTCGACGCCGACCCGCGGCTGGGTGCCGGGGTCCGGGTGGTCGCCGGCGAGCCGCGGGTGCGCTACCTGCACACCGAGCCGGGGGCGGCGGCGGATGTGCGGGCCGCCTGGAGCGAGGCGCTCGACGGTCGCGCACACGTCTACAGCCGCCAGCAGGCGGTGGCCACCGGCATGTTCGGCCCGGTCAGCCCGGCCCACCTGCCGCGAATCGGCGACGTCGTGGTCGTCTGCACCGGCGACACCGCCGTGCTGGCGACCGCGCACGAGCCGCCGGAAACCGCTCGGCTCATCGGTTTTCACGGCGGCCCAACCCCCGCCGAGATGGCCATCCCGCTGATCGTTTTCTGAGCCGCCGAGCTACCCGGCCCGTTACCACCAGGCCACGCGGAACCGGGCTACGTCCCTCAGCCGGGCGAGGGCCTGTCGCGCCCGCATCCGAATAGCCGCGGGGACCAGCGGCCTGCCGTCGTGGCGCCGCCGGCGGCCTCGGCCACGCCGATGTGAGGCTCCCTGCGGGGCGGAGTCGGTGCCCACGCCCGCCAGCCACCGGGGTGCGCCCGCCAATTGAAAAGGCATGGGTTCGTGCAACATCCGGGGCCGGCTCCCGCTGCCCGACTTGCGGCAACAGAAGCCGTTGGGATCACTTTCCACGGACCCATCGCCGGGGATCCACACTCCCGACGGGTGCTGGACAATTTGCCTGCCACAGTGGCGGCAGGTGGCCGCGTACAACGTTCGCCCCTTGTGATATTCGCTGACAGTTCCGCGGCGCCCCGACCGCATCGCGGTTATGTCAACCCTACGCCACAAATGAACGCGCATGTTTTCAATACCGCGGCGCGGTGTCGAGCGCGGCGGACAAAGACCGGCACGTCGGCGCCGCGAACCACACACCCGACTTTGCGGGTTTTCACAGCTCGCTCCGATCGTTCTTCCGGTTCCGCGTTGTAGATTCGGGCCACTGTGACATCCCGAGGCACCCGCGAAGCCCGACGATGGCGGTCGGCCATCGCGATCGTCGCCACGCTCGGCGTCTTCGTCGCCCTCGTCGCGGGTTCCGCGTTGCGGCCACAATTCGCCGCGGCGGCGCCGCCGGAGCCGGCCGCCTGGTCTCAGGCGATACCGGACGCTGGCGCGCACGCTTCGCACGACGCCGCGCCCACGCACAAGAAGCCGTTCCACGCGACCTGGATGACGAAGGACCGGCCCCCGGCATGGAGCCCCGTGTCGCCGCCGTTGGTCGCGCAAGTCTCGTTCGCCGCGTTCGGTTTTCAGCCCCGCGGGGCGCGGCCGTGCGCGCCCGCGGCCATCCGGGCCGGCCCCGACATCTTGACCCGGTTCTGCGTCGCGCGCCGCTGATCGATCAGCGAACCAACCGTGTAACCCCTGCGTCTATCTCAGGGGAGAGTCCATGTCAAAACCGAGGTGGTAATGGATTTCGCGACGCTGGCACCGGAAATCAACTCCGGGCTGATGTATTCCGGTCCCGGCGCGGGACCGATGACCCTGGCCGCCGCGGCCTGGGACGGGCTGGCCGTTCGGCTGAGCACCGCGGCCGCCGACTACCGCGCCGTCGCGGCAAAAATGGCACGACACGACACGACGCCGTACACCGACTGGCTGGACATCGCCGCCGCCCAAGCCCACCAGGCGGCGACGCGGCTCGCGGCGGCGGCCGACGCCCATCGCTCGGCATGCGAGGCGATGGTGCCGCCGCTGGAGATCACCGCCAACCGTGCGCGGCGGCGGTCACTGGTCGGCGAAAACTGCCTGGGGCAGGCCAGCGCGGCGATCGCGGATGCCGACGCGGAGTACGAGCGGATGTGGGCCCGCGACGCCGCCGCAATGTACGCCTACGCCGCCGCCTCGGCGGAGGCGACATCGCTGACGCCGTTCGCTTCGCCGCCGGGTGACCACGGCGCGGGCACCTGGGCCCTGAAATCGGCCCCGGACGTGGTATCGGCCGGCGCCCGGGTGATGTCGACGATTCCCGAAGCGTTGCAGGCGCTTTCGGCGTCGCCGCTGACGTCGTTGGACGCCCAGCTCGCGCCGGCCACAGCCGCACTGTCCAGGCTGAGTTCGCTGTCGGCGCCGTCGGACTCCGCGATCAAGCACCTGAATGCCCGCAACAAGCGCGCGGCGTTGTGCGCCCTGCTCACCAAGCCGGGCCGCCCGGCGTCCGGCCCGCGGCTCGGTCGCGGGACGCCGGTCGGGACGCTGTCGGCGCCGCCGGCCTGGGCGACGGCCTCGGCGCCCGTCGCCGTGTACCGCGGCACCGTCGCCTAGTCAGAGCGGGGTGACGTAGGCCGAGCTGATGCCGCCGTCGACCAGGAACGTCGAGGCGGTGATGAACGACGCGTCGTCGCTGGCCAGAAAGGCCACCGCGGCGGCGATTTCGTCGGGCTCGGCGAAGCGGCCCAACGGCACGTGCACCAGGCGGCGGGCGGCGCGCTCGGGGTCCGTGGCGAACAGCTCCTGCAGCAGCGGGGTGTTGACCGGCCCCGGGCACAGCGCGTTGACGCGGATGCCCTGCCTCGCGTACTGCACGCCCAGTTCCCGCGACATCGCCAGCACACCGCCCTTGGAGGCGGTGTAGGAGATCTGCGACGTCGCCGATCCCAGCACCGCGACGAACGACGCCGTGTTGATGATCGAGCCCTTCTGCGCGGGCACCATGTGGCGCAGCGCGGCCCGGCAGCAAAGGTACACCGATTTCAAATTGACGTCCTGAACCCGTTGCCACGCAGCAAGTTCCGTGGTCTCGATGACATCGTCGTCGGGCGGAGAGATGCCGGCGTTGTTGAACGCGATGTCGACCCGGCCGTAGGCCTGCGCCGCCGCGTCGAACAGCGCGTTGACCGCGCCCTCGTCGGAAACATCGGTCGGCACGTACAACCCGGACAGCTCCTCGGCGGCCGCGGCGCCCGCGTCGCGGTCGACGTCGCCGACCACGATGGTCGCGCCTTCGGCGTGCATCCGCCGCGCCGCGGCCAGGCCGATGCCGCCGCCACCGCCGGTGACCACCGCGACGCGGCCCGCCAGCCGTTGGGTCAGGTCGATCACTTAAGGCTCCTCGATCGCGATGAAGACGTTCTTGGTCTCGGTGAATTGCAGCGGCGCGTCCGGGCCGAGCTCGCGGCCCAACCCCGACTGCTTGAAACCCCCGAAGGGCGTGTTGTAGCGGACCGACGAGTGCGAGTTCACCGACAGGTTGCCGGACTCGATCGCCCGCGACACCCGCAGGGCGCGGGACAGGTCGTCGGTCCAGATCGACCCCGACAGGCCGTAGGCGGTGTCGTTGGCCACCGCGATGGCGTCGTGCTCGTCGTCGAACGGCAGCACGGTCACGACCGGGCCGAAGATCTCCTCAGTGACGCTGCGGTCGGTGCGCCGCGGCGTGAGTACCGTTGGCGGGAACCAGAACCCGGGGCCCGACGGCGCGGTGCCGCGAAAGGCGACGGGGGCGTCGTCGGGCACGTAGGAGGCCACCCTGTCGCGGTGCGCCGCCGATACCAGCGGGCCCATCTCGGTGTCCCTTGAGGCGGGGTTCCCGACGGCGACGGCCCGCACCGCGGGCTCGAGCAGTTCCATGAACCGGTCATACACGTTGCGCTGCACCAGGATCCGGCTACGGGCGCAGCAGTCCTGCCCGGCGTTGTCGAACACCCCGGCGGGGGCGGTCGCGGCCGCGCGCTCCAGGTCGCAGTCGGCGAACACGATGTTGGCGCTCTTGCCGCCCAGTTCCAGGGTCACCCGCTTGACGTGGGCCGCCGCGCCGGCCATCACCCGCTTGCCCACCTCGGTGGAGCCGGTGAACACGACCTTGCGCACGCCCGGGTGGGTGACGAGCCGCTCCCCCACCACCGCGCCCGTGCCGGGCAGCACCTGCAGCAGGTCCGGATCGAGCCCGGCCTGCGCCGCCAGCTCGCCGAGCCGGAGCGTGGTCAGCGGCGTCCATTCGGCGGGTTTGACCAACACGGCGTTGCCGGCGGCCAGCGCGGGCGCGATGCCCCAGGAGGCGATCATCATCGGGAAGTTCCACGGCGTGATCACGCCGACCACGCCCAGCGGTTCGTTGAACGTCACGTCGAGCCCGCCGGCGACCGGAATCTGCCTGCCGGACAGGCGTTCCGGGCTGCCCGCGTAGAACGTCAGCACGTCGCGGACGTGGCCGGCCTCCCATTCGGCCGACGCGATCGGGTGCCCGGCGTTGGCCACCTCCAGCGCGGCCAGCTCGACGGCGTGCGCGTCGACCGCGGCGGCGAACGCCCGGAGGCCCTCGGCGCGTTGCGCCGGGGCCAGCCGCGCCCAGCGCCGCTGGGCCGCCGCGGCGCGCGCCACGGCGTCGTCGACCGCGGCCGCGTCACACAGGTCGACCGACGTCAGCACCTCCTCGGTCGCGGGGTTGACCAATTGCGTTGCGGTCATCGGCTTTCCGCGTACGATCGCGCGGCCTGCACCAACGCCTTGAACAGCCGCGGGTCGTCGAGCGACTTCTCCGGATGCCACTGCACCGCGAGCACAAACGGCTCGCCGGGCAGCTCGACGGCCTCGACCACGCCGTCGGCGTCGATCGCGCTGACCACCAGGCCGTCACCCACCTTGTCGATGGCCTGATGGTGATAGCAGGGCGCGTCGGCGGATTCGCCGAGCAGCGCGGCGAGCCGGGTGCCCGCGACCGTGCGCACCGGCAGCCGGGTGAACACCCCGTTGCCCGCCCGGTGCCCGCCGTGACCCAGCACGTCGGGCAGGTGCTGGTGCAGCGTGCCGCCGAACGCCACGTTGAGCACCTGGGCGCCGCGGCAGATGCCCAGCACCGGCAGGCCGCGGTCCAGGGCGCCGCGCAGCAGCGCGAATTCCAGGTCGTCGCGATCGGTGCGGGGCGCGTCGGTGGCCGGGTGCGGATCCTGGCCGTAATGGGCGGGGTCGAGGTCGTAGCCCCCCGTGATCACCAGCGCGTCCAGGCTGTCCAGCAGCGCACCGGCCGCCTCGGCGTCCATCGGCTGCGGCGGCACCAGTGTCGCGATGCCGCCGGCCATGACGACGCCCTCGAAGTAATCGGCGGGTAGATATCCGGCGGCGATGTCCCACACCCCGGTACGGATCTGCTCGAGATAAGCCGTCAGGCCGACGACGGGCCGGCTACGTGGCGATCGCAAGCGCGGCGTAGCCGGGCGACGCGGGTCGCCACCTTCCGACTCAGAGCCGCTCAAACCCACGCATCCTCTCCCAGTCCGTGACCGCAGCATTGAAGGCCGCCAACTCCACGCGCGCGTTGTTCAGGTAATGCGCGACGACGTCGTCGCCGAACGCCTCCCGCGCGAGCGCCGACGCCCCGAACACCGCGGCCGCGTCGGCCAACGTGGTGGGCAGCCGCTCGAGTCCCGTTGCCTCGTAGGCGTTCCCGACGTACGGCGCCGGTGGTTGCAGGCCCTGATCGATACCGTGCAGCCCCCCGGCGATGAGCGCCGCCACCGCGAGGTAGGGGTTGACGTCGCCGCCGGGCACCCGGCATTCGACGCGGATGTTGCGGCCGTGCCCCACCACCCGCAGCGCGCAGGTGCGGTTGTCCAGCCCCCAGGCCACCGCCGTGGGCGCGAAGCTGCCGTCGGCAAATCGCTTGTAGGAGTTGATGTTCGGCGCGTAGAACAGCGTCAGTTCGCGCGCGGTGGCCAGCAGGCCCGCGAGGAAACTGCCGAACGTCGCGGACATGCCGTGCGGGCGGTCGCCGTCGTCGAACACCGCGACGCCGTCCTCATCGCGCAGCGACAGATGGATGTGGCAGCTGTTGCCTTCGGCCTCATCGTATTTAGCCATGAACGTCAGGCTCTTGCCGTGCTGGTCGGCGATCTCCTTGGCGCCGTTCTTGTAGATCACGTGGTTGTCGCAGGTGACCAGCGCCTCGTCGTAGCGGAAGCCGATCTCCTGCTGGCCCCTGTTGCACTCGCCCTTGACGGCCTCGAACCGCAGGCCCGCCCCCGCCATGCCGTGCCGGATGTCGCGCAGCAGCGGCTCCATGCGCGCCGACGCCAGCATCGCGTAGTCGATGTTGTAGTCGCTGGCGGGCGTCAGCCCGCGGTAGCCGCCGGCCCAGGCCTGCCGGTACGACTCGTCGAACACCATGAACTCGAGCTCGGTGGCGACGTCGGCGGTCAGCCCGCGGGCGCCCAGCCGGTCGAGCTGGCGGCGCAGGACCGCCCGGGGCGCGACGGCGACCTCACCGCCGCCGGCCCAGCCGAGGTCGGCGATCACCAGCGCGGTGCCGTGCAGCCACGGGGTGAGCCGCAGGGTGGACAGGTCCGGGGTCATCACCATGTCGCCGTAGCCGGTCTGCCAGCTCGACATCGCATACCCGGACACGGTGTTCATGTCGACGTCGACGGCCAGCAGATAGCTGCAGCACTCGGCGCCGTGCGCGGCGACCTCGTCGACGAAGAGCCCGGCGGCCATGCGCTTGCCGACCAGCCTGCCCTGCATGTCGGCGAACGCCACGATGACGGTGTCCACCACGCCGCGTTGCACCAGCTGTTCCAGCGCGGCCAGCGACAACATCGCCGAATCCGAACCGCCCGCAGAATTCACCGCGGCTACCAGGTGCTGGTGCGCAAGACGATCTCGGCGGCCAGCTGCGCCGTCGACTCCTGCACGGTGCGCCGGCCCAGGTCCACGACGCGGTATTCGGCGTAGACGTACCGCTGGCTGGCGTCGGCCGCAGCCTTGGCGGCCGCGGAGCTGACCAGCACCGTGGTGCCGATTTCCACCGGCGGGCAGTGCTCGTCGCGGACCACCCCGCCGGGGTCGGGCACCCGCGGATGCCCGCGGTCGATGACGATCAGACCCACGAACCGGCCCAGCCGCGTGGCCGCCAGTTCCCAGGCCAGCTCACCGCCGGCGCGGTCGCCGAAGACCACGGCCCAGCGGATGCCCAGCGCATCGAGGATGCCGACAACCGATTTGGCCGTCAGCCGTTGGTCCAGTCCGATGACGACGGTCCGCAACGAGGCGGTGTGCAGGCGCTCGCACACCGCGTCATACGCGACGGGGGCACGCTCCTGGTCGCCGAGGATGACGACGACGACGCCCTTTTCCGGGCCGGCGACGGACACCGGGACGGGAAACCCGTCGAGCGTGTTCATCATCGAGTGCACTCACGCACGCTACAGCCAATGGGCCAGCTCGCGCGAGGTTTCACGGCTGCAGCCGGCTCGCGAGACACGGCCGCCGCGGCGGCGGCCCGTCCAAAAGGCCCAGGACGGCGTCGACGTCGAGATGGGCGGCCAGCAGGTCGGCGATCGCGTCCAGTTGGCCATCGCGCCGCGCCGCGACGTCGGTGTCGGCGAGCACGAACCCGCTGCGCCCCGCCGCGGCGGCGACCCGGGTGAGCCACGCGCGGCGGAAGTCGTCGTTGTCGAGCAGGCCGTGCCAGTGGGTCCCGTAGACGGCGCCCCTTGCGATGCCGTGCGGTTGCGACCCGACGGCGAACCACGCCTCCTCGGCGCACCGGGCCAGCCGCCCGTGGTGGATCTCGTAGCCGGCCAGGGGCCGCTCCCAGCGGCGCAGCACCTTGGTCGGCTCGAAGGCGATGTCGGCGTCCAGCAGGCCCAGGCCGGCGACCTCGCCGGCACCGGATTCCACCGTGTCCTCGATGCGCTCGCACAGCATCTGGAACCCGCCGCAGATGCCCAGCACCGGCTTCCCGGCCCGGGCGTGGCCGGCGATCGCACCGGCCAGGCCGCGCTCGCGCAGCCAGGACAGGTCGGCGACGGTGGCCTTGCTGCCCGGCAGCACGATCAGGTCGGCGTCGGCCAGGTCGGCGGGGTCGGCGGCCCAGCGCACCAGCAGCCCGGGCTCGCACGCCAGCGCCTCGACGTCCGTGGAGTTGGAAATCCGGGGCAGCCGGACCGCGGCCACCCGCAGCCACTCGTCGCCGCGCGGCGGCGCCGGCGTTCCCACGACGCGGTGCGCGACCACCGACAGCGAGTCCTCGGCGTCCAGCCACAGCTCGTCGGCGTAGGGCAGCACGCCGTAGGTCGGGCGGCCGGTCAGGGCGTGCAGCCGGCGCAGCCCGGGTTCCAGCAGCGCCGGATCCCCGCGGAACTTGTTGACGACGAAGCCGGCGATCAGCGCCTGGTCGTCGGGCTCGAGCACCGCGACCGTCCCGAACAGGTGGGCCAGCAGTCCGCCGCGGTCGATGTCGCCCACCAGGATCACCGGCAGGTTCGCGGCGCGGGCCAGCCCCATGTTCGCCAAATCCGTGTCCCGCAGGTTGATCTCGGCGGGCGACCCGGCACCCTCGCAGATCACCGCGTCGAATTCGTCACGCAGGCAAGACAACTCGTCCGCGACGATGCCCGCGAGCCGGTCGCGGTGCCGCACATAGCCGGCCGCGGTCACCGACTCGGCCACCTGACCCCGGATCACCAGCTGCGACGTCCGGTCACCGCCCGGCTTGAGCAGGATCGGGTTGAATCGCACGCTGGGGGCAAGCCCCGCCGCCCGCGCCTGCAGCGCCTGGGCGCGCCCGATTTCGCCGCCCTCGACGGTGACCACGGAGTTGTTGGACATGTTCTGCGCCTTGAACGGCGCCACCTTGACGCCGCGCCGCGCCAGCAACCGGCACAACCCCGCCACCACCACCGATTTCCCGGCGTCGGAGCTGGTGCCGGCCACCAGCAGCGCCCCGCTCACCGCCATGTGGCGAACAGACGCAAAAGCCCCCAATTTCGGGTCGAAACAGGGGCTTTTGTGTCTGCTCGCGCTAGAGACAAGTCAGGATCTCGGCGCCGGTGTCGGTGACCAGCAGGGTGTGCTCGAACTGGGCGGTCCACTTGCGGTCCTTGGTGACCACGGTCCAGCCGTCGCCCCAGATCTCGTAGTCCAGTGCGCCGAGGTTGATCATCGGCTCGATGGTGAACGTCATGCCGGGCTGGATCATCGTCGCCACGGAGGGCTGCTCGTAGTGCAGGACGACCAGCCCGTTGTGAAACGTGGTGCCGATTCCGTGGCCGGTGAAGTCGCGAACCACGTTGTACCCGAACCGGTTAGCGTACGACTCGATGACGCGGCCGACGACCGAGAGCGCGCGGCCCGGTTTGACGGCGTTGATCGCGCGCATCGTGGCCTCGCGCGTCCGCTCCACCAGCAGCCGGTGCTCCTCGGAGACGTCGCCGGCCAGGAACGTCGCGTTGGTGTCGCCGTGCACGCCGTCGATGTAGGCGGTGACGTCGATGTTGACGATGTCGCCGTCCTCGATCACCGTCGAGTCCGGGATGCCGTGGCAGATCACCTCGTTGAGGGACGTGCAGCACGACTTCGGGAAGCCCTTGTAGCCCAGCGTCGACGGGTAGGCCCCGTTGTCGATCATGTACTCGTGGGCGATCCGGTCCAGCTCGTCGGTCGTCACGCCGGGAGCGACCGCCTTGCCCGCCTCGGCCAGGGCGCCGGCCGCGATCCGGCCGGCCACGCGCATCTTCTCGATGACCTCCGGCGTCTGCACCCACGGCTCGCTGCCCTCCTGGGCGGTCGGCTTGCCGACGTATTCCGGGCGCGGGATGCGGCCCGGCACGGGCAGAGTCGGCGAGATCACTCCCGGGGAAAGGGCGGTGCGAGCAGGCATGGGGCCAGCTTAATCACGCCTCGCGCCGCGGCGCAGAAGAGAGCGCCGCGGCCCCCGGACGGTCACCGACCCGCACACCACCCGGCCCGTCAGCACGACGTGCGGCCTGCCCTCGCCCGGCGCGTCCTTGCGGCGGTCGCTGGCGCTGCCGACGTACACCTCGACGTCGTCGATCGAGGCGCTGGCGCCGTCGGGCAGCCGGACCTCCACCGAACCGAACCTGATGTCCAGTTCGATGACCACCACCGGGCCCGCGAAACGGGCCCGGGTCAGGTCGAGATCGACCGAACCCAGCCGGCGCACCAGGGCCAGCCGGGTGGGCACGGTCCATTCGCCGTGACGCTTCAGCGAGCCCGCCCAGCCGCGCAGTTCGACCCGGTCGGCCGCGGACGTGACGATGGCGCCGGGCCCGGGCAGGTCGCCGACCAGCCGGTCGAGCTCGCCGCGGGTGCGCGCGTAGGACACCTGCGACGAGCGCTGCTCGAACTCGTCGATGTCGATCAGCCCGAGCGCGACGGCGTTGTGCAGCCGCCGCATCGTGCCGTTCCGGTCGGCGTCGGAGACCCGCAACGCGACCATGTCCCCGCCGGGTGTTTCGCCCACCCTCGCAATTTACCGCCGCGACGGGCCGGGGGCTCTAGGCCAGATAGTCCCGCGGCAGCGACTCGAACATCACCTTGGTCATCCGCACCGCGTACTCCGAGCTGCCGCCCCCGACGATCAGCGCCGCGAACGCCAGGTCGCCGCGGTAGCCGGCGAACCATGAATGCGATCCGCCGGGGAACTCGGCCTCACCGGTCTTCCCGTAGATCTCGCCGCAGCAGCCGGCGATCTCCTTGGCGGTGCCGTTGGTCACCACCAGCCGCATCATCGGCCGCAGCGCGTCGACCATCTTCGGCGAGATCGGGGTGTCGTCGCCCTCGACCGTCGTCGGCCGCCCCGCGATCAGCTGCGGCACCGGGGTCTTGCCGGCGTCGACGGTGGCCGCGACCAGGGCCATCCCGAAGGGGCTCGCCAGCACCTTGCCCTGGCCGAAGCCGTCCTCGGTGCGCTCGGCCAGGTCCACCGTCGGCGGCACCGACCCCGTCACCGTGGTGATGCCGTCGACGGTGTAGTCCAGCCCGATGCCGTAGCGGTTGGCCGCCTGGGTCAGCCCGCGGGGCGGCATCCTGCTGCTCAGCTCGGCGAACGTGGTGTTGCACGAACTGGCGAACGCGCGTGACATCGGCACCACGCCCAGGTCGAAGCCGCCGTAGTTCGGGATGGTGCGGTGCCCGATGTCGATGTGGCCCGGGCAGCCCAGCATCGTGTTGGGCGTGGCCATGTCGCGGTCGACGGCGGCGCCGGCGGTGACCATCTTGAACGTCGACCCCGGCGGGAACAGGCCGTTGGTGGCCGGCAGGCCGTCGGCGTCGGCGCCGTTGTTCTGCGCGATCGCCAGGATCTCCCCGGTCGACGGCTTGATCACGACGATCATCGCCTTGCCGCCGCGGGTGTCCACAGCGTGCTGCGCGGCGTTCTGCACCGCGCGGTCCAGGGTGATCGACACCGACGGCGCCGGCGACCCCTCGACCTCGTGCAGCACCTCGACGTCGACGCCGTTCTGGTTGACGGTGACCACCCGCCAGCCGGCCTGGCCGTCGAGCTGGTCCATCACGGCCTTCTTCACCTGGGCGATGACGGCCGGGGCGAAGTGCGGGTCGGTGGGCAGCATGTCAGCGATCGGCGTGACCACCACGCCGGGCAGCTTCCCGATCGCGGGGAAGACCTTGTCGTTGTCGTCCGGCTTCAGCGTGACGCCGAGGTCGATCGGCTGGGTCGCCGAGCTGGCTTGTTCGGCCAGCAGCTGCGGGTCGGCCAGCGCGTTGTTGATGGGGTGCAGGACGTCGACGACGGCGTGCGCGGTCCCGATCAGGGCGGGCCCGGCCTGGGTGGCGTCGAGCGTGTAGTGGTACAGGTAGCCCGGCGCGAGCACGTCGCTGCCGCCGAGCTCGTTCACCGAGGCGCGCCGCGGCTTGTCGGCGCGCAGCGCGAACGTCTGGTGCTCACCCAGCTTCGGGTGCAGATCGGTGGTGACCCACCGGACCTCCCAGCGCCCCTCGTTGCGGGCCATCCGCAGCTGGCCGTCATAGCTCCAGGCCCGGTTCTTGGGCAAGTGCCAGGTGAACCGGTAGTCGACCGTGCCGGTGTCCTCGGCGTACTTGGCGCTGAGCACCTGCGCGTCCAGGTGGGTGGCCTGCAGCCCGGCCCAGGCGGCGTTGAGCGCCTCCCGGGCCTCGTTCGGGTTGTCGCTGAGCTGGGCGGCGGTCGCGGTGTCGCCGATTCCCAAGGCGCGGAAGAACTTGTCGGCGGCCGGGCCGGGGCCGTCGGGCCGCGGGGTGCACCCGGACAGGGCGATCACCGCGACGAGCAGCAGGCTGGCGGTCGCTGATACCAATGGGGTTTTTGTGACCATCGGTACAGATGTTATGAACCGTGGGCCGCCGACAGGCGCCGACACACCGAGACCGAAGCGTTATGCGCGTCGGGTCGACGCCGAGTGTGCGGCCAGCCGCACCGTCGACGCCGAGTGTGCGGCCAGCCGCACACTCGCGGGGGCGGGCCGCCGATCAGTCCAGCAGGACCGTCGCGAAGGTGCCGACCTCGGTGAAGCCCACGCGGGCGTACGCGGCGCGCGCGACGGTGTTGAAGTTGTTCACGTACAGGCTGGCGATCCGGCCGCTGCCGACGATCACCGCGGCCACGGTGGCGGTGCCGGCGGTCCCGATCCCCTGGCCGCGCCACTCCGGGTGCACCCAGACCCCCTGGATCTGGCCGACCCCCGGCGACTGCGATCCCACCTCGGCCTTGAACACCACCTGACCGTGCTCGAAGCGCGCCCAGGCGCGCCTCGCCGCGATCAGGCTGGCCACCCGACGGCGGTAGCCGCGGCCACCGTCGCCGATCCGCGGGTCGACGCCGACCTCGCCGATGAACATGTCGACGGCGGCCACCAGGTAGGCGTCCAGCTCGTCCGGCCGGACCTGGCGCACGCCGACGTCGATGTCGCAGTTGGGGTGGCGGGTCAGGGCCATCAGCGGCTGGTCGTCGCGCACGTCGCGGGCCGGGCCCCACACCGGCTCCAGCCGCTCCCACATCGGCATCACCAGCTGCGCCCTGCCGACCAGCGAAGAACAGCGCCGCGTCCCGCTCATCGCCTCGTCGGCGAAGGCGTTGAGGTCGGCCGGCGCGCCGCGCAGCGGGATGAGGTTGGCGCCCGCGAAGCACAGCGACTCGTCCGGGCCGCGACGGGTCCACAGTTCCCCGCCGATCGAGTTGGGTTCGATGCCGTGGTCGGCCACGCGGGCCGCGACCATGCACGAGCCGACCGGATCGGCGTCGAGCACCCGCCAGACGGCGGCGGCGTCACGCACCACCGACACCCGTCGCTCGCCGACAAGGCGCATGATTGGCGGAGCCGACATCTACGGAACTCTCTGTGGTGCGAAAAGACGATCAGTGCAGGGGCACAAAACCCCTATCAGCTTACGGTCACAATCGGCGAACCGCTCGATTCTGTTCCAACACCGTGATCGTCGCCCATCTCGGCGGCCAGCCGCATGGCCTCCTCGATGAGCGTCTCGACGATCTGGGCTTCCGGCACGGTCTTGATCACCTCGCCCCGAACAAAGATCTGTCCCTTGCCATTTCCCGACGCGACACCCAGGTCGGCCTCGCGGGCCTCCCCCGGGCCGTTGACGACACAGCCCATCACGGCCACCCGCAGCGGCACGTCGAGCCCGTCCAGCCCGGCGGTGACCTCGTTGGCCAGGGTGTAGACGTCGACCTGCGCGCGGCCGCACGACGGACACGACACGATCTCCAGCCCGCGCGGCCGCAGGTTCAGCGACTCGAGGACCTGGATGCCGACCTTGACCTCCTCGACCGGCGGCGCGGACAGCGACACCCGGATGGTGTCGCCGATGCCCTTCGACAGCAGCGCCCCGAATGCGACCGCGGACTTGATGGTGCCCTGGAACGCCGGGCCCGCCTCGGTGACCCCGAGGTGCAGTGGATAGTCGCACTGGGCCGCCAGCTGCTCGTAGGCCGCGACCATGACGACGGGGTCGTTGTGCTTGACGCTGATCTTGATGTCGCCGAAGCCGTGCTCCTCGAACAGCGAGGCCTCCCACAGCGCCGACTCGACCAGCGCCTCGGGCGTGGCCTTGCCGTACTTCTCCAGGAACCGCTTGTCCAGCGAGCCGGCGTTGACGCCGATGCGGATCGGGATGCCGGCCGCGGCGGCGGCCTTGGCGACCTCGCCGACCCGGCCGTCGAATTCCTTGATGTTGCCCGGGTTCACCCGCACCGCGGCGCAGCCGGCGTCGATGGCGGCGAAGATGTACTTCGGCTGGAAGTGGATGTCGGCGATCACCGGGATCTGGCTGTGCCGGGCGATCTCGGCCAGCGCGTCGGCGTCCTCCTGGCGCGGGCAGGCCACCCGCACGATGTCGCAGCCCGCCGCCGTCAACTCGGCGATCTGCTGCAGCGTCGTGTTGACGTCGTGGGTCTTGGTGGTGCACATCGACTGCACCGAGATCGGGTGGTCGCTGCCGACCCCGACGTCGCGGACCATCAGTTGGCGGGTCGGACGCCGCGGCGCCAGCGTGGGCGGCGGGGCGTCCGGCATGCCGAGGCCAACGCGGCTCATTGGAACAGCCTGATCGGGTTGACGAGGTCGGCGGTCACGGTCAGCAGCATGTAGCCGACCACGAACACCAGCACCACGTAGGTGGCGGGCATCAACTTGAGGTAGTTCACCGGCGCGGCCGCGACCATGCCCCGGGCCGAGCGGATCAGGTTGCGCACCCTCTCGAACAGCGCGATCGCGATGTGCCCGCCGTCGAAGGGCAGCAGCGGCACCAGGTTGATCGCGCCCAGGATGAGGTTCAGCTGGGCCAGGAAGAACCAGAACGCCACCCACAGCCCGTGGTCGACGGTGTCGCCGCCGATGATGCTGGCCCCGACCACGCTCATCGGCGTCTGCGGGTCGCGCTGGCCGCCGCCGATGGCGTGCACCAGCGCGCCCACCTTCGTCGGGATCGTGACCAGCGCCTTGCCCACCTCGACGGTCAGGTCACCGGCGAAGGCGAAGGTGGCCGGGATGGCCGACAGCACGTTGTAGTGCGTCGGCGGGGTCTTGACGGCGCCGACGCCGATGGCACCGACGGTGGCGGCCTCGGGCTTGGCGCCCTTCGCCCCCGTGGTCACGTAGCGCTGCGTGGGGGTGACGTCGACGTAGGTGGTGATGGTGGCGCCGTCGCGCTCGACGACGACGGGGACGACGCCGTGGGACTTGCGCACGGCGGCGGCCATGTCCTCGAACGTCGACACCGGGGTGTCGGCGACCTTGACGACGACGTCGCCGGCGCGGATTCCCGCGAGCGCCGCCGGACCCGGCCCGGTGCAGTTGCCGACCTTGCCCGGCGCCACTTCCGGTGCGACGCAAGCGGTTTCGCCCACCACGGCCCGGGTCGGCGGGTGCAGGTTGGGCAGCCCCCAGACGAGCGCGATGCCGTAGATCAGCACCAGGCAGATGACGAAGTTCATGCCCGGGCCGGCGAACAGCGTCGCGACCCGCTTCCAGGTCGCCTGCTTGTACATCGCGCGGTCGGCCTCGTCGGGCGCCAGGTCCTCGACCGGGGTCATGCCCGCGATGTCGCAGAAGCCGCCCAGCGGGATGGCCTTGACGCCGTATTCGATCTCACCGCGCCGGGTCGACCACAGCGTGGGCCCGAACCCGACGAAGTAGCGGCGCACCTTCATGCCGGTGCCCCGGGCGACCCACATGTGGCCGCATTCGTGCAGCGCCACCGAGATCAGGATGGCGAGCGCGAACAGCACAATGCCGACAACGAACATCATCAGGCTGCTACGACCTTTCTCACACCATTCCCGAGACTTTGTGGGCACCCGCCAGGGCGAGTGCGCGCTGCGCCCGCTCCCTCGCCCAGCGCTGCGCGTCGAGTACCTCATCCACGTTAGCGGGTGAAAGCGCCCATTGGTCGGCGGCGTGCAGCACGTCGGCGATGGTTTTGACGATGGCGGGGAAGCCGATGCGGCCTTGCAGGAACGCCTCCGCCGCCTCTTCGTTGGCCGCGTTGTAGACGGCGGTCATGCAGCCGCCGATCCGGCCGGCGTGGCGGGCCAGCTCCACGGCGGGGAAAACCGCGCTGTCCAGCGGCTCGAATTCCCAGCTAGAGGCGGTGGTGAAGTCGCAGGCGGCTGCCGCCCCTGGCACCCGGTCGGGCCAGCCCAGGGCCAGCGAGATGGGCAGCTTCATGTCCGGCGGGCTGGCCTGCGCGATCGTCGAGCCGTCGACGAAGGTGACCATCGAATGAACAATCGACTGGGGGTGCACGACCACGTCGATGCGGTCGTAGGGAATGCCGAACAGCAGGTGGGTTTCGATGAGCTCGAGCCCCTTGTTGACCAGCGACGCCGAGTTCAGCGTGTTCATCGGGCCCATCGACCAGGTGGGGTGGGCGCCCGCCTGCTCGGGCGTGACGGCCTCGAGGTCGGCGGCGGTCCAGCCGCGGAACGGGCCGCCCGAGGCGGTCAGCACCAGCCTGGCCACCTCGTTGGGGCTGCCGCCGCGCAGGCACTGGGCCAGCGCGGAGTGTTCGGAGTCGACGGGCACGATCTGGCCCGGCCGCGCCGCCCGCAAGACCAGCGGTCCCCCGGCGATCAGCGACTCCTTGTTGGCCAGCGCCAGCCGGGCCCCGGAATCCAGCGCGGCCAGCGTCGGCCGCAGGCCCAGGGCCCCGACCAGGGCGTTGAGCACGACGTCGACTCCGCTGGTCTCCTCGACCAGGCGGGTGACCGCGTCCGGGCCGCTGTAGGGGACGTCCCCGAGCTGCGCCGCCGCGCGCTCGTCGGCGATGGCCACGTTCGTCACCCCGGTCTCGGCGCGCTGCCGCGCCACCGCCTCCGGGTTGGCGCCGCCGGCGGCGAGCCCGACCACCTCGAAACGGTCGGGGTTGGCCGCGATGACCTCGAGCGCCTGGGTGCCGATCGAGCCGGTGCTGCCCAGCACCAGCACGCGCAGCCGGCGCTCGGTGGTCGCGTTCGTCACTCACCCATTGTGCCCGCTCGAGTCCCGCGGCGGGTGTGCCAGAATCTCCCTACCAGCCGATCACGAAGGGGATTCGCCGTGGCCAGTACCGAGGTGGAGCACTACAACGGCGTCGACGTCGCCGAGGTGCCGTCCGCTGCGTGGGGATGGAGCAAGATCAACGTCCGCACCTGGCACGCCACCGGGCTGTTCATCGTGATCTTCCTGCTGGCGATGCTGCGCGGAAACCACGTCGGTCACATCGAGAACTGGTTTTTGATCGGGTTCGCCGCCCTCACGATCTTCGTTTTGGTGCGCGACTGGTGGGGCCGCCGACGCGGCTGGCTCAGGTAGCCGCCGCACCCGACGGCGCCGGGCGGCGGCGAACGCCCCCGCCACCAGCACGCCCAGGGCCACCGCCCAGGGCGCGGCGCCGTGTTGGTGCACCCACCCGGCCAGCGCGCCCTGCAGCCGCCCGGCCGAGGCGATCACCGCGTCCTGCGGGTTCGCGTTGCCGGTGAAGAGGCGCAACTCGTAGACGCCGTAGTAGCCGACATACAGCCCGACCAGCACCAGCAGCGCACCGCCGACGCGGCTGACGAACGGCAGGAGACGGCGCAGCCGGTCGGCCAGGGCCGAGCCGGCCGTCCCCGCCGCGATCGCCAGGACCCCCACGACCAGGGTCAGGCCCGCGACGTAGGCGAGATAGATCGAGACGCCCGTCACCACTGATCCGCCCCGCAAGCCGGCCGCTGTGACCGCGAGGAACGGCCCGAGCGTGCACGACAGCGAGGCGACGGCATAGCTGACGCCGTACGAATACATCGACGCCAGCCGCACGGTCGGCGCCCACCGCGGGCCGAGCGGCCGCGGCGTGAGCGCCGTCAGCTCGCGACCCGACAGCAGCCAAACCCCGAGGGCGACAAGCACGACGCCGATCGCCGCGGTTCCGTAGGGCAGGTAGCGCTGCACGGTGCCGGCCGCCGAAATGGTCAGCGCGCCGAACGCCCCGAACACCGTCAAGAAGCCCAGCGCCATTCCGGCGGTGGCGCCCAGCGCGCGGCCCAGCGCAGCCGGAGCCCGCCGTTCGCCGGACCGCTGCCCCCGCACCACGAGGAGCAGGTAGGCGGGCAGCATGGCAAACCCGCAGGGGTTCAGCGCCGCGACCAATCCGGCGGCGAAGGCCAGGCCGATCAGACCCCGATCCACGGCGTCAGCGCAGCGCGGCCACCCGGCCGGCCAGCTCGTTCTGGGGCATGGCCGCGGTGGGGTTGTTGACGAACGTCGAGCTGCCGTCGGCGCGGTAGAACACGTAGGCCGGTTGCCAGGGGACGTGGTAGCGGGCCCAGATCGAGCCGTCGGCGTCGTTGAGGTTGGTGAAATTCAGGGTGTACTTGGAGACGAAGTTCTGCATGGCCCCGACGTCCGAGTGCGCCGCGATGCCGACGAACGTGACGCCGGGATTGGCGGCCGCCACCTGGCTGACGCCGGGGGCCTCGGCGTTGCAGAAGGGGCACCACGGCGTCCAGAACCACAGCACCGCCGGCTTGCCCTGCAGGGCGGCCCCGTTGAACGGAGCCCCGCCGAGCGTGGTGGCGCTGAACTGCAGGCGATCGTCGGCGGCCGCCGAGCGCGGCGCCTCGGCCAGGCCGAAGATCAGGGCAACGGCGACAGCGGCCGCGGCAAACAACTTGAGCGGCGAGAACAAGCGAACCATCACGGCATCCCCTCGTTTGCTGGTGTATGCCCTAAAGACGTGTTCGGCGCCGCTGAGGTTCATCCTTCGGCTCATCCGCCGATCTCCCGCCGAGCGTGAAACCAGAGCGAAAATTTCGCGGAAAACTCGCCACAGCTTCACGTTCGGCGCCGCTACCCGCCTTCGGCGGCCAGCTGTCCGCAGGCCCGGGCCGAATCGCCTGCGCTCCAGCTAGCCGCCTTCGGCGGCCAGCTGTCCGCAGGCGGCGCTGATCTCACGCCCCCGCGTATCCCGCACCGTGCAGGACACCCCGGCCGCGCGGACCCGCCGCACGAATTCCCGCTCGACCGCCTTCGGGCTGGCGTCCAACTCGCTGCCCGGGGTCGGGTTGAGCGGGATGAGGTTGACGTGCACCAGCGGGCCGAGCGCGCGGTGCAACCGCTCGCCCAGCAGGTCGGCCCGCCAGGGCTGATCGTTGACGTCGCGGATCAGGGCGTACTCCACCGACACCCGCCGACCGGTCACGTCGGCGTAATACCGGGCCGCTTCTAGCGCCTCGGCGATCTTCCACCGGTTGTTGACGGGGACCAGGGTGTCGCGCAGCTCGTCGTCGGGCGCGTGCAACGACAGCGCCAGCGTCACCGCGAGGCGTTCGTCGGCGAGCTTGCGGATCGCCGGGGCCAGGCCGACGGTGGAAACCGTCACCGACCGGGCCGAGATGCCGAAGCCGTGCGGCGGCGGCTCGGTGATGCGCCGCACCGCGGCCAGCACCCGGGCGTAGTTGGCCAGCGGCTCGCCCATGCCCATGAAGACCACGTTCGACAGCCGGTCACCGAAGTCGTCCCGCAGCGCCGCCGCGGCCGCCCGCACCTGTTCGAGGATCTCGGCGGTGGACAGGTTGCGGGTCAGCCCGCCCTGTCCCGTCGCGCAGAACGGGCAGGCCATGCCGCACCCCGCCTGCGACGAGATGCACACCGTGTTGCGGTCCGGGTAGCGCATGAGCACCGACTCGACCGTGGCCCCAGCAGGATCGTTGACGGCCCGCCACAACGTCTTTCGCGTCTGCCCTTCGTCACAGGTGACCTCGGCCGCCGCGGTGAGCAGCGTCGGGAACATCGCCTCCGCGATCACGTCACGCACGGCCGCGGGAAGATCCGTCATCTGGTGCGGGTCGGCGATCAGCCGGCCGTAGTACTGGTGAGCGAGCTGCTTGGCGCGAAAGGCCGGCAGGCCGAGCTCGGCGACGGCCGACGCGCGGCCCGCCGCGTCGAGGTCGGCCAGGTGCCGCGGCGGCTTGCCCGGGCGCGGTTCGGTGAAAACCAATTGTTGGACCATGACCCGTCCAGTATCGGCCACCTCAGCGCACGAGCGTCAGGATCGTCCACGTCGCGACCGCCGAGGGCAGCACCCCGTCGAGCCGGTCCATCAACCCGCCGTGACCGGGCAGCAGCCGGCCCATGTCCTTGATGCCGAGGTCGCGCTTGATCTGGGACTCCACCAGGTCGCCCAGCGTGCAGGTGATGACCAGCACCACACCCAGCAACGCGCCGACCCACAGCGGTCTGTGGGCCAGCAGGGTCGCGGTGAGGATCGCGGCCGTGATGCCGAAGACCAACGAACCGGCGAACCCCTCCCAGGACTTCTTCGGGCTGATCGCCGGAACCATCGGATGCTTGCCCAGCAGCACGCCGACGGCGTAGCCGCCCACGTCGGAGGCGACGACGGTGATCATCAGGCAGAACACCCGTCCGGCGCCGTCCTTCGGGTACACCAGCATCGCGGCGAACGAGGCGAACAGCGGCACCCAGGCCGCCAGGAAGACGGTCGCGGACGCGTCGCGCAGGTAGTTCGCCGAGGGCGAACCGGCGAACGGCTCCGGCCGCTTGCTGTTGTCCTGCTGGAACAGCCGCCACACCATGCAGGCGACGACGGTGGCCCCGAAGCCGGCCAGCGCGCCGGCGGAGCGGTACGGCCAGGTCAGCCAGAGGGTGACCTGCCCGCCGATCAGCAGCGGGATGAGCGGGATGACGTAGCCGGCCTCGCGCAGCCGGCGCACCACCTCGTGGCTGGCGACGAGGATGGCCCCGGAGCACAGCACCACCCACAGGCGCGGGGCGAACACCAGCGTCACAACGAGGACGCTGCCGATGCTGACGCCCACCGCGATCGCCGCGCGCAGGTCGCGTCCGGCCCGCGAGGTCTTCTTGGCCGGCTGCTGCGTCGTCTCCTCGGCCCCCCGCCCCGGCTCGTCGGACGGGGTGCCTGCGCCGGTAGTCACCACGGATAGGTTGCTGAGCGGCCGCTAGACCTCCAGCAGCTCGCCTTCTTTGTGCTTGACCAGCTCATCGATCTGGGTGACGTACTGCTGGGTGGTCTTGTCCAGATCCTTTTCGGCCCGGCCGACCTCGTCCTCGCCGGCTTCGCCGTCCTTGCGGATGCGGTGCAGCTCCTCCATGGCCTTGCGGCGGATGTTGCGCACCGACACCCGGGCCTCTTCCCCCTTGTGCTTGGCCTGCTTGACCAGCTCGCGGCGGCGCTCCTCGGTCAGCTGCGGCACCGCCACCCGGATCAGCGTGCCGTCGTTGGTCGGATTCACGCCCAGGTCGGAGTTGCGGATCGCCGTCTCGATGGCGTGCAGCTGATTCGCCTCATAGGGCTTGATGACGACGAGCCGCGCCTCGGGGACGTTGATGCTGGCCAGCTGGGTGATCGGGGTGTGGGTGCCGTAGTAGTCGATCACGATCCGGGAGAACATGCCGGGGTTGGCACGCCCGGTCCGGATGGTTGACAGGTCGTCACGGGCCACGGATACGGCCTTCTCCATTTTCTCTTCGGCGTCGAAGAGAGCCTCGTCGATCATCGCGTCTTCCCCTCAGGTGGTGACCAGCGTCCCGATCTTCTCACCCGCGACCGCGCGAGCGATATTGCCACTGGTCAGCAGGTTGAACACCAGGATCGGCATGCCATTGTCCATGCACAGGCTGAACGCGGTGGCATCGGCCACGCGCAGCCCGCGGTCGATGACCTCGCGATGGCTGATCGCGGTGATCAGCTCGGCCTCGGGGTTGATCCGCGGGTCCGCGGAAAAGACCCCGTCGACCGCCTTGGCCATCAAGACCACCTCGGCTCCGATCTCCAGCGCCCGCTGCGCGGCCGTGGTGTCCGTGGAGAAGTACGGCAGGCCCATGCCGGCCCCGAAGATCACGACCCGTCCCTTCTCCAGGTGGCGGACGGCCCGCAGCGGCAGGTAGGGCTCGGCCACCTGACCCATCGTGATCGCGGTCTGCACGCGGGTGACGATGCCCTCCTTTTCCAGGAAGTCCTGCAGCGCCAGGCTGTTCATGACCGTGCCCAGCATGCCCATGTAGTCCGACCGGGTGCGCTCCATGCCGCGCTGCTGGAGCTGCGCGCCCCGGAAGAAGTTGCCGCCGCCGATCACCACCGCGACCTGCACGCCGCCGCGGACCACCTCGGCGATCTGGCGGGCGACCTGCGCCACCACGTCGGGATCCAGGCCGACCTGGCCGCCGCCGAACATTTCGCCACCGAGTTTGAGCAAGACCCTCGAATACTTGGATCGACTCTCCGGTGACGACGGCGGTACGCCGTTGGCACTTCTCGTCGGCTCCGTCATCAGACTCCTCGCCATGAGAGTGCCATCCCGGGCGAACTCATCCGGAACGGCATTTCACATCCTGCCTCATCGCAACACAATGCGGCGTCGGTGGGGTGCATTATCTGCACACTTGGCGAATTCACGGGATTGTCGGGTGCTTCGGCCCACGTCGATCCGGCCGTCCACGCCGGCGCGGCTTTGCTTCCGGCGCCGGATGTTTGAGCGGGCGGCGGCATGGAGAATAGGCACCATCGCGGGGGGCGAAGCCAGCGGTCTTGAGAATAAGGACCACGCCCCGCCGTGTGACGGGTCGGTCGTTTCGGCGATCGGCGCTGAGCAGTTGCTCAAGTACGGACGCCAATGAGGAGGAACAATTCATGGCGGACAACGAGAACAAGTCGGGACCTGCGGAAGCGGTCAAGGGCGTCGTCGAGGACGTCAAGGGCAAGGCGAAGGAAGCCGTCGGCGCGGTGACCGGGCGTGACGACCTCACGCGCGAAGGCCAGGCCCAGCAGGACAAGGCCGAAGCTCAGCGCGACGCGGCCAAGAAGGAAGCCGAGGCGGAGGCCGCGCGCGGCGGCGCCAAGGCAGCCGAGGAGCGCCAGAAGGCCAACCAGTAGCGCTTGTCGCAAGGATGGGTCCGGTCCGTGCCAACGGGCCGGACCCATCGGCTTTCCCCGACCAGAGCATTGACCCCGCGAACGCGGACAATAAACTTTGCATAGTTTGGCTCTGATTCGGGTACTCAGCGCTGCGCTGGCAGACATCTCGCCGTGAGGTGCCTACGGGTGGGGGGCGATACAAACTCACGAGTTTGGAGATGTCGTTGGACGTTTTACTTCTTACGGACGAAGACGACTTCGAATCGGCCCTGCCCACCCTGCGGTCGTTCACCCACTCGGTGCGGCGCCTGCCCCTCACCGACGGCGTCGACGAGCATCGCGCTGACGCCGACGTCGCGATCATCGATGCGCGCACCGACGTCGACTCCGCCCGCAGCGCCTGTCGCCGGCTGGCCTCCGCGGCACCGTCCGTCGCGGTGGTGGCCGTCGTGGCGCCGGCGGACTTCGTCGCGGTGGACGTCGACTTGCACTTCGACGACGTGCTGCTGCCCGCCGCCGGGGCCGACGAGCTGCAGGCGCGGCTGCGGCTGGCGATCTCGCGCCGGCGCAGCGCGCTCGACGGCATCCTGAAATTCGGCGACCTGTTGCTGCACCCCGCGAGCTTCACGGGCTCACTCGGCGGCGCGGACCTGGGCCTGACGCTCACCGAGTTCAAGTTGCTGAATTTCCTTGTGCAACATGCCGGCCGGGCGTTCACCCGCACCCGGCTGATGCACGAGGTGTGGGGCTACGACTGCAGCGGGCGCGTCCGCACGGTCGACGTGCACGTGCGGCGGCTGCGGGCCAAGCTGGGGCCCGAACACGAGTCGATGATCGACACCGTCCGCGGGGTCGGCTACATGGCGGCCACGCCCCCCCAACCCGAATGGATCCTCGGCAGCGGGTCGACGCTGGCTCCGCTCTGGACGTCGACGACACGCCCCGCCACCGACCACGAAACGGCCGGCCGCGCATAGCTTTTCGCCGGTCCCGGTTCACGCGAACAGCGGCAGCGCCCGCTTTCGCGCCAGGGCGTCCATGCCTTCCTGGATCGAGTCCTCGACCTCGTGGTACTTGCGCTCGACGTAGGCGTCGTCCTCTGCGCGCGCCGGATCGTGGTCGACCTCGACGGCCGGCATGAACCGGGTCCTGATCTTGGCCGGCAGCGGCAGCTGCGGCAGCGCCGCTGGCGCGATCCCCCACGGCAGGGAGACCGCCAGCGGGAACACCTTGAGCCGCAACACCCGGTCGAGCCTCAGCGCCTTCGACAGGCGGTCGCCGCGGATCAGCACCGGCATCGCGTCGGCGCCGCCGACGGTGGCGATCGGCACGATCGGCACGCCGGCGCGAATCGCCATCTTCACGAAGCCCTTTCGCCCCGCAAGGTTGGCGCGGTCGCGCTCGGTCCACGGCCGCAGCGAGTCCACTTCCCCGCCGGGCCACAGCGCCACGTCGCGCCCCTCGGCCAGCGCCGTGGCGATCGCGTCCGGGGCGGCCGGCAGCACGCCCATGGAACGGAAGTAACGCCCGAAGATCGGGATCGCCATCAGCGCGTCGTGCGCCGTGCCGTGCAGCGGGCGGTCCTGGCCGAAGCGCCGCCACCATTGCAGCCCGACGGTCCAGGCGTCCCAGACGAACGGGGCGCCGGAATGGATGCCCACCAGCAGCGCCGGGGGTGCGGGGATGTTCTCCCAGCCGTCGATCTCCATGCGAAACCAGTAGTCCACCAGCACATTCCAGAAGAATTTCTGGCGCTGCAGGGTGGCCTCGTCCTGGCCGCTGAGGTCCCACCTGCCGGCGCGCTCGGCGAGCCAGCCTGCGAGCCCGCCATCCTGCTTGCTGCGCCGCTCGTCCATCGTCACCCGCGCCCGCTTGGCGTGGAGCTTGGCTTGTGCACGTATTTCGGCTGGCCTGTGATCGGGATTACTCATAGGGGTCGGGTACCCGATTCGGTCGCGCGGGATTCCCCGCAGACGCAAAATCTCCCCGCGCCAATTGGGGAGGCGCGGGGAGATGGTTGCGACCGATCAGGTATGCGGCGCCGGCGCCGGCGGTTGGCCCGGTGCCGGGCTCGCGTTCGGCGGTGCGCCGGGCGTCGAGGCGCCCGGGACGTTCGACGTCCAGATCAGGACGTCTTGCAGCCCGTCGTTGTAGACGACGCCGTTAGGCGGCGCCCCGGTCACGTCGAAGTACAGCGTGCCGGTCGACTCTTGGCCCTGCGGGATCGGCGCCGGGTTCAGGCTGCCCGGAGCGCCGGCCTTGTCGATCAGCTTGTACGTCTGACCGTTGGGCCCGCGGGCGCTGAAGTCCTTGACCATCGGGGTGACGAGTCCGGCGTCCGACCGGGCGGTGATGTCCGCCTGGTAGAGCGTCCCCTTGGGGGTGTAGCCCGGAATCGAGACGTTGCTCGGCTGCAGGTTGCTCACCGTGTAGTTGGTGATCATGGGCCCGTCGACGAGCTGTTCGCTGGTGCCGAAGCCCTGGATGTTGGGCGGCGCAGCGGAAGCGGTTGCTGCTGCGAAAACGCCAGCGGCCGCGATGCCCCCGGCGGCAATGGCACTCTTGACAGCGGTTTTTGTGACCTTCATGGTATTCCTTTCGTGTCGAACAATCGCTCCCACTTAGGGCGATAACCGCACTCCGAAGGCATAACCGCTCGGCCGCGAAGGTAAACCCCAGGTATCGGCCGAATTCCGCATAAGTCGGTCCTCAGCTGCATTTACCGCGCCGTTGTTGCTTTATCCCGCAGCCCCTTTCGCGTCACAGAATTCACATTTGCATCATTGCCATCACCGCTGGAACCGGCGATCAGTTCCGCCACCGAGGGGTAGCCGCACCGAGAGAGCCGCGGTGAAGAGCCGCTTACAGCGCGCGGGTGCCCCGTGAATCCTGAAGCGGCGCGAAAAGCGAAAGCGCGAAAGGACGAGTCACAAATGAGTTTTGCGGCGCAGCAACAAGAAGTTCCGGGCGTGCAGGCGCGAATGGATCCCGTGCCCGACTGCGGCGAAAAAAGTTACCGGGGCTCGGGAAAGCTGACGGGAAAAAGGGCGATCATCACCGGCGGCGATAGCGGCATAGGCCGCGCCGTCGCCATCGCGTTCGCCCGCGAAGGCGCCGACGTCCACCTCAACGAGGACGATGACGCGCGGGATGTCGCCCGTTACGTCGAGGATGCCGGCCGCACCTGCGTGCTGGTCCGCGGCGACCTCTCCGACGCCGACCAATGCCGCGCCGTGGTTGCGCGGGCGGTCGAGGAATTCGGTGGGGTAGACATCCTGGTCAACAACGCCGCGTTCCAGATGATGCACAAGCGCCTCGACGAAATCAGCGACGAGGAATGGGACTACACGTTCCGGCTCAACGTCGGGGCATACTTCCACCTCGCCAAGGCCGCCGTGGCGCACATGAGGCCGGGCTCGTCGATCATCGGAAGTTCCTCGGTCAATTCCGATACGCCCAACCCCACCCTGGCGCCCTACGCCGCGACCAAGGCGGCCATCGCCAACTTCTCGGCCAGCCTCGCCCAGTTGCTGGGCGACAAGGGAATTCGGGTCAACAGCGTGGCACCGGGCCCGATATGGACACCGCTCATCCCGTCGACCATGCCACCGCAGAGCGTCGAGTCGTTCGGCGACAACGTGCCGCTGGGGCGCGCGGGCCAACCGGCCGAGTTGGCGGCGCCGATCTATGTGCTGCTGGCCTCCGACGACGCGAGCTACATCTCCGGGGCGCGGGTCGCCGTGACGGGCGGCCGGCCGATTCTCTAGGCGTCGCAATTCATGGACGGAACGGGCACGCGGCGCCCGGGGTCCAGCCAAGCGGGACCGCCGGGTTGGCCGGGTCCGGCGGGCACACCCGGCTGCACTGGGTCCCCCCGAAGCCGAGTACCGAGACGCTGACGCAGTGGTCGTAGCTGCCGTCGGGGTACGGGTTGCTGTCGCAGTAGGTGCCACCGCCCCACGGTGTCCATCCGCCCTGACACCCGGCCGTCGGCATGCTGTCGGGCCCGGCGAGCGGGCCGTCCGTGGATGTCAAAGGCGCACCGGCGCAAAGGAGTCCGGCCTCAGCGGAGGCCGGGCGGTCATCGTCGAGGTCGTCGCCGCGGTGTTGCCTACTGAATGTGAAGCCGCCGAACGCCACGGCCGCCGCCACCAGGCTGGCAGTGAATCCGGCACCCCAGGCCGGCGCAACGCCGTCCTTCATGACACTTCCTATCTGGCACGGCCGAACGCGAATGCTTGCGCACCGTTGCGCAAGTCTGAGCGACGGGCTCGATCGGCAGATAGGGCCTCAGGTCACATGGGGCAGGGCACTCGGTAGGCGCTCAGGATCCCCGGTTTTCGCCCAACTCCTCGACGATCGGGCCCTGGGCGGCGTTGCCTGCGTCGTCGTTGTCGTCGGCGATCGTCACGGACGCGGCGACCTGACCGACGTTGGTGTAGGTCTCGGGTGGTATCCCACGCAGCGCGCGGACGGTGTCGTCGTCGCAGCCGTTGCGAACGGCGGAATCGATCAGGTCCTGCTTGTTAGCCGGAAAGTCGACGTCTGTGAGGCACTTTCGGAGTTGACTGCGGGTGGTGGTCGCGACCATGGCTGCCGGGATGCCCAGCGGAAGTCGGCCTAAACCCGGCCCGCTCAGCGCCCTCGCACCCGCCGGTTCTCCTTCTTGATCGCCTCGACCAGCTCCGACTTGCTCATCGTCGAGCGGCCGCGCACCTCAAGACGTCGGGCCACGTCGAGCAGGTGCTTCTTGCTGGCGTTGGCGTCGACGCCCTCGGCCGAGCGGCCGGCGTTGTCCAGACCGCCGCCCTCGGCCAGCTCGTCCGACGGACCCTTCTGGTCCTTGGGTTCCCAGTGGTCGCCGACCTTTTCGAAGCTGTGCTTGAGCGCCGAGTAGGCCACCCGGTGGGCGCGCTCCTCGCTGCCGTACTCCTCGGCGGCCGAGTCGTGGGTCTTGGCGAAGGTGCGCTGCGCCTTGGCGTTGGAACGCTGCAGGGTGCTCGGCAGCTCACTTTTCTTCGCCGCGCCGCCTTTGGTGGTCTTGGGCATCGAACCTCCTCGCGTTGTCAGCCCTCGGTGATCTGCTGTGCCTTCGCGTAGGCCAGCTGCAGGAAGTCGGCGCCGGCCAGTGCGGTGAAGGTGCCCGCGATCAGGCGGGTCGGCCTGGGCGCGAAGATCAACCCGATCACGAACGCGGTGGCCACCCACATGTCGAGGCAGAAGGGGCAGGTCAACAGCTCGCCCAGGCTGTGGCGCAGGGCGCTGCCGTGCCGCGTCTCCTCCATCACCTCGGCCGGGCCTCCCGAACCCGCGTACCGGGCGAACGGGGCCCGCAGCGGGCTGGTCACGGCGTCCTTGGACACCGTGCGCGACAACTTGTGGGTGCCGACGGTCACGGTCAGCAGGTCCTGGACGCCCCAGCGCTCGGGTAACCGTCGCCCGGTGGCCGCGGCGATGGCGCCGGTCAGGGCGACGAGGGCACCGTAGATCGCGAGGACCACCGTGTAGCCCTCCAGCGGTCGGGGGCTGTCCCCGCGGTACGCGTCGGCTTCCCGCCGCGCGCGCTCGGCCACCCCTTCGGTGATGCCGGTTGCTTCGCCCATGGGCGCTCCTTCACGTTGTGGATCCCCTGTGGGTTACCCGGTTGGGCGCCCGGGAACCACGATCCGCCGAACCGCACCGGCGCGGGTGCGCATCTGCGCGTCCCGGATATGTCAAGATCACTGACATGGGTCAGGCCGAAGACGCTCCGCTCGGTTTCCTGCTGTACCGGGTGGGAGCCGTTCTGCGCCCGGAGGTTTCCGCGGTGCTGGGGCCGCTGGGCCTCACGCTGCCCGAATTCGTTTGCCTGCGCATCCTTTCGCTGCACCCGGGCATGTCCAGCGCCGAATTGTCCCGGCACACCAACGTCACGCCGCAGGCGATGAACACGGTGCTGCGCGGGCTGGAAGACGTGGGGGCGGTGGAACGGCCGGCGTCGGTGTCCTCCGGGCGGGCGCTGCCGGCCACGCTGACCGGCCAGGGCCGCGCCCTGCTGAAGCGCGCGGAGGCCGCGGTCCGCCTCGCCGATGACCGGATCCTGGCCAAGCTGACCGACGCGCAGCAGCGCGAGTTCAAGCGGATGCTCGAAAAACTCGGATCCGACTAGAGCGCGGCGTAGCCGGGCGCTTGGGGGTATCCCCGCGGAGCCGGGGGACGGGTCGCCGCCATCAGGCCTGGACGGTGGGGGGCCGGGGCCTGATCACGCGTCCTGGATGCGGGCCCACGGCCGCGCCTCTTCGAGCTCGTAGGCGAGTTCCAGCAGCAGCGATTCGTGCCCCAGGTCGGCCGAGAGCATCATGCCCACCGGCATGCCGTCGGCGGATTGGGCCAGCGGCAACGAGACCGCGGGCTCGCCGGTGACGTTGTGCAGCGGGGTGAACGAGACCCAGTCGATGAGCCGCTCGATGACCTGGTGATAGTCGGTCGGCGCCAGATGGCCGATGCGGGGTGTCTCGTCGGCGAGGGTCGGCGTCAGCACCGTGTCGTAGGTGCGGTAGAGCTCGGCGGTGCGCCTGCGTACCCGGCGCAACCGCACGATCGCCAGCGGCAACCGGTGAATGTTGCGGCCGGTGTTTCGCTCCAGCCCCAGCGTCAGGCTGTCCAGTTTGGCGCGGTCGAACGTCTTGCCGAACAAGCGGGGCCCGGTGCGCACCTGCGCCAGCGCCAAAAATCCCCAGTACAGAACGAAATCCTCGACGAAACTGGCCGACACCGGCGGCGTGTCGAGGTACTCGACGCGGTGGCCGAGTTCCTCGAGCAGAGCGGCGGACTTCAGAGTCAGCTCGCGCACCTGCGGACTGGATTCCCGCTGCACCGACCGGGTCAGCACCGCGATCCGCAGCCGCCGCCGCCCGGGACCGGTGACGTCGCCGATCGGCGCCAGCTTGGGGTTGCGCCAGATCCGCTCGGCCTCGCGATAGAACGCCGCGGTGTCGCGCACCGAGCGGGTCACCACGCCGTTGGCGACGATGCCCACGGGCATCCGGCGCAGATGGGGGTCCAGGGGCAGCCGTCCGCGCGACGGCTTGAGCCCGACCAGCCCGTTGCAGGCGGCCGGAATGCGGATCGAGCCGCCGCCGTCGTTGGCGTGCGCGATCGGCACCACGCCGGCGGCGACGAACGCGCCCGACCCCGACGACGAGGCGCCGGCGCTGTAGTCGGTGTCCCACGGGTTGCGGACCGGCCCCAGCCGGGGGTGTTCGGCGGACGCGCTGAAGCCGAATTCCGACAACTGTGTCTTGCCCACCGGGGCCAGCCCGGTGGCCAGGTACAGCCGGGTGAACTCGCTGTCGCTGGTGGCGTTCCAGGGCGTCCACGCGTCGGTGCCGTGCATCGTCGGCTGGCCGGCGACGTCGACGTTGTCCTTGACGAACGTCGGGACGCCTTCAAAAAACCGCGAGAAGCCCGTGCTCGGGCTGCCCGACGCGGCGGCGCGGGCCTGCTGGTAGGCCTTGTGCGCCGTCCCGTTCAGGACCGGGTCGACGGCCTCGGTGCGTGCGATGGCGGCCTCGATGACCTCGGCCCTGCCGACCGACCCGGCCCGGATGGCCTCGGCCACGCCGACAGCGTCGAGATCACCGAGGGCATCGTCAAAGAAGGCGTGGACGCGTCGCATGACACGACGCTAGCCGCTGGCGCCCGCCGGTCAGGCCTGGCCCACCTCAAAGCGGACGAACCGGGTCAGCGTCACCCCGGCCTCGTCGAGCAGGGCCTTGACCGTCTTCTTGTTGTCGGACACCGCGGGCTGCTCGAGCAGCACCACGTCCTTGAAGAAGCCGTTGAGCCGGCCCTCGACGATCTTGGGCAGCGCCTGTTCCGGCTTGCCCTCGGCCTTGGCGGTCTCCTCGGCGATGCGGCGTTCGCTGGCCACGACCTCCTCGGGCACGTCGTCCCGGGAGAGGTACTTGGCTTTCAGCGCGGCGATCTGCAGGGCGGCGGTGTGCGCGGCGTCCTGGCTCTCGCCGGTGAACTCGACCAGCACGCCGACGGCGGGCGGCAGGTCGGCCGCACGCTTGTGCAGGTACGTTTCGACGTTGCCGTCGAAGTACTGCACGCGGCGCAGCTCGAGCTTCTCGCCGATCTTGGCCGACAGGTCGGCGATGGCCTGCTCGACGGTCGTGTCACCGATCTTGGCCTGTTTCAGGGACTCGACGTCGGTGGCCTTCGCGGCCAATGCGGCGTCGACGACCTGGTCGGCCAGTGCCTGGAACTCGGCGTTCTTGGCGACGAAGTCGGTCTCGCTGTTCAGCTCGATCAGCGCGCCGCCCTTGGCCGCGACCAGACCCTCGGCCGTGGCCCGCTCGGCGCGCTTGCCGACGTCCTTGGCGCCCTTGATCCGCAGCGCCTCAACGGCCTTGTCGAAGTCGCCGTCCGTCTCGGCCAGCGCGTTCTTGCAGTCGAGCATGCCGGCGCCGGTCAGTTCCCGAAGCCGCTTGACGTCGGCAGCGGTGAAATTCGCCAATGCTCAGCCTTCCTATGAGGGTTCGGTAGTCGGTTCGGTCGGGCCCGCAGCGGCGTCGGTGGGGGCGGCGGTAGCGGTCGCGGTCGCCGAGGCCAGCAGCTCCTGCTCCCACTCGGCGAGCGGCTCGGCGGACTCGGCCTCGGGCTTGCCGTCGCCGCGGCCCACCCCGGCGCGCGCCTGCAGGCCCTCGGCGACCGCGGACGCGATCACCTTGGTCAACAGGGCGGCGGAGCGGATCGCGTCGTCGTTGCCCGGGATCGGGTAGTCGACCTCGTCGGGGTCGCAGTTGGTGTCCAGGATCGCGATGACCGGGATGCCGAGCTTGCGGGCCTCGCCGACGGCGATGTGCTCCTTGTTGGTGTCGACGACCCAGATCGCCGACGGCACCTTGTTCATGTCGCGGATGCCGCCGAGGCTGCGCTCCAGCTTGTTCTTCTCCCGGGTCAGGCCGAGGATTTCCTTCTTGGTGCGGCCCTCGAAGCCGCCGGTCTGCTCCATCGCCTCGAGCTCCTTGAGGCGCTGCAGCCGCTTGTGCACCGTGGAGAAGTTGGTGAGCATGCCGCCCAGCCAGCGCTGGTTCACGTACGGCATGCCGACGCGGGTCGCCTCGGCCGCGACCGACTCCTGCGCCTGCTTCTTGGTGCCGACGAACAGCACCGACCCGCCGTGGGCGACGGTCTCCTTGACGAACTCGTACGCCTTGTCGATGAACGTCAGGGTCTGCTGCAGGTCGATGATGTAGATGCCGTTGCGGTCGGTGAAGATGAACCGCTTCATCTTGGGATTCCAGCGACGGGTCTGATGCCCGAAGTGGGTGCCGCTGTCGAGCAGCTGCTTCATGGTTACGACAGCCATTGCCGCCATTCCTTTGTTGTCGGTTGTCGCCCGGCATCGGGTGAGGCCGGGCCCTGGCGCCTGCGGATTGCCGCGCCCTTCCCGGATGTCTTGGACGTCCGGGACGGGACCGCACGGCAGTCGGTTGGCTGCAGGCGCGCGAAGTCAGCCCGCTAACGAGCTGCGAGCAGCAGTTTACACCGACTCAGCAGGTGGTTTTTCCACAGCGGTGAGTGGCGGGGTCACGCGGGCCGCGCTGGACTGAGCGCGTGCGGTGGGTGGCGCTGGTCCTGACGTTGGGCCTGGTCAGCGCGCTACCCGCCAGCGCCGACGACGTGCGGTTGGACTGGCCGCTGCGGCCGCCCCCGGCCGTCGCGCGCGGATTCGACGCGCCCTCACCCGACTGGCATCCCGGTCATCGGGGCGTCGACCTGCCCGGCTCCCCCGGTCAACCGGTCTATGCCGCCGGCGCCGCGACCGTGGTGTTCGCCGGGCTGCTCGCCGGGCGGCCGGTGGTGTCACTGGCCCACCCCGGCGGCCTGCGCACCAGCTACGAGCCGGTCCTGGCGGTCGTGCGGACGGGCCAGGCGGTGACGGCCTACACGGTGATCGGTTCGCTGGTGGCCGGGCATGCCGGCTGCCCGGCCGCCGCCTGCCTGCACTGGGGCGCGATGTGGGGTCCGGCGTCGCGCGCCGAGTATGTCGACCCGCTGGGGCTGCTGAACTCCACGCCGATTCGGCTTAAGCCGCTCAACGGGTAAGCCCGTGCGCTGAGGGCTTTGGGTGTGCGCCCAGGGCGGCCCGCCACGGCGTGTCGCCGCCGGCCTTTCACACTCAAAGCCCTGAGTGCACACTCAGGCCCGCGGGTGGGCCTGGTCGTGCACGGCCCGCAACCGCGACACCGCGACGTGGGTGTAGAGCTGCGTGGTCGCCAGGCTGGAATGGCCGAGCAACTCCTGGACGACGCGCAGGTCGGCCCCGCCTTCGAGCAGGTGGGTGGCCGCGCTGTGGCGCAGCCCGTGCGGCCCCATGTCGGGTGCGCCGTCCACCGCGGCGACGGTTTGGTGCACGACGGTGCGCGCCTGGCGCACGTCGAGCCGACGTCCCCGCGCGCCGAGCAGCAGCGCCGGCCCGGACTCCGCGGTCGCCAGGGCGGGACGGCCGTCGGCCAGCCAGGCCTGCAGTGCGTCGGCGGCCGGCGCCCCGAACGGCGCGCTGCGCTGCTTGTTGCCCTTGCCCAGGACGCGGACCAGCCGGTGGTGGCCGTCCACGTCGTCGAGGTCCAGGCCGCACAGCTCGCTGACCCGGATGCCGGTGGCATACAACAGCTCGACGATCAGCCGGTCCCGCAGGGCCAGCGGATCACCCTGCTCGGCACCGGATTTCGCGGCCGCCATCGCCTGCAGCGCCTGGTCCTGGCGCAGCACCGACGGCAGGGTCCGGTGCGACTTGGGCACCTGCAGCCGGACGGCCGGATCCTCCTTGAGCAGGCCGCGCCGCGTCGCCCAGGCGGTGAACGCCTTGATCGCCGAGGTGCGCCGGGCCAGGGTCGTGCGGGCCGCGCCGGCGCCGGCGGCCGATGCCAGCCACGCCCGCAGCACCGGCAGGCTCAGCGCTTCCAGGCCCCGCTCGTCGAGAAACGCGAACAGCGAGCGCAGGTCGCCGAGGTACGCCCGGCGAGTGTGCGCAGAACGGCCGCATTGCAGGTCCAGGTACTGGTCGAACTCGTCGAGGATCGCCTCCACGCCCCCACGTTCGCAGGCGCCGCGGGCTCGGCTCAGGTGACGCGCCGAAGCGTGTCCGGGGTGAGATCTTTGAGCGTGGGATAGCCGTCGACGGCCATGATCAGGTCCGCCTCGGCGAGCATTGTGCGCAGCACGTGCACGACGCCGTCGACGCCGCCCAACGCCAGTCCGTAGGCGTACGGGCGGCCGACGCCCACCGCCGTCGCGCCCAGCGCCAGGGCCTTGACGACGTCGGCTCCGCTGCGGATGCCCGAGTCGAAGAGCACGGGCAGCCCGTCGGCGGCCGCCACCACCCCGGGCAGGCAGTCGATGGCCGGCAGCCCGCCGTTGGCCTGCCGGCCGCCGTGGTTGGAGCAGTAGATGCCGTCGACGCCGCCGTCCCTGGCGCGCCGGGCGTCGTCGGGGTGGCAGATCCCCTTCACCAGCAGCGGCAGGTCGGTCAGCGAGCGCAGCCAGGGCAGGTCGTCCCAGGTCAGCGCGTTGCCGAAGAGCTGTATCCAGCGCAGCACGGCGCCCTGCGGGTCCTCCTCCGGCGGGCGGGGCAGCCCGGCGCGGAACACCGGGTCGCTGGTGTAGTTGGCCAGGCAGTGCCCGCGCAGCTGGGGGAAGTTCGACGTGCTCAGGTCGCGCGGGCGCCACCCGGTGACCCAGGTGTCGAGGGTGACGACGATGCCCTTGAACCCGGCCGCCTCGGCGCGGTGCACCAGGCTGGCGGCCACCTCCCGATCGGTCGGTGTGTACAGCTGGAAGAAGCCGGGCGTGTCGCCCAGGGCGGCGGCGACGTCTTCCATCGGATCGACCGTCAGCGTGGAGGCCACCATCGGCACGCCGGTGCGGGCGGCGGACCGCGCGGTGGCCAGGTCGCCGTGGCCGTCCTGGGCGCAGATGCCGATGACACCGATGGGCGCCATGAAGAGCGGGGACGGCAGGGTCATGCCGAACAGCTCGACGGACAGGTCGCGCCGGGCGGCGCCGACGAACATGCGCGGGATGAGCCCCCAGCCCTCGAAGGCCGTGCAGTTGGCCCGCTGCGTGCGCTCGTCGCCGGCCCCGCCGGCGACGTAGGACCAGACCGACGGCGGCAGCGCGGTGGCGGCCTTGGCCTCCAGCTCCGCGAAGGCCATCGGGAACGGGGGCACCACGCCGGCCAGGCCCTGCAGGTAGATCTCGTTCTGGTAGTCGCCGAAGTGCGCCATGCGCCTAGGCCCCGGCCTCGGCCTCGGCCAGTTCCCTCTTCCACTGCCGGAACGTCTCCTCGGTGCGGCCGCGCCGCCAGTAACCCGAGATCGACGACGCCCATTTCGCGTCCACGCCGCGCTCCTTGCGGATGTAGGGCCGCAGGTTGTGCATGACGGTTTGCGCCTCGCCGTGGATGAACACGTGCACCTGTCCGGGCAGCCACGGCGCGGTGGTGACCGCCTCGATCAGCGGTGCGAAATCCCCGGCGCGGTCCTCGGGGACCAGGTCGGCGCGGCCACCGCGGTACACCCAGCTCACCTCGACGCCTTCCGGTGCGGTCAAACCGATTTCGTCCTCGGGGCCCCCGACCTCGATGAACGCCTTGCCAACGGCGTTGGGCGGCAACGCTTCCAGCGCGACGGCGATGGCCGGAAGCGCCGACTCGTCGCCGGCGAGCAGGTGCCAGTCCGCGGTCGGGTCGGGGGCGTAGGCGCCGCCCGGCCCCCTCAGGTAGATCGGCTGGCCGGGCTGGGCCGCCGCCGCCCACGTGCCGGCCACGCCGTGCTCGCCGTGCACCACGACGTCCAGGGTGAGTTCGCCGGCCGCGGCGTCCACGCTGCGGACCGTCATGGTCCGCACGGAGGGCCTCTTCTCCGGGGGGAGCTCGTTGAAGCTGTCCAGGGTCAACGGCCGCGGCAGCCCCGCCACGTCGACGTCGTCGGCCACGAAGGCCAGCTTGACGTAGGAGTCGGTGAACTCGCTGGGCGCGAAGGTGTCGAAGTGGTTGCTGCCGAGCACCACCCGGACCATGTGCCGGGTGAGCTGTTCGGTGCGCACGACTTCGAAACGTTGCAGAGGTCGACCTGCCACTTGGTCCTCCTGTCCGGTCCTCCTGTCCGGACCCGACCCCCGTCGACTATACGAGCCGCGCCGCCGAGTGCCGGGCCCCAGCGGCCCGGACGATTCGCCATCGCCCGCCGTCGCGCTGCGCCAACCCGGCCACCTCGAGGATGGCCAGCGGCCCGAGCACCTGCTCGGGCGGCAGCGCCGACGCGATCGCGATCTCGTCGACCGTGGCGGCGCCGCGGCCCGGCAACGCCTCATAGACCCGGCGCTCGGCGTCGCCCAGCCCGTCGAGCGCGGTGCTGGGGCGCTGCTCTTCGGGCGCCAGCTCACCGATGCGGCCGACCAGCTCGACGACATCGTCGGCGCGGGTGACCAGCTGCGCGCCGTCGCGCAGCAGCGCGTGACAGCCCGCCGACGCCGAGGAGGTCACCGGCCCGGGCACGGCGGCCACCACCCGGCCCAGCGCCCGCGCCCAGGCGGCGGTGTTCGCGGCGCCGCTGCGCAGGCCCGCCTCCACCACCACCGCCGCCCCCGCGGCCGCGGCCACCAGGCGGTTGCGGGTCAGAAACCGGTGCCGGGCCGGACGGACACCCGGCGGGTATTCGGTGAACACCAGCCCGCTCTGGCCGATGCGGTGCAGCAGCCCGGAATGCCCCGCCGGATAGGGGATGTCGAGGCCCCCGGCCAGGACCGCCACGGTGATCCCCTCGCAATCCAGCGCCGCGCGGTGCGCCGCGCCGTCGATGCCGTAGGCGCCGCCGGAGACCACCGCGACGTCGCGCTCGACCAGCCCGGCGGCCAGGTCGGCGGCCACCTGCTCGCCGTAGGCGGTCGCGGCACGGGTGCCGACCACCGCGGCCGCGCGCTGGGCCACCTCGTCGAGGCGTTCGGGCCCCAGCGCCCACAACACCAGCGGCGGGCCGCCGCCGGCCTTGGCCGCGGCGCCGCCGAACGCCGCGAAGGCCAGCACCGGCCACTCGTCGGCGCCGGGGGTGATCAACCGCCCGCCGCGACGGGCGAGCAACTCCAGATCGGCTGCGCTGCGGTCGGTTTCGCGTCTGGCCTCGGTGCGTCGCGCCAGGTCGTCTTCGACCGATCCGCGCCGAACCCGGTCGGCCGCCTCGACCGGGCCCACCCGTTGTACCAACGCGGCCAGCTCCGCGCAGGGCGGTTCGGCCACCCGCGACAGGTACGCCCAGGCACGCAGCAGCGGATCACTCATCGCCGGGCTCCCGGTTGCCGGAAGCTCAGCGCGGTACCGACCTCTTCGAGCCCGGGCGACACCCGGCCCGCCAGGTCGGCCAGGCTCCACGCGACGCGCAACGTCCGGTCCACGCCGCGGATGCTGAGCAGCCCGTTGTCCAGGGCCCGCTTCAGCGGCTCCATCGCGGCGTTGCCGGGGCGAAACTTGCGGCGCAACAACGTCCCGCTGACCTCGGCGTTGGTGCCGAACCCGTGTGGTCGCCAACGCTCGGCGGCCGCATCGCGCGCCGCGGCCACCCGCCGGCGAACCTGCGCCGTCGACTCCCCGGCGGTGGCCGCGAAGGCCCCGGCGCGCACCGGATGCATCTCCACCCGCAGGTCGACGCGGTCCATCAGCGGCCCGGACAGTTTGCCCAGGTAGCGGCGTTTGACCGCCGCCGCGCAGAGACAGTCGCGCGGATCGGCGGGCGCGCACGGGCACGGGTTTGCGGCCAGCACCAGCTGGAAGCGGGCCGGGTAACACGCCACCCCGTCGCGGCGGGCGAGGCGGATTTCGCCGTCCTCCAACGGGGTTCGCAGCGCTTCCAAAACACTGACGCCGATCTCGGCGCATTCGTCCAGGAACAACACCCCGCGATGCGCCCGGCTGACGGCGCCCGGCCGCGCCATGCCCGATCCCCCACCGACGAGCGCCGCGACGCTGGAGCTGTGGTGCGGCGCCACGAAGGGCGCCCTGGTGATCAGCGGCGTGTCCGCCGACAGCAGCCCGGCCACCGAGTGAATGGCGGTGACCTCCAGCGCCTCACCCTCGGACAGGGGCGGCAGCAATCCCGGAAGACGTTGCGCCAGCATCGTTTTTCCCACGCCGGGCGGCCCGGTCAGCATGAGGTGATGCGCCCCGGCGGCCGCGACCTCGACCGCGAACCGAGCCTGCGCCTGCCCGACCACGTCGGCCAGATCCGCCGCCGGCTCGGGGTCGCCGGCCGCCGCGCCGATCCTGTGGTCGAGGCCGCCGGAGCCGTCGAGCCAGCGCCTCAGCTGGCGCAGGGTGCGCACGCCCCAGACGTCGATCCCGTCGACCAGGCTTGCCTCGGCCAGGTTGTCCGCCGGGACGACGACGGCCGGCCAGCCTTCGCGCTTGGCGGCGAGCACGGCCGGCAGCACCCCGCGCACCGGGCGCACCCGACCGTCCAGCGACAGCTCGCCGAGCAGCACCGTCTTCTCCAGTCGCTCCCACGGTTGCTTGCGCTGCGCCGAGAGCACGGCGGCGGCCAGCGCGATGTCGTAGACCGAACCCATCTTCGGCAGCGTCGCGGGCGACAGCGCCAGCGTGAGCCGCGACTGGGGCCAGGCGTCGCAGCAGTTGGTGACCGCCGCCCGGACCCGGTCCCGCGACTCCTGCAGGGCGGCGTCGGGCAGGCCGACCAGGTGCACGCCGGGCAGCCCGGAGGTGATGTAGGCCTCGATCTCCACGATCGCCCCGTCCAGCCCGCGCACCGCAACCGAGAACGCCCGCCCCAGCGCCATCAGCCGACTCCGCGCAGGTGGGTGAGCTCCGGGGCGCGGCGCGAATTCCTCGGCCCGATGCGCACGCCGATCACGTCGATGCGCAGCGCCGCCCACCGCACGTCCTGGCCGGCCAGCCAGAGCCCGGCCAGCCGGCGCAACCGCCAGACCTTGCGCGGGGTCACCGCGTACGCCAGCCCCCCGTAGCCGTCCCCGGTGCGGGTTTTCACCTCGACGAAGACGACGGTGCGGGTGGCCTCGTCGGCGGCGATCACGTCGAGCTCGCCGTAGCGGCAGCGCCAGTTGCGGCCCAGGATCCGCAGCCCCAGCCGGGTCAGGTGATCCACGGCGAGCGCCTCTCCCAGCGCGCCCAGCTGGGCCCGGGTCATGCTCTGTTCGGTCGTCATGGCGGCCACGCTGCCCGGCGATCCCGACACGGCGTGCCGCCGCCGGGTGCGAACGGCGACGGAAACGACCGGTTATCCCCAGTCGCGCGCCCGTCCACAGCCGGTTACGTGATGCGGTCGGCCCGGGTGTAGACGTTCATCGAGTCCTCCCGCAGGAAGGCCACCAGCGTCAGCCCGGCGTCGTCGGCGAGCGAGACCGCCAGCGACGACGGCGCCGACACCGCGGCCAGCACGGGAATGCCCGCCATCACGGCCTTCTGCGTCAGCTCAAAGGAGGCGCGCCCGCTCACCAGCAGCACCGTGGCCGTAAGCGGCATCCGCCGGTGTTCGGCCGCCCAGCCGATGACCTTGTCGACCGCGTTGTGCCTGCCGATGTCCTCGCGCACCACCTGCATCGTGCCGTCGACAGCGAAGAGGGCCGCGGCGTGCAGGCCGCCGGTGCTGTCGAAAACCTTTTGCGCGGAACGCAATTGGCCGGGCATCGCCTGGAGGGTGGCCGCGGGGACGGTCGCCGCATCGGCGCCGGGCGGGAACCGGCCCGCCAGGCGCACCGCCTCGAGCGACGCCTTGCCGCACACCCCGCAGGACGACGTGGTGTAGAAGTTGCGGGTGACGTCGAGCCCGGGCGGTTCGACCCCGGGAGCCAGGGTCACGTCCACGACGTTGTAGGTGTTGGCCCCGCCCCCGCCCCGACCGCCGCAGTAGCGGATGGCGAGCACGTCGCCACGCCCGCCGATCACCCCCTCGGTGAGCAGGAACCCTTGCGCCAGTTCGAAATCCGAGCCGGGCGTCCGCATCGTCACCGTGACCGGCGCGCCGTTGACGCGGATCTCCAACGGCTCCTCGACGGCCAGGGTTTCCGGCCGGGTGACGGCCCGGTCCGCGGTGAGATGATGCGCGCGCCGGCGCGCCGTTACGCGGCTCACCCGCGCCGGGACCTCATGCAGCCAAAACTACATTGGCCGACGTCACACCGCCCTCGGACCGCCCCCGGCCAGCGCCGCCAGCGTCTCCGCCGACGAGTGCAGCGGCTGCCACCCCAGCTGGGTCTTCGCCTTCGTCGTGTCCATCACCACGGACGTCCGCGCGATGTGCAGCCACTCCAGCAGCGAGGGGACGAACGGGAGCCGGGACAGCGCCGCCGACGCCGCCGACGCCGCCAAGGCCGGGACGCGCACCGGCCGGCCGCCCAGCGCCCTGGCCACCTCGGAAACCGTCACCACGCCGTCACCGGCGATGTTGTACGCCCCTGGGGGCGCCGGAGCCGTCGCCGCCAGCGCGATCGCCTCGGCGACGTCGTCGTGGTGGACGAGCTGCAACGGAAAACCCGGATCGGGCACGACCGGCTTCAGCACCGGCACCACCCTGGAAATGGCGCGCACCGGGCCGGGCAGCTGGTTCCATGGCATCGCGTCGGCCAAAGCGGTCGCCTTGGGCCCGGCGACGATGCACGGCCGCAGGACGAACACCTCGAGCGACGACCCCTTGGTGACTTCCGCCAGCAGCGCCTCGCACGCCGCCTTCTGCGCCGAGTAGTAGTGCTCGGCGGATCCCCGCGTCGGCACCTCCTCGGTGAGGGGCACCGGGTTGTCGGAGTGGTAGCCGTAGGCCGCCACCGACGACGTGTAGACCAGCCGCCGCGGCCGCCCGGCGGCGGCCCCGGCAGCCACCGCCTCGAACACGTTTCGGGTGCCCTGCAGGTTGATGCGCGAGCTCTCCTCGCGCGAGCCCATGATGATGAACGCCAGGTGGATCACCACGTCGGCCTGCGCCACCAGGGCGTCGACCGCCTCCCGGTCGAGGATGTCGCCCCGCTGGTAGACGGTCTTGACCCAGCCGCACGACACCGGGTCGAACGGCCGGCGGGCCATCCCGATGATGGTGTCCACCGCGGGCTCGCGCTCGAGCGCTGTCACCGCGGAGATGCCGATTTCCCCGGTCGGCCCGGTCACCGCAACGGTCAGCCCCATTCGAGATGAGCTTCCCTGCGGCGCCGCTTCGAAACCACAAGTGACCAAAGTCGCAAGTCGATATTCTCGACAAGGGAGCGTGAGCAGCCACGCCGCCTATACCCGGCAACTGGCCATACAGCGTTTGCGGTCGTGTTGGCGACCGATAATCTACGGCGATCGCGGGCCGAACACCGGCAGCGCAGGAATGGGGACACGACGTGGCACAAGACGCGAATGCGGTCGCGGACGGTCCGCCACCGGGCGGCGAGAAGGCCGACCCGGGGACGGTCTTCGCCGCCCTCGCCGAGATCATCTATCAGGGCTCGGACGCCAAGCAGATGTACGCGGCCATCTGCATCGCGGCGACCCTGACCGTGCGCGGCTGTGACCATGCCAGCCTGATGGTGCGCGAGGGCGACCGCTACGTCACGGTCGGCGCGAGCGACCGCCTCGCTCACCAGATCGACGAGCTGGAGCGGCGCGCCGGGGACGGGCCCTGCATCGACGCGATCGAGGAAGAGACGCCCCAGATCGACACGGACCTGACCACGCCGTCGCTGTGGCCCAAGCTGGCATCCGTCCTCGTCGAGGAAACCCCGGTGCGTGGGGCCATGGGCTTTCGCCTGCTGGTCGACAAGCGCAAGGGGGCCGCGCTGAACCTGTTCAGCGACACGCCCAACATGTTCGACGCCGAGTCCGCCGGCCGTGCGGCGGTGCTGGCGGCGTTCGCCAGCGTGGCGATCAACGCCGTCGCCAAGGGCGAGGACGCCGCCAGCCTGCGACGGGGCCTGCTGAGCAACCGCGAGATCGGCAAGGCGGTCGGCATGCTGATGCTGCTGCACGGCATGAGCGAAGACCAGGCGTTCGACCTGCTGCGGCGCCACTCCCAGGCGCTGAACATCAAGCTGGCCGACGTGGCGCGTGCCGTCATCGAAAATCGCGGCGCGCTGCCGTCGGACGCCGAGAATCAGCCGCCGCCGGACGCCTGACCGCGTTACTCGGGCAGCCGCAGCTCGGGCTTTTCGACCTCTTCGATGTTGACGTCCTTGAAGGTGACCACCCGCACCTGCTTGACGAACCGGGCCGGCCGGTACATGTCCCACACCCAGGCATCGGACAGCCGGAGCTCGAAGTAGACCTCGCCGTCGGCGTTGCGCGGCACCATCTCCACGCTGTTAGCCAGGTAGAAGCGCCGCTCGGTTTCCACGACGTAGCTGAACTGGCCGACGATGTCCTTGTATTCGCGGTACAGCGAGAGCTCCATCTCGGTTTCGTACTTTTCGAGATCTTCTGCACTCATCTGCCACTCATCTGCTCAGACGCCTCCGTCGCCACGCGGGAACCTGGTCCCATCTTTCCTCACCGGTATCCGTCACGCTCGGCCGGAGGGTCCGGTTTGCACTCGGCCACTATCCGGGCCCCCGATCCGGTTGCCACGCGCCGGACGTTGATGAACGAATAGCGGTGCTCGGCGCAGGGCCCCAGCTCGGTCAGGGCCGTCGAGTGCGCCGGTGTGCTGTAGCCCTTGTGATCGGCGAAGCCGTAGCCGGGATGCTCGGCGTCCATGGCGACCATCAGCCGGTCGCGGCTGACCTTCGCCAGCACGCTCGCCGCGGCGATGCAGGCGGCCGCGGCGTCGCCCCCGATCACCGGCAGCGACGGCATCGGCAGGCCGGGCACCCGGAACCCGTCGGACAGCACGTATCCCGGACGAACGGCCAGGCCGGCCACCGCGCGCCGCATGCCCTCGATGTTGGCGACGTGCACGCCGCGCCGGTCGACCTCTTCCGACGGGATGAACACCACGTGATAGGCCAGCGCGTAGCGGCGGATCAACGGAAACAGCCTCTCCCGCACCTTCTCCGTGAGCTTCTTCGAATCATCAAGGGCGGCAAGGCTTTCCAAGCGCCCCGGTCCCAGCACGCAGGCCGCCACCACCAGCGGGCCCGCGCAGGCGCCGCGGCCCACCTCGTCCACCCCGGCCACCGGCCCCAGGCCGCTGCGATACAGCGCCGACTCCAGGGTGCGCAGACCCCCGGCCTTGCGGATCACCGTCCGCGGCGGCCACGTGGTGGCCACGGCTACTGGCCCTGTTGGGGATTCACCGATCTGACTCCGCCCCACCGCGACGGCGGCCACACGATGAATCTGGCCTTGCCGATGACGTTGGACACCGGCACGGTTCCCGAGTTCGGGTCACCGGTGCACAGGATGCCCTTGAGGGCTTCGGCCGGGACGCTGGTGCAGTGGGCCCGCGAGTCCGCCGAGTGCGTCCGGTTGTCGCCCATCACCCACAGCCGGCCCGACGGGACGGCGACCGGACCGAACTCGCTGCCCAGGCACGGATACTTCGCCGGGTCGGCCATCATGGTGTTCGGATCCAGGTAGGGCTCCTTGAGCGGCTTGCCGTCGACCGTCAACCCGGTGTCGGCCCGGCACTGCACGGTCTGGCCCCCAACCGCGATGACGCGCTTGACCAGGTCGTTCTCGTCGGGCGGCACGAAGCCGATGAACGACAGCCCGTCCTGCACCCAGCGCAGCCCGGTGTTGTTCGAGCGGATCGACTTGTATCCGGCGTTCCACGACGGCGGACCCTTGAAGACGATCACGTCGCCGGGCCGCGGCTGACCGAAGCGGTAGGTCAGCTTGTCCACCATGATCCGGTCGCCGACACAGCCCGTGCACCCGTGCAGCGTGGGCTCCATGGATTCCGACGGAATCAGGTACGGACGCGCGATGAACGTCAGCATGACGTAGTAGAGCACCACCGCGATCAGCGCGAGGATCGCGAGTTCGCGCAGCGTCGACTTCTTCTTGGGCTCCGGCCCGGGCGGCACGGTCCGCTCGGCGGCGGGCGCCTCGGTGTCACCGGGGTCGCGGGTGGATACCTTCGGCTCCGGCTGGCCGGCGTCGGACGGGGCCTCGGAGGGGTCCGGGTTGTCGGTCACGGGATCAGCGTAGCCAGCATGGTCGGCGCCCCGGTGAACCGTGTCCGGTCAGCGCTTTTCCTTGATCTTGGCCTTCTTGCCACGCAGTTCGCGCAGGTAGTACAGCTTCGCGCGACGGACGTCGCCACGGGTCACCACCTCGATGTGGTCGATGTTCGGCGAGTGCACCGGGAAGGTCCGCTCGACGCCGACGCCGTAGCTTTCCTTGCGGACGGTGAACGTCTCGCGGATGCCCCCACCCTGGCGGCGGATGACCACGCCCTTGAACACCTGGATGCGCTCCTTGGCGCCCTCGATGACCTTGACGTGCACGTTGATGGTGTCGCCCGGGTTGAAGGCCGGGATGTCGTCGCGCAGCGACGCCTGATCGACGAAGTCCAGCCTGTTCATCGTACGAAGACACTTCCTTGCGGTCGCGGCTTGCGATGGCCGCCCACACCCGCGGGCGTGGGGCGGTCATCAAGCCGATGGGTTTCGGGCTCTTGGTGTGCATCTCGCGGCGGCCGGGAAGGAGCCCGGCCCGCTGACGGGTGCGAGACAACTGAACAATTGTGCCAGACGGCCCGCTTGCTTTGAAAATCACATGTAAACGCTGCGGTTCATAGCCCGCCGAAGACCCTGGTGAGTGGTAAATATGACTCGGGTCCACGTGCGCCGATCGACCCGACGACGTCAGGCGAAACCAAGGAGACCGACCCATGCGCCCCCGCCCGCTCACCGTGCTCGCCGCCGTGGCGGCGGTGACGCTGGTGTTGGCAGGGTGCGACGAGGCGCTGGTGGAGCGGCAAAGCCAACCGAAGGTGTCGGGCAGCCCGGAACGCAGCGCGCCGGTGCTCGAGTCGCCGAAGCAGCCTGAGACGGTTCAGCTGCTGCTGGACAGCCTGCCGATGCACGGGTCGCCGCAGGCGCTGTCCGGAACGGTGTTCGGCGGCCTGCCGGCGCGGATTCAGCAGGCCATCGACGAGGCGGCCGCCGCCGGAGCCACGCTCTCGGTGGCCGTGCTCGATCGCAAGACGCATGAGCTGGTCTCCAATGGCAACAGCCAGATCATCGGCACCGCCTCCGTGGCCAAGCTGTTCATCGCCGACGACCTGCTGCTGGCCGAGTCCCAGGGCAGGACCGCGCTGCCCCCGGAGGACCGCCAGGCCCTGGACGCCATGTTGCAGTCCTCCGACGACGGCGCGGCCGAGAAGTTCTGGGGTCAGGGCGGCGGCGACGCCATCGTCAGCCAGGTCGCGGCCCGCTACGGCCTGTCCTCCACCACCCCGCCCAGCGACGGCCGCTGGTGGAACACGATGAGCTCGCTGACCGACCTGGTCCGCTACTACGACATGCTGCTCGACGGGTCGGGCGGCCTGCCGGCCGACCGGGCGACGATCATCGTCAACGACCTGGCCCGGTCCACTCCCACCGGGATCGACGGTTACCCGCAGCGGTTCGGCATTCCGGATGGGCTGTTCGCCGAGCCGGTGGCCGTCAAGCAGGGCTGGATGTGCTGCATCGGCACCGACTGGGTGCACCTGTCGACCGGCGTGATCGGCGCCGACCACCGCTACGTCATGGTGGTCCAGTCGTTGCAGTCGTCCGACGACGCCACGGCGCGGCAGACGATCACCCAGGCCGTCAAGACGATCTTCCCCAGCGGTCGCATCTGAGCCCGGCCGGTCACGGCGCGAGCAGACGTAAACGCCCCTAATCTTCGGCGTGTCGCGGGGCTTTTGCGTCTGCTCGCGGGTCCTCCAATAAGTCGGGGCGGCGTTCCCGCGTGCGCTGCCGCGAGACCTCGCGTCGCCACGCGGCGATGCGCGCGTGGTCGCCGGACAACAGCACCTCGGGAACGTCGAGCCCGCGCCAGCTCGGCGGCCGCGTGTAGCTGGGGCCCTCCAGCAGCCGGTCCAGGGCCGGCGAGTGCGAGTCCTCCTGCAGCGACGCGGGATTGCCCAGGACGCCGGTCAGCAGCCGCAGCACGGCCTCGATCATCACCACGGCCGCCGACTCCCCGCCCGGCAACACGTAGTCGCCGATCGAGACCTCCTCGACCCGCATCCGGCGGGCGGCGTCCTCGATGACGCGCTGGTCGATGCCCTCGTAGCGCCCGCACGCGAACACCAAATGGCGCTCGGCGCTCCAGCGCTGCGCCGTCGCCTGGGTGAAGAGCGAACCCGCTGGCGTGGGAACCACCAGAAGCGTTTCGCCGGAACACGTTTCGTCCAGCGCCTCACCCCACACCGGGGCCTTCATCACCATTCCCGGGCCGCCGCCGTATGGCGCGTCGTCCACCGAGTGGTGCACGTCGTGGGTCCACCGGCGCAGGTCGTGCACCTGCAGATCGACCAGCCCCGAGGCAATCGCCTTGCCCGGCAACGATTCTCGCAGCGGATCGAGGTAGGCCGGGAAGATGGTGACGACGTCGATCCTCATGCCAGATCCAGCAGCCCCTCGGGCGGGTCGATCTCGATGACGCCATCGTCCAGCGACACCGACGTCACGATCGCGGCGACGAACGGCACCAGGGCTTCGCCGGAGTCGCGCCGCACCGCCAGCAGCTCACCGGCGGCGGTGTGCAGCACCTCGGCGACGACGCCGACGTGCTGTCCGCCGGTGGTGCGCACGCGCAGGCCCTCGAGCTGGTGGTCGTAGTAGGTGTCGGGCTCGTCGATCGGCGGCAGCTCCGCGGAGTCAACCACGAACAGGCTGCCGCGCAACGCTTCGGCGGCGTCGCGGTCGTCCACCCCGGCCAGCCGCACCAGCAGCCGCGCGCCGTGCTCGCGCACCTGGTCGACGACGACGTTGCGTTCGTCACCGGTCCGGGAGTTCTTGGCGCGCAACGTGTTACCCGGGGCGAAGCGGGCGTCGGGATCGTCGGTGCGGACTTCGACGACCACCTCGCCGCCGATGCCGTGTGCCTTGACCACGCGCCCGACCGTCAACTCCAAAGGAGGCGCTCCGCTACTGGTCGGTGTCCACCACGTCGACGCGGATGCCGCGGCCGCCGATCCCGGCGACCAGTGTGCGCAACGCGGTCGCGGTGCGTCCGCCGCGACCGATCACCTTGCCGAGGTCGTCGGGGTGGACGTGCACCTCCACGGTGCGCCCGCGCCGACTGGTCACCATGTCGACCCGGACATCGTCGGGATTGTCGACGATCCCGCGGACCAGATGCTCGACAGCGTCGACGACGACCGTGCTCACCCCGGTCAGCCTTCCTCGGACGTCTCAACCGGCTGGGCCGGCTCGGCCTGCTCGCCGCCCTTGGCCGCCGGCTGTTCGGCGGCTTCGGCCGCCGGCTGTTCGGCGGCTTCGGCCGCCGGCTGTTCGGCGGCTTCGGGGGCCGCTTCCTCGGCCGCCTTGGCGGCCTTCTTGGCGGGGGCCTTCTTCTTCGGCTTGGCGGCCTCGGTGGTGGGCCCGCCGTCGGCCTCGGCGAGCGCGGCGTTGAACAGCTCCAGCTTCGTGGGCTTCGGCGGCGCGGCCTTCAGGGTGCCCTCGGCGCCGGGCAGCCCCTTGAACTTCTGCCAGTCACCGGTGATCTTCAGCAGCTTGAGCACGGGCTCGGTCGGCTGGGCGCCCACCGAGAGCCAGTACTGGGCGCGCTCGGAGTTGATCTCGATGAGGCTCGGCTCCTCCTTCGGGTGGTAGCGGCCGATGACCTCGATGGAGCGGCCGTCGCGGCGGGTGCGCGCGTCGGCGACTGCGATTCGGTACTGGGGATTGCGGATCTTGCCAAGCCGGGTGAGCTTGATCTTCACAGCCATGGTTGAGCGACTTCTCCTGTGGGTGTCACGCTGCAATTCAGCGATCCGGGCGGGATGCCCGGATCCGGTTTTGCCTCGCGTGTGTGACCACCGGGCGGCCGTAACCGCGCGGCGGACAGCCGCCCATTGTGCCAGAACGGGGCGGTCGCGCGGAAATTGCGGCGATCGCAAGCGCGGCGCAGCCGGGCGCGGCGGGTCGCCGCCATCAGATTCGCCTACATCACCTTCTGGAAGACTTTGGTCTCCACCCGGCGCGTCATGCGCCAGCCCTCGGGGGTCCGCACGAACTCGTCGTCGTACCAGAGCCCGCAGAACAGCGCCTGGTCGCCCCCGCCGGGCAGCACCATCGGGTTGAAGCAGATCACCCGCGACGCGGCCTTGTCCCCGTCGATGTGCACCGAGAAGTTGCCCAGCATGTGCGCGTACACCGGGAAGTTCGGCAGCACCTCCGCCAGCCATTTCTTGACCTCGGGGTAGTGGCCCTCGATGCCCCCGAGGGCGGTGTAGTCGATGTAGGCGTCCGGGGTGAACACCTTGTCCAGGTCGTCGAATCGGCGGTTGTCGATCGCGGTGGAGTAGTCCACCAGCAGCTGCTGGATCTCGAGGCGGTCGGAGATTTCGGCCAGGCTCAACATGGCTCGATTGAACACGACGGCCGGTCGCCGCGCTCAGCCGATCCGGACGACGAGCTTGCCGACGTGCTTGCCGTCGCGCAACCGTTCGAATGCCGCTTTCGCGTCATCGAATTCGAAGACGTCGTCGATCACGGGCACCAGCCCCGTGGCGGCCACGGCTCGCACAAGGTCCTGCAGATCGGACCGGCTCCCGACGGTGATGGACCGCGTCGTCGCGCCGGCCCCCTTGAGCAGGAAATAGTCGATGCCCGGATTGTCTTGGCTGAGAAAGCCGATCAGCGTGACCTCGCCACCCTCGGCGACCGCACGCAGCGACTGCTCGATGGTGGCCGGGCCGCCGACTTCGACGACGCGGTCCGCGCCGCGGCCACCGGTCAGTTCGCGTACCTGCTCACCCCAGTTGGGATTGCGGCGGTAGTCGATGACGTCGTCGGCCCCCAGCGCTTTGAGGGTCTGGGCTTTCTCCGAGCTCGACGTCGTCGCGACCACACGGCCGCCCACCAGCTTGGCCAGTTGCAGCGCGAACAGCGAAACCCCGCCGGTACCCAGGGTCAACACGGTCTGGCCCGCGCGAATCGGCGCGGGGCCACCGAGTGCGTTCCAGGCCGTAACCCCGGCGCACGGCAGCGTCGCGGCCTGTTCGTCGGGTATGGCGTCGGGAATGCGCACGACCGCCTCCCGGGACACCACCTTGTACTCGGTCAACCAGCCGTCCTGGCCGCTGCCGTAGCTGTCCGAATTCGCCGTCGCAGGCATTGGGCCGCCGAACCATCTCGGCTGGAACGAGCCCACCACCCGCTCGCCGGGACGGTAGTCCTCGACGCCCTCGCCGACCTCCACGACCTCGGCGGCGGCATCGCTGCACGGCACCAGGCCCGGTGTGCTGTCCCGCACGTACCGGCCCAGGGGAATCGCCACGTCTCGGTAGTTCAGCGAGACCGCTCGTATCCGAAGCAGCAATTCTCCTCGCTGGGGCGACGGGACGGGTTCGTCGTGAATCCGCAATCCGTCCAGCCCGGTGAAGTCGTCGAACCGGTACACACGCATAACGCACTCCTCCCGATATCGGTCTTCAACACTTGCGGATGATTCCCTTGTTCCGCAGCCAGAAACCCGTCAGGTTAGTGTGAGTCGACGCGGACCGATAGAACTTTAGCGAGGGGGAGTTCGCCTGTCCCGCAAGCGATTCTACGTCGTGAACCGCGCCCGGTCGCCGACTTCGATCTCGGCAACGTCGCCACCCGAGTTGGGATCGGTAGCCGCGTGCGCGGTGTGCAGTTGCCACAGGATCGTCAGCAACGAGGGAGCTCAGATGAACCAACCGCGACAGCATTCCGGTCTTCCCAGGACATCAGCGGCAAACGAGCGGAATAATCCTGAATTTATGAGAGCGGCACTCGCGGCTTTGGCAACGACGCTGTTGATGTTCGGCGGCTCGGGGCTGGCCGCGCCCTCGGCCGAGGCCGCCCCTTGCCCGGCCGGGAAGTCCTGCCAGCACTGGTGCCCCGGCGACGTCCTCCCGGCGGGCCGGCCCGTCCCGTGGGACGGCAACGTCTGCCACGACTACTTCTGGGACTACTACGGCGTCCACGACATCGGCGACGGGAAGTTCTACTCCTGGCGCGACATGCCCTGGCATTAGCGCCTCAACTCGTCAAAAACACTCGCCGGGAGGGTCGCAGGTCAGCCTGGCAGGCGCCGCCCGCACCGGCGGGTCCGATCAGCCCGGGGCCACCTCCGTCCGGCAGCGGACCCACCGCACGAACCCGGAAGTTAAACTGAGCGGCCATGCGCAAGCTCATGGCCGCAGCCGCCGCCCTGCTGGCGGCCGTCGCGTCCGGTGCCACCGTCGGAGTGCCGCCCGCCTCGGCCGACAGCGCGCAGCCGGTCGGCTCGGTGCCCATCCCCGACGGCCCGGCCCAGACCTGGATCGTGGCCGACCTGGACAGCGGCCAGGTGCTGGCCGGCCGCGACCAGAACGTGCCCCACCCGCCCGCGAGCACCATCAAGGTGCTGTTGGCGCTGGTGGCGCTGGACCAGGTCAGCCTGGACTCGTCCGTCGTCGCCGACGTCGCCGACACCGAGGTCGAGTGCAACTGCGTCGGCATCAAGCCGGGCCGCAGCTACACCGCGCGCCAGTTGCTGGACGCGCTGCTGCTGGTCTCGGGCAACGACGCCGCCAACACGCTCGCGCACCTGCTCGGCGGCGCCGACGCGGCGGTCGCCAAGATGAACGCCAAGGCCGCGTCGCTGGGCGCGATGAGCACCCACGCGGCGACCCCGTCGGGCCTGGACGGGCCGGGTGGCTCCGGGGCGTCCACGGCGCACGACCTGGCCGTCATCTTCCGCGCAGCCATGGCCAACCCGGTGTTCGCCCAGATCACCGCCGAGCCGTCGGCGATGTTCCCCGGCGATCACGGCGACGAACCGATCACCAACCAGGACGAACTGCTGGCGCGCTACCCCGGCGCCATCGGCGGCAAGACCGGCTTCACCGACGCCGCCCGCAAGACCTTCGTCGGCGCCGCCGCCCGCGGGGGCCGCCGCCTGGTGATCGCGATGATGTACGGGCTGGTGAAACCGGGCGGCCCGACGTACTGGGATCAGGCCGGCAGCCTGTTCGACTGGGGTTTCGCGCTGAACCCCGAGACCGGCATCGGCTCGCTCTAGGCGCCGGCCTCCGGCAGCGCCGCGTTCAGCAGCGCCGTCAGCACCGGGATCCGCTGCTGGGCGATCGCGGGCTGCGGCAGCACCCCCTCCACCACCGCCGCGCCGTCGAACACGTTTGTCATCAGCGCCACGACGACCGGGAACGTCTCCTCCGGGAAGGCCTCGGCCCCGGGCAGCGCCCGCGCCGCGTCTACGATCTTGGCGGAGTACTGCCCGAGCTCGTGTTGCAGAGTCTCCCTGAGCTTTTCGTCGGTGCGCGCGGCGATCAGGAGCTCGTAGACCACCGCGTTGGTGGGGCCGCTGGTGATGTCGCGCAGTATCGCCAGCGCGGCCTCGAGGGCCGGCCGGTCGGCCGGTATTTCGGCGACGCCCTTGGTGAAGGACTCCAGCTGGCGGCGCAGCACCTCGGATGCGGTGGCCGCCATGAAGTCACCCATGGTTTCGAAGTGGCGGAACAGGGCGCCGACGGACACCCCGGCGCGCTTGGTGATCACGGCGGCCGATGCCCGCGCGTAGCCGACCTCGATGATGGTGGCGATGCAGGCGTCGATGAGCCGCCCGACGGTCTCCTCGCGCCGCTGCTGCTGCGTCCGGGCCATGTCAGGCGCCCACGCTCAGCGCGGTCCGCTCGCCGGCCCGCAGGTAGCGGCCCGACTTCACCGTCTGGCCGTAGCCGTCGCGGAATCGGCCCCGCGCGAAGACGACGGCCCCGCCGACACCGGTCGCGACGACGGCGTCGTCGTTGCGGTTGACCATGCGCCGCAGGCCGCCGTAGAACGGCACCGCTTCCTCGTGATAGCCGTCCACCGCCTCGTTGAGCCCGGCCGGGTCGATCACGACGAAGTCGGCCCGGTCGCCCTCGCGCAGGGTGCCCGCGTCGATGCCGAACCACTCGGCCAGTTCGCCGGTCAGCCGGTGCACCGCCCGCTCGGTGGACATGAACGGCGCGCCCGCCCGGTGGGCGTCGCGGGTGCGCTTGAGCATCTTCAGACCGAAGTTGTAGAAGGCCATGTTGCGCAGGTGCGCGCCGGCGTCGGAGAAGCCCATGTGGATGCTCGGCTCGTTGGCGAGCTTGTCGAGTTGGCGGGGGCGGTGGTTGGCCACCACGGTCGTCCAGCGCACGTTGCGCTCACCGTTTTCGACGAGCACGTCGAGGAACGCGTCCAGCGGGTGCAGCCCGCGCTCGTCGGCGATGGCGCCGAAGCTCTTGCCGATCAACGACCCGTCCGGGCATTCGACGACGACCGCGTCGTGAAAGTCACGGTGCCACAACGACGGTCCGAGCTTGACGCGGTCGAACTCGCGGCGGAACTTGCGGCGGTATTCCTTGTCGGCGAGCAACTCGTTGCGCTGCAGTTGGTCGCGCAGGTGCAGGGCCGCCGTCCCGGCGCCGAACTCCTCGAACACCGGCAGGTCGATCCCGTCGGAGTACAGCTCGAACGGGACCGGCAGGTGCTGGAACCGCACGGCCGAGCCGAGGAACCTGTTCAGCATCCTGGTGCCGAACCCGAACGTGTGCACCGCCAGCGGCATCGACTTGGCGTCGGCCGACACCAGCATGCTCATCCGAACACCCTTGCCGCGCCCGAAGATCCGGCTGCTGGTCAGAAAGAACATCAGCGCCGACACGGGGCTTTCGACGTCCGGGGCGCTCTGCAGCATCCGCCCGCGCTTGCGCAGGACATTGATGAGCTTGCGCCGTTCCCGCCACGTGGCGAAGGTCGACGGCAGCGCGCGCGACCGGAAGCGATCGCCGTCGAGCTTGTCGATGGCCGCGTCCATGCCGGACATGCCGAGCATCCCGGCGTCCAGCGCCTCGTCGAGCAGCGCCGCCATCCGCTCCAGCTCGGCATCGGTGGGCCGGACGGTGTCGTCGGTGGCGCGATCGAGGCCGAGCACCGCGGTCCGCAAATCCGAATGACCAAGCAGGGAGCCGACATTCGGCCCGAGCGGCAGGGTGTCGATCGCCTTGACGTACTCCGCGGCGGTCGACCAGGTCTTGTTGGAATCCAAAGCGCCGTAAACGAATTCGCGCGGCACCGCCTCGACGCGGCTGAACAGGTCGGCCGCGTCCTCGGAATCGGCGTAGACCGTCGACAGCGAGCAGTTCCCCAGCAGCACGGTGGTGACGCCGTGGCGCACCGACTCCCGCAGCCCCGGGTCCAGCAGCACCTCGGCGTCGTAGTGGGTGTGCACGTCGATGAAGCCGGGCATCACCCACTTGCCGGCCGCGTCGATCACCTCGGGGCAACCGGTCTCGTCCAGCGGCGCGGCCGAGACCGTGGCCACCACGCCGTCGCGGATGCCGAGCGTGCGAGTCTGCGGCGCGCCGCCGGTGCCGTCGAACCACAGCCCGTCGCGAACGATCACGTCGTAGGTCACGGTTTCCTCCAAGGTCGTCGAGTTGGCACGAACCGTAACATAGATAGCAAGTACTCGCAATCTTTCCGCGAAGGCCGGCGCGCCGTGCCGAAAGCGCTGGTCAGGCGGGCTTAGCGAGGGGGGCCGGGGGGCGAGGCGTGGGGTTCAAGGGCCCCCGCCGGGTCCGGGACCGTGACGCCCGACGGCAGGTCGCCGCTGCGGGTGGCCACCGCGGGCGCCCGCAGCACGGCCCCGAGCTGGCCGCATTCGTCGCTCTGCACGGTGACGGTCATGTCGCCGGCGAACTCGCCTTGCGGCCGCGGTCGCAGCGACAGCACCTGCGTGGTCGCTTGCATCCCGTCGGCCCCGTTCCGGCCGATGCAGGCGACGGTCGCCTCCTCCGGCCGCGACAGCCAACGACCGTCGCGGAAGTCGAGCACGACCGGCCCGCGGACGGTCGGCTTCGGCTGGGTGTGGTTATCGTCGTCCAGCGGCTGGCCGACGGCCGTGCACGGACCGGCCGCGCACGACGAGCGGAAGGCCCACCAGGTGGTCACGTCGGGTGGCTGCGGGTCGGGCGTGTCGTTGAACGTCTGCCGGGTGCGCTGGACCTCGAGGCGGTACGTGCCGTCGAGCGGGATCGCTGCCACGGGTGGCGCCGGCGGCGCGCTCGTTGACGGGCGACCCGCAGGGGCGATGTTCGTGTCGGTCTTGCGCCCGATGGCGACGCCGACGGCGAGCAGCGCCGCGACGAGCAGCGCCGCCGCGGCGGCCACCACGATCCTGCGGGGCCGGCGCCTCTTCGGCCGGGCCACCGCGGGCTCCCGCTCGTGCGGGGCGGTCCGCGTGAGCGCGTCGTCCAGGCGAAGGGCCGGCGATCCGGCCGCCGCTCGTTCGGCCGCGGCGGGTGCGGTATACGCCGGGTACTCGGCCACCAGGGCGGCCTCGGGACTGCGGTCACCGCTGAGGACGCCCGCCTGTTCGTTCGCCGCCGCGGCGAACTCCCGGCAGGTCGCGAACCGGTCGTCGGCGTTGGGGGCGAGCGCACGGGCGAACGCGCCGTCGAGGCGCGCCAGTTCCGGGCGTTGGTCGCTGAGCAACGGGGGTGCGGCGTCGGGTGGCGGCGGCGCGCCGGTCAGCAGGTGGAAGGCGGTGGCGGCCAACGCGTACTGGTCGGAGCGCCCGTCGACGCCCGTGCCCAGCAGCTGTTCGGGCGCGGCGTAGCCGGCCGTGCCCGGGTCGCGAACCACCCCGAAGTCCGTCAGCAGCGTCCGCTGTTCGCCTTCCCAGAGGCCGGTCAGCAGGACGTTGGCGGGTTTGACGTCGCGGTGCAGCAGCCCGCGCTCGTGCGCGTAGTCGAGGGCGCCGGCGAGCGCGGTCACCATGGCGAGCACCTCGCCCGCCGCCGAGACGGCCGGGAATCGGTCGGCGATCAACCGCGCGGCGTTGATGCCCTCGACGTACTCCATCGCGACGTACAGCTGGCCGTCGAACTCGCCGCGGTCGCGCGCCTCGACGACGTTCGGGTGGTACAGGCGCGTCGCGACCGGGACCTCCGCCAGGAATCGCCGACGGAATGCGCCGTCGTCGGACAGCGCCGGCGCAAGGACCTTCAACGCCTGCCAGCGCGACGCCCGCGGGTCCTGGACAAGGTAGACCGCGCCGGTCGCTCCAGAACCCAGCCTCCGCGCGACCAGGTAACCGGCGAAGGTCGCGCCGCTGGCCAACGCCATTCGAGGATCCTATCCGCGATCGCTACGCCGCGCCGCCTAGTCGTGTGGCCGAAAAATCTTGCCGCGCAATATCACAAGGTCCGGCCGGTTCAGGACCCCCGGACTCTGCCGTGGGTCCTGTGCGTAGCACAACAGGTCGGCCGACACCCCGTATTCCAGACCGGGCCGGCCCAGCCAGCGGCGGGCATCCCAGCACGCCGCGCCCAACGCCTCGGTCGGGCTCATACCGATGCGCTTGAGCGCCTCGACCTCGTCGGCGATCCGCCCGTGCGCGATCATGGTGCCCGCGTCGCTGCCGGCATACACGGCAACGCCCGCCTCGCGCGCGGCGGCGGTCCGCTGCAGGCATCGGGCGTGCAGGTCGCGCATGTGCGCGGCATAGGCCGGGTAGCGGCCCGCGGCGTCCGCGATGCCTTCGAAGTTCTCCAGGGTGTTGATCAGGGTGGGCACCAGCGCGGTGCCGTGCTCGACCATCAGCGCGATGGTGTCGTCGGTGAGCCCGGTGCCGTGTTCGATGCAGTCGATGCCGGCGTTGATCAGGCCGGGCAGCGCGTCCTCGCTGAAGACGTGCGCGGTGACGCGGGCGCCGTGCTCGTGTGCGGCAGCGATCGCGGCCTTGAGCACGTCGTCGGACCACAGCGGGGCCAGGTCGCCGATGTCGCGGTCGATCCAGTCGCCGACCAGCTTGACCCAGCCGTCGCCGCGCTTGGCCTCGCGGGCCACCGCCTCGGGCAGCTGGGATTCGTCTTCGAGTTCGTCGGCGAAGCCCCGCGAATAGCGCTTGGGCCGCGCCAGGTGCCTTCCGGCGCGGATGATGCGGGGCAGATCCTCGCGATCGTCGAGGCTGCGGGTGTCGGTTGGCGAGCCGGCATCACGCAGCAGCAGCGCGCCGACGTCGCGTTCGGCCTCGGCCTGGCCGATCGCCTCATCGAGGGGGATCTCGCCGTCGTCGCCGAGCCCGACGTGGCAGTGCGCGTCGACCAGCCCGGGCAGAATCCAGCCACCTTCGAAGACGGTGTCCGCGCCGGCCACCGGTTCGGTGCTGATGCGGCCGTCGACGATCCACAGCTGCAGCTCGGTCTCGTCGGGCAGCCCCCGGCCGCGCACGTGCATCCGCACCGCGCGGCTACTTCCGCCGGTGACGACCCGCTTCGCCCGGCTCCGCCGCGCTCGCGATCGTCACGATCTGACGGTGACGACCCGCTTCGCCCGGCTCCGCCGCGCTCGCGATCGTCACGATCCGCCGGTGACGACCCGCTTCGCCCGGCTCCGCCGCGCTCGCGATCGTCACGACTTCTTGCCCGGGAACTTCAGCTTGGACAGGTCGAAGTCGGCCAGCCCGGGCGGCAGCTCGTTGAGGCCCTCGGGCATCTGCGACAGGTCGGGGAATCCGGCCGGCATGCCGGGCATGCCCTGCATGAGCGGGTTCCTGGCCTTCGGCGGAGTCGGCCCGCGCCCGCCCTTCTTGCCCTTCTTTCCAGCCTTCCCCTTGGCCTTTCGGGTCGCCGACTTGCGGCCGATGCCGGGGATGCCCATGCCGCCGAGCATCGACGACATCATCTTGCGGGCCTCGAAGAAGCGGTCGACCAGCTGGTTGACCTCCGACACCGTCACCCCCGAGCCGTTGGCGATGCGCAGCCGCCGCGACGCGTTGATGATCTTCGGGTCGGCCCGCTCCTGGGGCGTCATCCCGCGGATGATGGCCTGCAGCCGGTCGAGCTGCTTGTCGTCGACCTCGGCCAGCGCGTCCTTCATCTGTCCGGCGCCGGGCAGCATGCCCAGCAGGTTGCCGATCGGGCCCATCTTGCGAATGGCGAGCATCTGCTCGAGGAAGTCCTCCAGCGTCAGCTCGCCGCTGCCGATCTTGGCGGCCGCTTCCTCGGCGCGCTGCGCATCGAAGACCTGCTCGGCCTGCTCGATCAGGGTCAGCACGTCGCCCATGCCCAGGATGCGGCTGGCCATCCGGTCGGGGTGGAAGACGTCGAAGTCCTCCAGCTTCTCGCCGCTGGAGGCGAAGAGGATTGGCACGCCGGTGACCTCGCGGACCGACAGCGCGGCGCCCCCGCGGGCGTCGCCGTCGAGCTTGGTCAGCACCACGCCGGTGAACCCGACACCCTCGCGGAACGCCTCGGCGGTGGTGACGGCGTCCTGGCCGATCATCGCGTCCAGGACGAACAGCACCTCGTCGGGGTCGACGGCGTCGCGGATGGCCGCGGCCTGCGCCATCAGCTCGTCGTCGATGCCCAGCCGGCCGGCGGTGTCGACGATGACGACGTCGAAGTGCTTGGCCCGGGCCTCCGCGAGCCCCGCCGCCGCCACCGCGACCGGGTCCCCCGGTCCCGACTCGGGCGACGCGCCGGGGTGCGGGGCGAACACGGGCACGCCGGCGCGCTCGCCGACGACCTGGAGCTGGTTGACCGCCGCGGGCCGCTGCAGGTCGCAGGCCACCAGCAGCGGGGTGTGACCCTGGCCGCGCAGCCACGCGGCCAACTTGCCTGCCAGCGTGGTCTTACCGGAACCCTGCAGGCCGGCGAGCATGATCACCGTCGGCGGCGTCTTGGCGAACGCGAGCTGGCGGGTCTCGCCGCCCAGGATGCCGATGAGTTCCTCGTTGACGATCTTGACGACCTGTTGCGCCGGGTTGAGCGCGCCGGACACCTCGGCGCCCCGGGCGCGTTCCTTGATCCGGCCGACGAACGCCCGCACCACGGGCAGGGAAACGTCGGCTTCGAGGAGCGCCAGCCGGATTTCGCGGGTGGTCGCCTCGATGTCGGCGTCGGTCAGTCGACCCTTGCCGCGCAGGCCCGCAAGGGCACCGGTCAACCGGTCGGACAGCGATTCAAACACCCCGCAAGCCTAGCGGGCGCGAGCGCCGCGAAGCCGGGCGCCGGTGGTGCCCCCGCTTGCGGGGGACAGGTGCCGCCGCGCGGGGCATGGGGGCTTGACGCGGAGGGGCCTGCTGGCAAAAAGTCAGCTCATGCTCGAGGTGATCGACAAGGGGTCCTGCAGCGACGCGCATCCCGTGCCGTTGCTGTTCGTGCACGGCGGCTGGCACGGCGCGTGGTGCTGGGACGACGGTTTCCTGGACTTCTTCGCCGACGCCGGCTACCGCGCGGTCGCGATGAGCCTGCGCGGCCACGGCGGAAGCCCCACCGCCGAGCCGCTGCACCGGGTTTCCATCGCCGACTACATCGACGACGTCCGTTCGGTGGCCGACGATCTGGGCGGCTCCCCCGTCCTCGTCGGTCACTCGCTGGGCGGCTACACGATCCAGCGCTACCTGGAGGACCGGGACGCCCCGGCCGCGGTACTGGTGGGATCGCTGCCGCCGAGTGGCGTGCTCGGGGCGGCGCTGCGGGTCTGGCGGCGCCGCCCGTGGATGACCGTGCACTCGTTCAACGACCCCACCTTGGTCAGGTTCCTCCGGACGGCGGCGCTGGCCCGCGAGTATCTCTTCTGCGCCGACACGCCCGAGGACGTCGTCCAATCGTGCTGGCATCGCGCCGGGCCCGAGAGCATCCGCGCGGCGATGACCGATCCGATGTTCCGCCGGGTCGACACCGAGCGGATCACCACACCGATGCTGGTCCTCGGCGGCGTGCACGACGGCTTCGTCAGCGTGCGGGCGGTGCGGGCCACCGCGCGCGCCTACCGCACCGAGGCGGAGTTCTTCGACATGGGGCACAACATGATGCTCGAACCGGGATGGGCCGACGTCGCCGCCCGAATCCACGGGTGGCTACAAGCCCGGGACCTGGCGGGCCACGCCGTCTAGTGGGGATCGCAAGCGCGGCGTAGCCGGGCGCGGCGGGTCGCCACCATGAATCGACCCAGTGCGTCGCTGCTGCGCCGAAAAGCGTTGGCATGCTACATTTCACACCCGTCGCCGAGCCGCACCTGACGCGTCGAGGACGCAACTTTGGGGGGAACCTTTTCGATGCAGTCGGGCAGCGACACGGTCCTGGCGTTGCGGGGCTGGCAGCGCCGCGCGCTGGTCAAATATCTCGCCGCCCAGCCGCGCGACTTCCTCGCCGTCGCCACCCCCGGTTCCGGCAAGACGACGTTTGCGCTGCGGGTGGCGGCCGAACTGCTCGGCCAGCGCGCCGTCGAGCAGATCACGGTCGTGGTGCCCACCGAGCACCTCAAGGTGCAGTGGGCGCTGGCCGCGCAGCGGCACGGCCTCGCGCTGGATCCGAGGTTCTCCAACACCAACCCGCAGACCTCACCGGAGTTTGACGGCGTGATGGTGACCTACGCCCAGGTCGCGGCGCACCCGACGCTGCACCGGGTGCGCACCGAGCAGCGCAAGACACTCGTCGTCTTCGACGAGATCCATCACGGCGGTGACGCCAAAACCTGGGGCGAGGCCATCCGCGAGGCGTTCGGTGACGCCACCCGACGACTCGCCCTGACGGGCACGCCGTTTCGCAGCGACGACAGCCCCATCCCGTTCGTCACGTACGAGTCCGGCGCCGACGGCGTGGCACGCTCGCAGGCCGACCACACCTACGGCTACGCCGAGGCCCTGGCCGACGGCGTGGTCCGGCCGGTGGTGTTCCTCGCCTACTCGGGACAGGCCCGCTGGCGCGACAGCGCCGGGGACGAGCATGCCGCGCGGCTGGGTGAACCGCTGTCGGCCGAGCAGACCGCGCGGGCGTGGCGCACCGCGCTCGACCCGGCCGGCGAATGGATGCCCGCGGTGATCGCGGCCGCCGACGAGCGGCTGCGCCAGAAGCGGGCGCACGTGCCCGACGCGGGCGGCATGATCATCGCCTCCGACCGGACCGCGGCGCGCGCGTACGCCGCACTGCTGACCAGGATCACCGGGGAGGCGCCCGCGGTCGTGCTGTCCGACGACCCGGGGTCGTCGGACCGGATCACCGAATTCGCAGCGAGCACCAGCCGGTGGCTGGTCGCGGTGCGCATGGTGTCCGAGGGCGTCGACGTGCCGCGGCTGTCGGTCGGGATCTACGCCACCAGCGCCTCGACGCCGCTGTTCTTCGCGCAGGCCATCGGCCGGTTCGTGCGCTCGCGTCGGGCGGGCGAGACCGCGAGCATCTTCGTGCCGTCGGTGCCCGGCCTGCTGCAGCTCGCCAGCGAGCTGGAGGCTCAGCGCAACCACGTGCTCGGCCAACCGCACCGCGAGTCCGACGATCCCCTCGACGGCGACCCGGCCACCCGGACGCGGACCGAAAAGACCGACGCCGAACCGGGTTTCACCTCGCTGGGCGCCGACGCGGAGCTGGACCAGGTGATCTTCGACGGGTCGTCGTTCGGCACCGCGACGCCGGCCGGCAGTGACGAGGAGGCCGATTACCTCGGCATCCCGGGGCTGCTCGACGCCGAGCAGATGCGCGCCCTGCTGCACCAGCGCCAGGACGAGCAGCTCAAGAGGCGGGCGGCCGGCGCCCCCGGAGCCCCGGCGACGGCGTTCTCCATGCACGGCCAGCTTCGCGACCTGCGCCGCGAGCTCAACACGCTGGTCTCGGCCACCCACCACCGCACCGGCCAACCACACGGATGGATTCACAGCGAACTGCGCCGCCGCTGCGGGGGCCCGCCGATCGCCGCGGCGACCCGCGAGCAGATCCAGGCCCGCATCGAGGCCCTGCGCCAGCTGAATTCGGAACCGTCGTGACCCAGTGGGCCTGAGCCGGACCTATCCACAGTTGCGGTCGGGGGGTTCGGCGATCTCGGCGAACAACCGATACATCAGGCCCCGGTTGGTGCGCTCCCGGGTCTCCAACCGCTCGGCCACCTCGACGCGAAACTCGTCGCCCACCAGGTTCGAGTCTGACGCAGCACGTCGTGCGCGGCATCGATCGCGTCAAGCGCGGCGCTGATTCGCTGCTGGGCCGCTGCAGACTCCGACCCACCCGACGAGGACGAACAGTGAGCCGCGCCGGGCCTATCCCGCAAGGCCGCCCAGCACCGCCAGCAGCTGCTTCTCCACCGCCGCCTGCGCGCCCGGCTCTTCGGGCAGTTCCACGCAGAACACGTCGGCGGCCGTCGACCCGAACGTGTGAACCTTGGCCCATCGCAGGTCGGCCCCCGCGCGCTCCAGCGCCCGGGCCAACAGCGCCAGTAACCCCGATCGGTCCATGGCGCGGACCTCGACGAGCGAGTGGCCGGACGCGGCGGGGTCGAGCCACTGGATGTGCGGCGGCGCCGTCGAGCGGGTGACGGGCACCCCGACCTGGATCTCGCCGGCCCGCGCGGTCGCCGCGTCGACGGCGTCAGTGTCACGCTTCTCCACCGCGCCGATGACGTCGACGTCGCCGTTCAGCGCGTTGGTGAACTGCTGCCGCAGCAGCCCGGCTTCGGGCGGTGATCCGAACAGCGGCGACACCACGAATTCGATGATCGCCGCTCCCTCGTGGGTGTTGACCGACGCCGAATGGATGCGCAGCGAGTTCAGGGCCAGCACCGCGGCGGCGTTCGACACCAGTCCGCGCTGATCCGGCGCGACCATCACCAGGTTCAGGCGCTCGCCGCCGCCGGCCTCGATCTCGACATGCACCCCGCCATCGGCGGCCAGCGAAAGGTATTGCGGCGCAATCGGTTGCGCCTGAGGCAGCGGCTCCCCGGCCATCACCAACCGGCAGCGCCGCACCAGGTCCTCGATCAGGGACGCCTTCCAGTCGCTCCACACTCCGGGACCGGTCGCCTTGGAGTCCGCCTCGGTCAGCGCCTGCAGCACGTCGAGCAGGAGCGGATCGCCGCCCAGGGCCGCCGACACACCCTCGATGGTCTTGGGGTCGTTGAGGTCGCTTCGGGTGGCCACCACCGGCAGCAGCAGGTGGTGGCGGACCAGCTTCGACAGGAACTCGGCGTCCTCGGGGGCGACCCCGAGCCGGGCGCCCATCTCGATGGCCATCTCGGCCCCCAGCACGCTGTGGTCGACGCCGCGGCCCTTGCCGATGTCGTGCAGCAGCGCGCCGAGCGCCAGCAGGTCGGGCCGGGCCACGCGGGTGGCCAGGGGCGCCGCGTTCACGGTGGTCTCAATGACGTGCCGGTCCACCGTCCACTTGTGCGCGACGTCGCGGGGCGGAAGGTCGCGGATCGCGGCCCATTCCGGCAGCAACCGCTCCCACAACCCGGTGCGGTCGAGCGCTTCGACCGTCGCCACCGCGGTCGGCCCCGCCGAGAGCACGACGAGCAAGTCGTCCAATGCCTCGCTGGGCCACGGGGCCGGCATCTCGGGCGCGCCGGCGGCCAGACGACTCAGCGTCGCGGCGCCGATCGGCACACCGGTGCCGGCCGACGCGGCGGCCACCCGCAGCACCAGCCCGGCGTCGGTTTCCGGCGACGCGTCGCGGGCGAGCACGATTTCCCCGGCGTACTCGACCACGCCCTCGTCCAGCGGTCGCCGCTTGGGCCGCCGGACGAGCACCGACACGCCGCGCCGCGGCAACGCGTTTTCGGCCGTCCGCAGCCCCGTTTCGGCGTGGTAGGCGATGGTGCGCCCGGCCCCGGACAGCTTGCGCGCCAAGTCGAATCGGTCACCGATGTGCAAGTGGGCGCTGATCTCGTCGGCGTACTGGGCCAGCAGCTGATCGCGGCCGCGCCCGGACACCCGGTGCAGCTCGGTGCGCACGTCGAGCAGCGTCAGATAGGCATCGTCGAGCGAACCCCCGGGCGTTTCCGGGCGGGCCATGCCGTGCCGGTCGATCAACTGGGCCACCCCCAGCGCGTCGAGCAGTTGCACGTCGCGAAGCCCACCGCGGCCCGATTTGAGGTCCGGCTCGGCGCGCTGCGCGATCCGGCCGCAGCGCTGCCAGCGGGCCTGCGTGATGTCGACCAGCTCGTCCATTCGTGAGCGAATTGCGCTGCGCCACTGCCTTCTTGCGCCGGCGATCAAGTCCTCGGACAGCCGCGCGTCGCCGGCGATGTGGCGGGCGTCCAGCATGCCCAGCGCGGCGATCATGTCCATGTTGGCCACGCCGAGCGCCCCGGAGACCGTCCGCACGCTGTGGTCGAGCCGAACGTTGGCGTCCCACAGGGGATACCACAGCTTGTCGGCGACGTCTTGGAGCACCTCGACGGGCTTGTCGTCGTGCAACAGCATGAGGTCCAGATCGGAATACGGCAGCAGCTCGTGACGGCCCAGCCCGCCGATCCCGACGATCGCGAAACCGCTGCCGTCGGTGATCCCGATCTCGTCCGCCTTGGCGGTCAGCCACGACTCGTGCAGATCCTGCCACGCGTGCCGCAGCTCGGCGGCTCCCAACCCACGACCATCCGACAGCAAACGGCGCCGCGCGACAACCAAATCGCTTGCCGCGCAGGCGTTTTCCGCTCCCGCTCCGGATGACCCGGACGGGCCGGGTGGGTCCTGTTTCATACCCTCCCGGCCCGTCCGGCCTGGTTCAGCAATGCACGACTGGGGTCAGAGGGCATCGGTTCCGCGTTCACCCGTGCGCACCCGCACGATGGTTTCCACGGGGCTCACCCAGACCTTGCCGTCACCGATCTTGCCGGTGCGGGCCGCGCGGACGATGCTGTCCACGACCTTGTCGACGATGGAGTCGTCGACGACGACCTCGATGCGGACCTTCGGGACGAAATCGACCGAGTATTCCGCACCCCGGTAGACCTCCGTGTGGCCCTTCTGCCGTCCGTAGCCCTGGATTTCGCTGACCGTCATCCCCAGGACGCCGGCCTCCTCGAGGGCGGTCTTGACGTCGTCGAGGGTGAACGGCTTTACGATCGCGGTGACCAGCTTCATGAAGTCTCTGCCTCCACTTTCTTGACTGCGTCGTCCTGTCCGTTGAGACTTTCCTCCGCGCCGCCGATCCGGTGCGGAATGGACGAGGCCCCGATAACTGCGAACTCGTAAGCGGTTTCTGCGTGCTCCGACTCGTCGATGCCGCCAGCCTCGGCTTCCGGACTCAACCTGATCCCGATGGTGTATTTCAAGATAAGCGCCAGGATAAGCGTCACGATGAACGAGTAGAAGAGGACGCTGAACGCGCCGACCGCCTGCCGCTCGAGTTGAGACCAGCCACCGCCGTAGAAGAGGCCCTTCGACACGCCGGTCACGCCGTTGATCGCCGTGCTCTCCGGGGCCGCGACCAGGCCGACCAGCAGCGTGCCCGTCAAACCGCCGACCATGTGGACACCGACCACGTCCAGCGAGTCGTCGAAGCCGAACCTGAACTTCAGCCCCACCGCCAGCGCGCACACCGCACCACCGACGAAGCCGATCACCAGGGCACCGAGCACGTTGACCGACGAGCAGGACGGCGTGATGGCCACCAGCCCGGCGACGATGCCCGAGGCCGCGCCCAGCGTGGTGGGATGCCCGTCGCGGATGCGCTCGACCAGGAGCCAGGCCAGCATGGCCGTCGCGGTTGCGATCGTCGTCGTCATGAAGGTCGACCCGGCGGAGCCGTTGGAGCTGGTCGCCGATCCGGCGTTGAACCCGAACCAGCCGAACCACAGCAATCCGGCGCCCAGCATGACGAACGGCAGGTTGTGCGGGCGGAACAGCGTCGTGGGCCAGCCCTTGCGCTTACCCAAGACGATCGCCAGCGCCAGGCCCGCCGCACCGGAGTTGATATGGACCGCCGTTCCACCTGCGAAGTCGATCGCATGCAGCTTGTTGTTGATCCAGCCGCCGTGCTCGGAAGCGAAGCCGTCGGCCGCGAACACCCAGTGCGCCACCGGGAAGTAGACCAGCGTCGCCCACAGTCCGGCGAACACCAGCCACGCGGTGAACTTCAGCCGGTCGGCCACCGCGCCCGAGATCAGGGCGACGGTGATGATCGCGAACATCAACTGGAAGGCGACGAACACCGTGGCCGGCATGGTGCCCGCCAGGGGGATGTCCACCTGGGCGGCGCCCTTGGACGGATCCGCCTTGACGGCGTTGCCGCCGATGAGCTTCGCCAGCCCCCAGTAGTCGGACGGGTTGCCTACGACGCCGCCCTTGCTGTTGCCGAACGACATCGAGTAGCCGTAAAGCACCCACAGCACCGTCACCACGCCCATCGCGCTGATGCTCATCATGATCATGTTGAGCACGCTTCGGGTACGGACCATGCCCCCATAGAAGAAGGCAAGGCCCGGCGTCATTAACAGCACCAGAGCGGAACTCGCCAACATCCAGGCGGTATCGCCGGTATCGGGTTGGCCCAATTGCGGGAATGCCACGCGCTATCACCTCCGGTCGCACAGGAAAGGCCGTCAGACGTCCGTCCGTGGCCTGCCAGAACCATGCGCAATTGTTGTTTCGGCGATGGTGCCGCCGTGTTTCGGCGGTATTAACGTCGCGCTTGGCGTGTAAGCGGTCTCAGCCGAGCAGGGCGTCCACGAAAGCGGCGGGTTCAAACGGCGCCAGATCGTCCGGACCCTCGCCGAGCCCGACCAGCTTCACCGGCACCCCGAGCTCTTGCTGAACGCGGAAGACGATGCCGCCCTTGGCGGTTCCGTCAAGCTTGGTGAGCACCGCGCCGGTGATGTCGACGACGTCGGCGAACACGCGCGCCTGGGCCAGCCCGTTCTGCCCGATGGTCGCGTCGAGCACCAGCAGCACCTCGTCGACGGCGGCGCGGCGGCTCACTATCCGCTTGACCTTGTCGAGCTCGTCCATCAGCCCGACTTTGGTGTGCAGCCGGCCCGCGGTGTCGATGACCACCACGTCGGCGCCCGACGCGATGCCCTTGTCGACGGCGTCGAAGGCCACCGACGCCGGGTCGGCGCCTTCTGCCCCGCGGACTACCTCCGCGCCGACCCGGGACGCCCAGGTCTGCAGCTGATCGGCCGCCGCGGCCCGAAAGGTGTCGGCCGCGCCCAGCACGACGCGCCGCCCGTCGGCCACCAGCACCCGCGCCAACTTGCCGACGGTGGTGGTTTTGCCGGTGCCGTTCACGCCGACGATGAGCAGCACCGACGGGTGGTCGGCGTGCGGCAGCGCGCGGATCGAGCGGTCCATGCCGGGCTGCAGCTCGTTGATCAGCACGTCGCGCAGCACGGCCTTGGCGTCGGCCTCGGTGCGCACGTTGCCGCTGGCCAGCCGGCTGCGCAGCTGCGCGATCACCGACTCGGTGACCACCGGGCCGAGGTCGGCGATCAGCAGGGTGTCCTCGACGTCCTGCCAGGACTCCTCGTCGAGGTCGCCGCCGCCGATCAGGCCCAGCACGCTGCGCCCGAGCGCGTTCTGTGACCGGGCCAGCCGGCCGCGCAGCCGCTCCAGCCGGCCCTCGGGCGGGGCCTGCGGCGGCGCGGCCTCGAGCGTTTCGGGGTGCGGCAGTTCGACCTCGGAGATCGTGCGCCGGGGGGCGTCGCGGGGAATGGTGGCGTCGTCGCCTACCGCGGGCAGCCCGGTGGTGTCGATCGTCGGCGCGGACTGGCTGAAGGTGATGCCCGACGACGCCGTATAGCGCCCGGAGCGGTCGAGCGCGCCGGGCTCGGGCCGGGCCAGCCGGATCCGTCGGCGCCGGTATCGCACCAGGCCTGCGACCAGCGCGGCGATGACGAGCAGGGCGGCGACGACCGCGACGGCGATCCAAAGACCTTGTGACACGCCGACAATCCTTCCAGCCGCGGGTCACCCGGCGGTCGGCGGGCATTGGTGCGCGTGCCGGCCGTTGAGTGTGTTGCCTGGGCGTCGGGTGTGTTCTCCTGGCGGAAAAATCGCCGAAATCCCGCCGTCAGTACACGCTGAAAGCCGTCAGTTCACACTCAAGCCCCGACCGGCGCTAGTTGGAGCTGGAGACCAGCTGCTCGACCTGCTGACCACGCATCCGCTGGGAGATCACCGCGGTGATGCCGTCGCCCTGCATGGTGACGCCGTACAGCGCGTCGGCCACCTCCATCGTCGGCTTCTGGTGGGTGATGATGATGAGCTGCGAGCGGGCCCGCAGCAGTTCGAACAGGCCGATCAGGCGGCGCAGGTTGGTGTCGTCGAGCGCGGCCTCGACCTCGTCCATGATGTAGAACGGCGACGGCCGGGCGCGGAAGATGGCCACCAGCATCGCCACCGCCGTCAGCGCCTTCTCGCCGCCGGACAGCAAAGACAGCCGGGTGATCTTCTTGCCGGGCGGGCGCGCCTCCACCTCGATGCCCGTGGTGAGCATGTCGCCCGGGTCGGTCAGCCGCAGCCGGCCCTCGCCGCCGGGGAACAGGACGGTGAACACTTCCCGGAATTCGCGTTCCACATCGGTGAATGCGTCGCTGAACACCTGCAGGATGCGGGCGTCGACGTCGGCGATGACGTCGAGCAGGTCCTTGCGGGCCGCCTTGACGTCCTCGAGCTGGGTGGACAGGAAGTTGTAGCGTTCCTCCAGCGCGGCGAACTCCTCCAGCGCCAACGGGTTCACCCGGCCCAGCTCGGCCAGCTCGCGCTCGGCCCGCTTGGCCCGACGCTCCTGGGTGGCCCGGTCATACGGGATCGGGGCCGGCGCGAACACCTGCTCGCCGCGCTCCCGGGCCTGCTCGTACTCGGCCATCTCCAGCTCGGTCGGCGGCAGCGCAACCTCGGGGCCGTACTCGGCGATCAGGTCGGCGGGCGCCATCCCGAACTGCTCGAGCACCATCTGCTCGAGCTGCTCGATGCGCATCGCCGCCTGGGCATTGGCCACCTCGTCGCGGTGCAGCGAATCGGTCAGCTGAGCCACCCGCGCGCCGAGCGCGTGCACCTCGTCGCGCACCGCCGCCATCGCCGCCGAACGCTCCTGGCGCTCGGCGACAAGCGCGTCGCGGATTCCCGACGCCGCGGCGACCACCCGGTCCAACCGCGCCGCCAGCAACCGCCCGGCGTCGGCCACCGCCGCGGCCACGGCGGCCGCGCGCAGCCGCGCCGCGCGCGCCTGCTGCGCCCGCAGCCGCGCCTCGCGCTCCGCGGCGGCCGCCCGGCGCAGCGAATCCGCCCGCCCGCGCACCGCGTGGGCGCGCTCCTCGGCCGTCCGCACCGCCAGGCGGGCCTCCACCTCCGCGCCGCGGGCGCTTTCGGCGGCGGCGGCGATCTGGTGGCGGTCCACCGGTTCGGCCGCGTGCACGTGCTGCGTCTCCTGGGCGTTGCGCAGCCGGGTCTCCAGCGCCGTGACCTCCTCGACGGTCTGCGTGCGCCCCGCCTCGAGCTCATCGCGCTGGCGCAGCAGCCCGCTCCACTCTTCCTCGGCGGCGCGGGCCTCCTGCCCGAGCCGGCCCAGCTGCTCGTACATCGCCGAGATCGCGGTGTCGGACTCGTTGAGCGCGGCCAGCGCCTGCTCGGCGGAATCCTGGCGGGCGATCTGCTCGGTCAGCGCGCCGGACAGCGCCGCGGTCAGCTGCGCCACCTGCGCCTCGGCGGCGGCCAGCTCGGCGCCGGCCTTGTCGATCTCCGACGTGAGCTCCAGCGTGGACAGCTTGCGGTCCGACCCCCCGCTCACCCAGCCGGCGCCCACCAGGTCGCCGTCGAGGGTGACCGCCCGCAGCTGCGGGCGGGCCGCCACCAGGTCCAGGGCGGCGCCGAGGTCGTCGACCACCGCGACGCCCGAGAGCATCGCGGTCATCGCCCCGCGCAGCCGCGGGGGCGCCTCCACCAGGTCGAGCGCCCACAGCGCGCCGTCGGGCAGCGCCGCCGGATGCGCGGGCTGCTCGGCCGGCCAGTCGCCCAAAACCAGGGCCGCGCGCCCGCCGTCGGCCTGCTTGAGCGCGGCGACCGCCGAACGGGCCGCGCCGAAGCTGTCGGCCGCCAGCGCGTCGGCCGCCAAACCCAGCACCGCGGCCAGCGCCGCCTCGTAACCCGACCGGACCTTCACCAGCTTGGCGATCGGCCCGAAAAGCCCCGTGCCGGCGTGGTTTTGCGCGAGCCAGGCGGCGCCGTCCTTGCGTTCCAGTCCCACCGAGAGCGCGTCGATGCGGGCGCGCAGCGAGGCCACCTCGCGTTCGGCGCCGCGCTCGGCGGCCTGCAGTTCGGCGACGCGCTCGTCGGCCAGCCGCAGCGCGGCCACGGTCCTTTCGTGGTGCTCGTCGAGGCCCACCTCGCCCTGATCCAGTTCGCCGACGCGGGCCTGCACGGTCTCGAACTCGGCCCGGGTCTGCTGGGCGCGGGCGGCGGCCTGTTCGATGCGCTCGGACAGCCGCGCGACGCTGTCGTCGATCGATTCGACGCGCGCCCGCATCGTCTCCACCTGGCCGGCCAGCCGCGCCAGGCCCTCGCGCCGGTCGGCCTCGGCCCGGACCGCCGCGAGGTGGGCCCGATCGGCCTCGGCGGCCTCGCGCTCGCGCTCGGCCAGCTCGGCGCGGGCGGCGTCCAGGCGGGTGCGGGCGGTGGCCAGCTCGGCCAGCAGGCGCTGTTCGGTCACCTCGACCTGCCGGGCCTCGGCCTCCAGCGCATCCGGGTCGGTGTCGCCGGCGGCCACCGGCTCGACGTCGAGGTGCTGGGCGCGCTCGCTGGCAATGCGCACGGTCGCGCCCACCCGCTCGGCCAGGGCGGACAGCCCGAACCACGTGTGCTGGACCGATTCGGCGCGAACCGACAGCTCGGCCAGCGCCGTCTCGTGCGCGGCGAGCTCCTCGGACGCCACCGCCAGGCGGGCGGCGGCCTCGTCGTGCTCGCGGCGCATGACGGCCTCGGCCTCGAAGATCGCGTCGCGCTCCACCTGCCGGCTGACCAGGTCGTCGGCGGCCAGCCGCAACTTCGCGTCGCGCAGGTCGGCCTGGATGGTCTGCGCGCGACGGGCCACCTCGGCCTGGCGGCCCAACGGCTTGAGCTGGCGGCGCAGTTCGGTGGTGAGGTCGGACAGCCGGGCCAGGTTCGCCTGCATCGCGTCGAGCTTGCGCAGGGCCTTTTCCTTGCGCTTGCGGTGCTTGAGCACGCCCGCGGCCTCTTCGATGAACGCGCGGCGATCCTCGGGTCGCGACTGCAGGATCTCGTCGAGCTTGCCCTGCCCGACGATGACGTGCATCTCGCGGCCGATCCCCGAGTCGCTCAGCAGCTCCTGCACATCCATCAAACGGCAACTGGTGCCGTTGATTTCGTACTCGCTGGCGCCGTCGCGGAACATCCGCCGGGTGATCGACACCTCGGAGTACTCGATGGGCAGCGCGTTGTCGGAGTTGTCGATGGTGACGGTGACCTCGGCGCGGCCCAGCGGCGCCCGGGACGAGGTGCCGGCGAAGATGACGTCCTCCATCTTCCCGCCGCGCAGCGTCTTCGCCCCCTGCTCCCCCATCACCCACGCCAGGGCGTCGACGACGTTGGACTTGCCCGAGCCGTTGGGCCCGACGACCGCGGTGATGCCCGGCTCGAAGCGCAGAGTCGTCGGCGAAGCGAAGGACTTGAAGCCCTTCAGCGTCAGGCTCTTGAGGTACACGGCGTGCCAGACTACCGCTCAAATTGGCGGCGCCGGCCCTCCCCGAGGGGTGTCGGGGCGCCTCAAATTTGCCTGCCGTTCACACTCTGACGCACTGGCCCCAGTGGCCACATCCGTCACGTCAGCGCTCCACGAAGCCTTCGAACCGCTCTTGCGGCGACGACCAGTCGGCGACCACCTTGTCGACCCGGCCCGGCCTGGCCGGCCACGCGGCGCCGCCTTCCAGCAGTTGCAGCAGTTTCTCGGCGGCCCGGCGCGCGCCCTGAGCCACCACCAGCACCCGGCCGTCGGCCTGGTTGGCGGCGTAGCCGGTGAGCCCGAGCTCCAGCGCCCGGCACCGCGTCCACCAGCGGAAGCCGACGCCCTGGACGCTGCCGTGCACCCAGGCGGTGAGCCGGACGTCAGGATCCGGCATCGGCGATCTCGAAGTTGACCGTCGTGCCGGATTTCAGCGTGCGCCCGACGGTGCAGACCAGGTCGACGGCCCGGTTGGCTACCACCAGCACGCGTTGCTTTTCTTCATCGGAGAGTCCCGAGAGATCGATCTCGAGCGTCTCCTCGAGCAGCGGATAGCGTTCCTGCTCGCGGTCGGCCGCGCCGGACACCCTGACGACGGCCTTGTAGTCGTCGCCCAGCCGGCGGGCCAGCGGCTCGTCGGTGGACATGCCGCTGCACGCGGCCAGCGCGATCTTGAGCAACTCGCCCGGGGTGAACACGCCCTCGACGTCCTCCGAGCCGACCAGCACCTGCGCCCCGCGCGAGCTGTATCCGGTGTAGCGGCGGGTTCCGGTGCGCTCGACCCACAGTTGCGTCATGGCTTCTTTTCTACCGGGCGTGCGTTGCGGCCAAGCGACGCGACCGTCGCGTGTGCGCTGACGGCTTTGAGTGTGAGCTGAGTCAGCGAATTTCGAGCTTGGGCTCACAGTCAAAGCCCTGCGCGCACACTCACCGCCGCGGCTACGGCGGGCATACTGCGTTGAATGGCCACCGTCGTCGCATTCCACGCCCATCCGGACGACGAGGTGATCCTCACCGGCGGCACGCTGGCGCGGGCGGCGGCGGCCGGGCATCGCGTTGTCCTCGTCACCGCGACCGACGGCCGCGTGCACAACGACGAAGGTGATCTCCGGTTGGACGAATTGCGTTCGAGCGCAAGCATTCTCGGCGTACATCGGGTCGAATGCCTCGGCTATGCCGACAGCGGCTACGGCCCCGACTTCTACCCGGATCCACCCGGGCGCGTCAGGTTCGGGCGGGCCGACATCGACCGGGCGGCGGGGCGGCTCGCCGAGATACTCCGCGATGAGCGCGCGGATCTGTTGCTCAGCTACGAGCGCAACGGCGGCTACGGCCACCGCGACCACGTCCAGGTGCATCACGTCGGCACGCGGGGCGCCGAACTCGCGGCGACGCCGCGCGTGCTCGAGGCGACGATGCCACGCGAATTGCTGGTGCGGATCGGCCGTCTCGCCCGTCTGCTGCGGCTACCGGCGCCCTACGAACCGGAGATCGCCCGCACCGCCTACGCGCCCAGAGCGGCCATCACCCACCGCGTCAACGTCTTCGGTTTCGCGCGGCACAAGCGCGACGCGATGGCCGCCCACCGCTCGCAGATCGGCGACTCCGGCCTCGCCGCGCGCGCGTTCGACGTGCTGCTTGCCCTGCCGCCCCAGGCGTCCGGCCTGCTGTTTCCCTTCGAGTGGTTCGTCGATCCGGCGGTATCGCCGGGCGCTTTGCGCCGCGACATCTTCGACTGACTCGCAGTTCTGCGCGCACATTCAACCCCGCGGGCGCGGCTGGCATCGCGGGCAGTAGAACGACGAGCGGTTCATGAACTTCTCCCGGCGCATCACCGCGCCGCAGCGGCGGCATGGTTCGCCTTCACGGCCGTAGGCGTTCAGGGACCGGTCGAAGTATCCGGACTCGCCGTTGACGTTGACATACAACGAGTCGAAGGAGGTCCCGCCCTGGCCCAGCGCGTCGCGCATGACGTCGGCGGCGGCGTCCAGGACGGCGGTCAGCCGGCGGCGGCTCAACGTGTCGGCGATCCGGGCGCCGTTCACCTTGGCCCGCCACAGCGCCTCGTCGGCGTAGATGTTGCCGATCCCCGAGACCACGGTCTGATCGAGCAGCTGCCGCTTGATCTCGGAATGCTTGCGCCGCAACACCTCAACGACGGCGCGCGCATCGAACTTCGGGTCCAGCGGGTCACGCGCCAGGTGGGCGACCGGCACGGGCACCATGCTGCCGTCCACGGTCACCAGGTCGGCGAGCATCCAGCCGCCGAAGGTGCGCTGGTCGGCGAAGCTCAGCACGGTGCCGTCGTCGAGCAGCGCGGAGATCCGGACGTGGTCGGCGCGCGGCACCTCCCCAAGCAGCATCTGCCCGCTCATCCCGAGGTGGACGACGAGCGCCGTGTCGGGATCGTCCGGGCTGTCCAGCAGCAGCCACAGGTACTTGCCGCGGCGGTCGGTTGCGGTGATCCGCGCGTCGAGCAGTCGGGCGGTGAGGTCGGCGGGCCCGGCCTCGTGCCGGCGCACCGCGCGCGGATGGTGCACCCGGACGGCCGTGATCGTCTTGCCCACCACGTGGGCCTGCAAGCCGCGGCGCACCACCTCGACTTCGGGCAGTTCGGGCATCGATTACGCCGACGTTTTCCCCGCGGTGTCCAGCGTCTCGAGCGCTTTCCAGGTGGCCGCCGCGGCCTTCTGCTCGGCCTCCTTCTTGGAGCGGCCCACCCCCGACCCGTATTCGGTCTCCATCACGACGACCACCGCGGTGAATTCCTTGTCGTGGTCGGGCCCGGTCGAGGTGACCATGTACGACGGTGCGCCCATCCCGCGCGCCGCCGTCAGCTCCTGCAGGCTGGTCTTCCAGTCGAGCCCCGCCCCGAGTGTCGGCGCGGCGTCGAGCAGCGCGCCGAACAGCCGCAGGATCACCTCGCGCGCGGTGTCGATTCCGTGCTGCAGGTAGATGGCCCCCAGCAGCGACTCCATGCCGTCGGCCAGGATGCTCGACTTGTCGGCCCCGCCCGTGTTCGCCTCGCCGCGGCCCAGCAGCAGGTGCACGCCGAGGCCCTCGTCGGACAGCTTGCGCGCCACGTCGGCCAGCGCCTGCGTGTTGACCACGCTGGCCCGCAGCTTGGCCAGGTCGCCCTCGGAGCGGTCGGGATGGCGATGGTAGAGCTCGTCGGTGATGGTCAGGCCCAGGACGGCGTCACCGAGAAACTCGAGGCGTTCGTTGGTCGGCAGCCCGCCGTGTTCGTAGGCGTAGCTGCGGTGGGTCAACGCCAGCGACAACAGGTCATCGGGCAGGTCGGCCCCGAGCGCGTCCAACAGGGCTTGCCGCGACGTCACCGCTCATCCCGCTTGATCTCCGGCTCGCCGGGCTGCAAGGGCAACAAGTCGGCCAACTTGGCCCAGCGCGGGTCGATGCGGTCGTGGTGATGGCCGGGCTCGGCCGCGAGGGCGACACCGCAGTCGGGGCACAACCCCGGGCAGTCCGGGCTGCACACCGGCGAAAACGGCAGCTCCAGCCCGACGGCGTCGATGATCGGCTGCTCGAGGTCGATGGTGTCGTCGACGATGTGGCCGACCTCGTCCTCCTCGGTGGTCGCCTCGGTCGTGCTGTCCGGATATGCGAAAAGTTCGGTCAACCTGACCTCGACGCGCCCGTTGACCGGCGCCAGGCAACGGGCGCATTCGCCGACGGTCGGCGCGGCGACCGTTCCGGTCACCAACACACCCTCGGACACCGACTGGACCTGCAAGTCCATCTCCAACGGGGCACCCTCGTCGATCGCGATCATCGGCAGGCCGATTCGCGCCGGGCTGGGCACGGTGTTGCGCAGGGTGACCATCGCGCCCGGGCGCCGGCCCAGTCGGGTGATGTCGACCCTCATCGGCGAGTTCGAATGGCGCTGCGCCGTGCTGCTGTGCTGCCGCGTCATAGGAGAAATCCTACGGCGCGCCGCGCGTAAGGAAAGGAGCGCTCGCGATCGCCGCAGGCCCGATGGCGGCGACCCGTCCCCCAGCTCCGCGGGGGTACCCCCAGCGCCCGACTCCGTCGCGCTCGCGATCGCCGCAGGCCCGATGGCGGCGACCCGCTTCGCCCGACTCCGTCGCGCTCGCGATCGCCGCTAACGCGTCGCGTAGTCGTGGGTGCCGGCAGCCGTCCGCAGCTGGTGACGACCGCGGCCGACGGACCGCAGGGTGCCGTTGAGGAATTCCTCGAACTCGGCCAGCTTGTTGTCGACGTAGATGTCGCACTCGCCGCGCAGCCGGTCGGCCTCGGCGTGCGCCGTGTCGATGAGGCGGGTCGCCTCGGCGTTGGCCGCCTCCACCACGCTGTTCTGCGACACCAGCCGCTGCTGCTCCTTGATGCCCTCTTGCACGGCCTTCTCGTAGGAGATGTTGCCGTTCTCGATCAGCCGGTCGGCTTCGGCCTGGGCGCGGCTGACGCTGGCCTCGTACTCGCGTTTCGCCGCCGTGGCGATGCGGATCGACTCCTCGCGGGCCTCGCCGACCATCCGCTCGCTGTGCTGGCGGGCCTCGCTCACCATCCGATCGGCCTGCGACTTTGCGTCGGACAACAGCCGGTCCGCCTCCGCGCGGGCGTGGTTGAGCATCGACTCCGACTCGGTGGTCGCCGAGGAGACCATCGATTCGGCGTGCGACTTGGCGTCCTGCAGCATCGAATCGCGCGCGTCGAGCACGTCCTGGGCGTCGTCCAGCTCGCCGGGGATCGCGTCCTTGATGTCGTCGATCAGTTCCAGCACGTCACCGCGGGGCACGACGCAGCCGGCCGTCATCGGCACACCGCGCGCCTCCTCCACGATGGCGCCCAATTCGTCCAGCGCCTCAAAAACTCGGTACACGGCCATGCCCTCCTGGCGTCTTGCAAAGAAACCCTGTTGTTACCAGTGTGCCTGCTGTTGCCTCTGTGACAGCGGTGGCGACGCCGGTGTGTCGAAGATTTGCCCGGTAAACCCGCCCTTTGCGGGTGAAATCCATAGGTTCTGCCCGTTCACGCCATGCCGCGGGGCCAGCCGCCGCGCGGGATTCGTCAGTCCATATTCTTTTGCCCGGTCCCCCGCACCGATTGTGGAGCCATTCTAGGGAAATCGGCGACCCGGGCCCGGAAATCGGCCCTCGGCGCCCTTGACGTATACCCCATGGGGGTATAGCTTCACTGGCGGGACGCGGCCCGAGCAACCGAAGGGGAGGACTCGATGAGGGCGCTGGCAGCGGTCGGTCATGCCTTGGAGCTGGCGGGGTCGATGACGTGGGAGATCCTGTGGGCGCTGATCCTGGGCTTCGCCCTGTCGGCGGTGGTTCAGGCCGTGGTGCGGCGCTCCACGATCGTGTCCCTGCTGGGCGACGACCGGCCGCGCACGCTGGCGGTGGCGGCCGGACTCGGCGCGGCCTCGTCGTCGTGCTCGTACGCCGCGGTGGCCCTGGCGCGCTCCCTGTTCCGCAAGGGCGCCAACTTCACCGCCGCGATGGCGTTCGAGATCGGTTCCACCAACCTCGTGGTGGAGTTGGGCATCATCCTGGCCCTGCTGATGGGCTGGCAGTTCACGGCCGCGGAATTCGTCGGCGGTCCGCTGATGATCGTGGTGCTCGCCGGGCTGTTCCGGCTGTTCGTGCGCTCCCGGCTCGTCGACGCCGCCCGCGAGCAGGCCGAGCGCGGCATCGCCGGCTCCATGGAAGGCCATGCCGCCATGGACATGTCGATCCAGAAGGAGGGCTCGTTTTGGCGGCGGCTGCTGTCCCCGCAGGGCTTCACCTCGGTCTCGCACGTGTTCGTGATGGAGTGGATGGCGATTCTGCGTGACCTCGTCCTGGGCCTGCTGATCGCGGGTGCCATCGCGGCGTGGGTGCCCGAAAGCGTTTGGCGGATCTTCTTTTTGACCGATCATCCGGTCTGGTCGGCGGTGTGGGGTCCGCTCGTGGGACCCATCGTCGCGATCGTGTCGTTCGTCTGCTCGATCGGCAACGTGCCGCTGGCCGCGGTGCTGTGGAACGGGGGCATCAGCTTCGGGGGCGTCATCGCCTTCATCTATGCCGACCTGCTGATCCTGCCGATCCTGAACATCTACCGCAAGTACTACGGCACCAAGATGATGCTGACGCTGCTCGGCACCTTCTATGCCGCGATGGTCGCCGCCGGCTACCTCGTCGAATTGCTCTTCGGCACAACGGGTCTCATCCCTCGGCAGCGCAACGCCACGGTGCTGGAGGCGTCGATCTCCTGGAACTACACCACGTGGCTCAACATCGCCTTCCTCGTCGTCGCGGCGGTCCTGATCGTGCGGTTCGTGACGTCGGGCGGAGTCCCGATGCTACGGATGATGGGCGGCTCGCCCGCGCCGGCGGATGGCCATGAGCACTGCCATCACGGGGACTGACGGCTGTGACGCGGGGATGACCGGGTCGCCGCCCATTCGTCATCGCTGATCGTGCTTCGCCAGTCCACCGGCAGGGCGTCCAGGGCGTCCTCGATGCACTCCCAGATCGACTCGAGGGGCGACGCGCCCGGCGCGGCCGCGGCAATCCGGTCCTCCACAGCGCAATTCGGCTCGTGCGGCGCGTCGTCGAACGGCGCGAGCGCGTTGATGGCGTCCATGACGCGGCGCCGACGTTCGGCGTAGGGCCAGGCCGCCAGCTCGTCGGGCATGATGGGCCGGCCGAAGATGTAGTCCTGCGCGGCGTGGCGATACGGCACCTCCAGCTTTCCGTCCAGCGGTTCGGTCGGCAGGCCCCCCGCGAAGTACAGCGGCACGATCGGCAGTGCCGCGTCGATCGCCAGGTCCAGCAGCGTCGAGGTGAGCTTCTCGACGCGCTGGCCGGAGCGCACGTAGCGGGTGCCGTCGGCGTGCACCATGGTCGACACCCCGTGGGCGGAGACGTCGCGCTTGATCTCGTCGACCAACCGCAGGAACTGCTCGGGGTTGCGCTGGTCGAAGTATCGGTTGCTGCGCGGCTTCCCGTCCGCCGCGGCGTCGGCCAGCCGCGTGAGGGCGCCGACCCAACGGGTTTCGTGCTTGGCGTGGGCGATCGTCACGACCTTCGTGTCGGTCAGCCACGACGCGATCGACGTGCCCAGGATCGACTCGACCTGCACCTGGTGGTTGGCGAGCAACAACACCGGCCGGCCCCGAACCGCCGCCATCGCGGCGGGATCCGTGACGATGACGTGCCTGACGTAGCGCGACAGCAACGCCCAGTGCAGCAGGTCGGCGAACCCGCCCGGCGCCAACCCCTGCCAGTCGGTCGACCAGCCGCGCACCGGCCGCCAGTCCGTCCGCAGCGACGCGCTGACCCGGCACGCGCCGGGCGTCCGCTCGACCTCGACCGAGATGCGCTCCAGTGGCAGCGCCGGGCAGCTCACCTGCCCGTCGGCGACGCGGACCTGTGCCGGGTGGATGGCGCCGTGGGCCGCGTCCGCGACGGCTTCCTTGGTCGCGATGTCGGCGATCAACGAATCACCGCGGCCCTCGGTGTCATACACCGCGCGCAAGGTTCCTTTGAACCAGTCCTGCGTTGCGGCCCGGGCGGAATCGAGCGTGACGACGCCGCGGCCCAGCCGCTCGCTCAACGCCATCCCGGGCACCGCGCGCCGCTGCGCCATGAACGCACGCCGCTTGCGGCCGTCGACCCGGACGAGATGCCCCTTCTCCAAAAGGAATTCGACGACGCGGAGGTAGGCCCAGGGCTTGCCCGCCACGCTGAGCCACAGATCGACGATCGGCAGGCGGGCACCGGCGTCGGCCGCGTCGTCGAACCCGACGAACCGGGCTTCCACGTCCACCGTGCCCTGCGCGGGGGCGCCGCTGTAGAACCGCGCCCAGACCACGCGACGCGGAAAGCCGACGAGCGGATCCGCCGCGTCCGCGTACGACGCGACATCCGCAGTCTGTGTGGTCCATACGTTCATCGCGGTGTGGGGAACGATGTGAAACGCCCCGTCGAGCAGTCCGGGGTGCTGTTGACCCACGGGCACGGCGCAGCGCTCGACGGCCAGCCTCCCCGAGGATCCGTTGCGGCCTATCCGGGCGCCGTCCATCAGCGTCGCGAACGCGGGCCCGTGGAACACCGTGCCGTCGTACGGGCTGGCGTACGGCACCGCGTCGCGCAAGGGCGAGGGGCTCGGCGGTTCGCCCGAATACTGGTTCGCCGTGGCAATCACGGCCGTTGCGTGGGTTTCCCAGCGCGACAGCTCGGGCCTGGATGCGTCGCGCCACACCTCCAGGCGGCCCGTGAAGCGGCCCGGCCCGACGGGTTCGACCACCACCCGCACCCGCGTGGGCGAGTCGAGGACGACCCAGCGCACCAGTTCCAAGTCGGTGACCTCGACCACCTTGTCCGAGCCGGCGGCGCGGCCGGCCGCCTGTGCGAACAGGTCCAGCACCGACATCATCGGCAGGGAGGGGATGACATACGTCGGGCAGTGATCGCCGACCCAGGTGTCCCGGGCGGGATCGAGCGTGGTCTCCACCGTGGTCGCCGCGGCCTCGGTGGGCGCGGGGTCCGGTGCGGCTCCCGTGATGCGCATGCCCAAATCCGTGGCGCTGTAGATGCGTATTCCGTCGCACCACAGGGAGGCGTCGGCGACGGCCAAAACGCCCGGGGTGCCCTCGTTTTCGTGCACGATCCGGGTGATCTCCACCTCGGCGGTGATCTGGTTGTTCGTGGGCACGATCTGACCGCGATACCGCCACGTGATCGCGTGGTGCAGAGCGACCGGCTCGAAGCGCGCCGACGGTCCGGCTTGTTCGCCGAAACCGAGGTCGAGCATCGCGAATTGGATGAGCTGGAGCAGCATTTCGATGCCCAACGACCCCGGCTGGACCGGATCGCGGTAGAAGTGCGCCTTGAAGTACCACTCGGCGGGGTTGATGTCTTTGACGGCGCGCCAGCGGCCCAGGCCGGCGCCGCCCGCGGTGGGCCACCGGCCCGTGACCCGGTCGATCATCAACAGCATCGGGTCGGCCAGCCGGGCTCCCGGACCGAAGAACTTTTCCGGCCGGGTGCGCAGGTCGACGACCGGCGCCTCGCACCCGAGCTCCAACAGGGTGCGCTGCTCGGCGCTCACCGGCAGGCCCACCTGCTGCTGCAGTGCTTCGAGGCGGAAGTATCCGAACACCGTGTCGAAGGTGTAGACGACTCCGCCGTCCGCGGAGATTTCGCCGTCAAAGCTCACGATGATGGTTCCGCCCGCCTGGGCGATGCTCTTCAACACGGCCTTGACGGCCAGCGTTCCGGTCGACGGTGTGATCTCCCGGTGCTGTGTCCCCGTTCCGTCGAGGTTGCGGAAGAAGAGGTCCACGTCGAAGTCCAGCGGGCAGCCGGCGTAGGCCCCCAGCCAGCCGCAGGGCTGCAGCGCGATCTCCATCAGGACCGCGTTGGGCATCGTCGGTGTGCCGTTCGAGCCCTTGTTCTCGGCGAAATACCAAGCGTCGCGGGGAACGTCGTACTCCGCCACAACTTCCGCGCCGGGCTTTGCCACGCCGAGCTCACCGACCACCCGGGTGACCCGGGACATGAAGTGGTAGGGCGGCCCGGGCAGCCGCGCAACCCTGCGGTGCGTGTCGAACTTCTCGTAGAGGGGACCGACCGCCAGGGAAGGCTTGGCGATGGCGCAGGCGAGCATCGCTTGGTAGTCGAACTTGACCCCATGGCCTTCGGCGACGGGCTTGGGCTCGACGTAGCCGTCCAGCTCTTCGACGCCCATGTCCATCGGGCATCCGGGCGAAAGCCGCAGTCCCATGCGACGGCAGTGGAAGGCCGGCAATCCGTCGACCGTGCACAGCAGGTCCGCGAACACGGTGGGCTCGGGCCCGGCGATGACCTCGCGCACGAACACCTCGTAAACCAGCTCGCGTGATCGGGGCGTCACCTGACCGCGGCATGCCAGCTTGTAGGTCTCGAAGGGCACGGGCTCGAAACGCCAGCCGTCGCAATCCAGCGTCATGCCGAGACCGGTCATGTAGATGGCCATCGTCTGCAACGTCGCCTCGTACATGAGCGTGCCCGGCATGCACGGGTCGTTCTTGAAATGACCTTTGAAGAACCATGTCTCGGGGGTCACGCGCGCCACCGCACGCAAATAGCCCCTGCCCCAGGGCCCGCCGGTGAAGTCCAGCCGGGTCACCTCGTCGACGAACAGCATGTCGCCGCCGGCGATGCTCGGCGTGCGGGTGTGGCTGGCGGCGCGCTCGAAGCCGGCGCCGAACGTGTGCCAGATGTCGCCCGCGGCCATCGCCTCGAGATCAGCGCGCTGCAGTGCGGTGCGCGAGGTTTGCACCCGCGTCGACTCCATCGGCCCGCTGACGGTCTCGTCCTCGGGACGCCAGAGGATCCCGCCCGACGCCGCCAGCTCCTCGTCGGAGAAGAACCCGGCCTGGCCGTTGCGCATCGACATCCGCTCGACGCCGTCGATGGTGCAGTCGTAGTGGAAGAAGAACATGCGGATGTCGCCCTGGCTGGCGTGGCCGTCCACGTGGATGTCGAAGCGCAATGTGTCGCCGATCTCGGGCAGGCCACCCAGATAGGTCACCTCGCAGCCCAGCAGGCGGTACACCCGCTCCCCTTTGTTGGCGAAGTCGGCACCCATCCACGAGATGAGCATGAGGTCCGCCTGCCCCGCCTCGATCATGATTCCGGCCGGCATCCGGCCCTGATGCAGCCACCACGCGCCGGCGGTGACGTCGGTTTCGGTCCACAGGGTTCCGGTGCCGCTGCGGCCCGGCTCGGCGTCGATGCCCAGCAGGCGATCCGCCAGCAGCAGCGGAGGTTCGGGCATCCGCACCTGCCGCGCGTAGTCGTCCTGCACCGCGAACGCCGGGCCGTAGATCTCGGAGATCTTGCCCGACGCATGCACGCGCAGGCCGTCCTTGTCCAGCCTGAGGCCCACCGGTGTGCGTTTGGCGGTCGGCTCCGGCAACCGTTTGTCGACGGGCCGGGCCGGTTGGGTCGCCCGGTATGCGCCCGCGCCGGGCGGGGCGCCAGTCCTGTTGTGGCTCGGCGGTTTCCGGCCGTTCGTCGACGGCGGCGGTGGCGCGCCGGAGGCATCGGTCCCCGTGTGGACGCCCGAGCGATCGGCGGCCGGTTGCGAGTCCGGCGCAGGACCGATCGACAGCGGCTGCGGCGGCGTCGGGCCGAGCACGTCCGCGCCCAGCGGCACCCGCGCCAGCGCGTCGGTGACTTTCGGGAGAACCGGCGGAACGGGCAGGTGTGTTGTCATGCGCTGCTCCAGTCGAGGGGTGTCACCATTGCCGGCTCCGGCGCGAACGCGGGCCGGTAACCGAACGGGGGGCGGGTGAGCCGGAAAGGTCAACCGTGCGGGTTTCCCCGCACGGGATGCGGGGCGCACCAGGGCGTTAAGCGGGTCGACGCCGGTGCGTTCGGATGCCGTTGGCACCAGGACGATTTGCTGGCGCTGGCCGCCGAGCGCGTCGAGCGAGACGACGACCGAACGGTTTTCGGACGTCCATGCCGTGCCGTCGGGGCAGATGCCCATAAAGCCGTACAGCGCTCCGGCCGCGACATGCAGCAGTCCCGACGCGGCGTGGGCGTGGCCGAGCAGCGGCGTCAGGTTCAGCGCGCCGGGTGCGGTGCCGACATGCAGGCACTCCCCCTGTGGTTCCTGATCGGCCGGCAGGGTGGCGATGACGGTGTCGCCGTCCCGGCGCGCGTCGTCGGCGCGTTTGAGGACGACGACGACGGCGGCGTCGCCGGGGATCTGCTCGCCCGGTCCGAGCAGAGCGCGTGCCGACGCTTCGTGCACCGGCTCGCAGCTGAGGTCCACCGCACCGACGACGGCGGCGTCGACCTCGCGCCGCCGCAATTCGCGGGCCGCCATCAGCAGGGCCGTGGCGCCGGACAATTCTTCGCCGGACACCGTGAAACTCGGTCCCCGCAAGTCGAATTGCCGGTTCAGACGGTTGGCGACGATGTTCGGCATGGCTCCTACCACGCCGGCGGCCGTCCAGGCGGGCGCGACGGCGTCGCGCGCCTGCGCCAGTCGGACCGGGTCATCGATATCGCCGGCCAGCCGCCAGCGCAGTCCCAGCCGGGTGATCTCGGTGTCGCAGCCCATCCCGACGATGACGCTCGTCCCGTCCGGCGGCAGCGCGCCGATCAGCGCATCGATGTTGACGGCCGCGCCCAGCAGGGCCAGCTGCTGGGGCAGCGTCTGCTCGAGATCTGTTGGAGGGAAGCGTGTTTGGGTGATATCGAGACAGACCTCGGTCATCCGCGCGCGCCGGGCGCCGGCGGCGTCGGGGCTCGGGATCGGTTCGGATTTCCTCAGCCGCTCCGCCACCGAGGCCGTGTCGTGATCACCGACCAGCAGGCTGATGCCCACGATCGCGACGTCACCGCCGGCGACGCGGCCGGTGGCCACGGATGCCGGCCGGACGCGCCGTCCGCCAACGGGCTCGATCCATTCCTCCAGCAGCAGGTGGGCGTTGTTGCCGCCGAAGCCGAAGTTGTTGATCGCGGCGCGGCGCGGTCCGATGCACGCCCAGGGCTCGGCGTCGGTCAGCAGGCGGAACGGGGACTCGGCGACGAACGGCAACGGATCGTCGACGTGCAGCGTCGGGGGACGTATGCCCGCACGCATGGCCGCCAGCACCTTGATGGCTCCCGCGGCGCCGGATGCCGTGATCGAGTGTCCCAGATTGGATTTCAGGGATCCGATGGGTACGTTCGCCATACCGTCGAAGATGCGTGCCATGCTCATCAGCTCGGTCAGGTCGCCCCGGGAGGTTCCCGTCGCATGGCACTCGACGAGTGAGATGTCCTGCGGCTGTAGCCCGGCCATCTCGTAGGCGAGCCGCATCGCGCGCTCCTGCCCCGCCTGCGCGGGTACCAGCAGGCCCTGACCCCGGCCGTCGTTGCTGAGCCCGACCGCCCGGATGACGCCGAGGATGGCGTCCCCGTCGGCGATCGCGTCGTCGAGCCTCCTGAGCGCCAGAAACGCCGCGCCTTCGGCCGGGACCAGCCCGTCGGCGCCACGGTGGAAGGGACGCGACGTTCCGGTGCGGCTCAGCGCCTGGAGTGCGCTGAAGCCGACGTGCAACAGGAGGTCACCGGCGCCGTTGACGCCTCCCGCCACCATCACGTCCGCGGTGCCGTCGTGGAGCCGATCGCACGCCAGCTTGATCGCGTACAACGAGGAGGCACACGCGGCGTCCAGCGCGGCGGCTCCTCCCGTCAGCCCCAGCGCGTCGGCCACGACGTGCGCCGGGAGCCCGGACATGAAGCGGTTGCGCCAGTCGATGCCGTGTTCGTCACCGCGCCAGACACTTTCGGCCAGGTCGGTCATCGATTTCGTCGGATAGCTCAGGTTGCCGAGAATCACCCCCGCCGGCCCCGGAACCTCACCGGGTCTCCAGCCGGCGCTCTGCACGGCTTGGCGGGCGGCCTCGAGGGCCCACAGGAACAGCGGATCGAGACCGTGGAACCGCTCGGCGTCGAGCAGGAAGCGGCCGGGGTCGAAGATGTCGTCGAAGCCCCGCACGTATCCGCCGCGGTCCGACCAGGCGTGGTCGAGGAACGAGGCGTTCTCGTCGTCGGCGACGATCCGCGCCGCGGGTACGCCCCAATAGCCGGGCGGGGGTGAGCCGAGCACGTCCCGGCCGTCGTGCACGGTCTGCCACAACTCGCCCGGGTTCAGCCCGCCGGGCAGGACGCAGCCCTGGCCCACGATCGCGATGGGCTCAAACTTCACGGCGGCTCCGCGGCATCGTCGAATCAGCCGCCGTAGGGGTACAACTCGAGCCTCCTGATGCCGGCAACCATGCGGTTGTCGGCGTCCAGGAGATCCAGGTCGCAAACGGCCCGGCTGTTGTCGGCGTCGCCGTTGGAGAGCACGCAGCGCAGTCCGTCGCCGAGTGCACCGGCCCGGTAGCGGGCGACCTCGCCCACCCGCAGCGGCAGCACCGTGCGGCCGAGCCGCTCGAAGCCCCACACCAGTGCCACCTGCAGGCACCCGTCGAGCGCCGCCGGATCCGTGGCCCAGCCCTCACCCCGCCAGCCCGCGCGCGTCAGGCCGTGCAGGGATGCCGTCGCGGTCGAAACCCCGCAGTCCACCGAGTCGAGGACCTGAAACGCCGGGCCGTGGAAGAGCGCGCCGCCGCCGTAGCAGGCGGCCCGGTCCAGCCGGCGGCCGCCGGCCGGCGTCGTTGGGGTCGCGGGGAGTGTGGTTGTTTCCCAACCCATTTCGGCCGTCGCCGAGTAGTGGGCAGTCGATCCCGAGCCGTCGGACAACGTGCAGGTCAGCCGATGCGGATGTCCCTCCACCGCCGCGCAGCGCACCAGCATCGGGTCGCCGTGCTGTTCGATGTCGGACAGCGTCACTCCCCGCAGCACCCTGAGGTCGAGGACACGGTCCACCCGGTGCCCCGGCCGGCAGGCCTCGGCCATCCGCACAAACCACTCCAGGGCCTGGACGATCGGCAGCACGACCTTGCCCCGGACGCGGTGATCGACCAGGTACGGCTGCCGGGTCACCTGGGCCACCACGCGCGCGACCCGGCCCTCGGCGGGGACGGGATGGGTTGGCAGGCCGGCCAATACGCCGTCGCCGAGGGTGACCTCGGGGGTCTCGGTTCCGCCGTCCAGGACGTCCGAGACGAATGCCCGAGCGCCGTCGGCGAGCGGGATCAACGAGATGCCCCGCGACTCGAACATCGCCTTGAGGCCGGGCGTGACCATGCCGGAGTCCCACGGCCCCCAGCCCAGGGCCCGCACGAGGCAGGCCGGACCGCGGCGCGCCTGCTCCGCCAGGGCCACCTTGTTGAGGATCTCGTTGGCCATGGCGTAGTCGCTTTGACCGACGTTGCCGCTGCGCGCGGCCACCGAGGAAAACAGGCAGATGACCTTCAGCGGATCGGCGGCCGTCGCGTCCAGCAGTGCGCCGAGGCCACCGACCTTCGTCTCGAAGACGCGGTCGAACCCGTCCAGGGTCTTCTTGTGCAGTGGCGCATCGGCCAAAACGCCTGCGCCATGCACCAATCCGGTGATCGGACCGAATTCGGCCCGCACGCTGTCCAGCAGCGGGCCGAGCGCGGCCGCGTCCCGCACATCGGTCGCGGCGTAGCGGACCCGTGAGCCGGCCGCGGTCAGGGCGGCGAGGGTGGCGCGCACCTCGCGATCGGCGAGGATGCGCTGCACCTGCTGCTCGAGCTGTCTGGGCGTGGGCTTGAGCCCTTGTGCCGCAGCGCTACCGAGCAGCGCGCGCTTGAGCTCGGCATCGGTCGCCAGCCCGCGCGCCGCGGGCGGTTCGTCGGACAGCTCCGTGCGCCCCAGCAGGACGAAACTCGCTTGCGTCTCCTTGGCCAGGGCGATCACCGACGCGGCGGTGACGCCGCGGCCGCCGCCCGACACCACGACCACGTCACCGCGGTCCAGGCGGCGCGTGTGGGTGGTCACCCGCCGCGCGTCCGCCGCGACCGTGACGCGACCGTGCGAGCTGCCCAGACCGACTTCGAGTTCCGCGCCGCCGGCCAGAATCTCCTGAGCGAGGCGTTCGGCGACGGCGACCGGCGGCAGCTGCCCAACCGCGATGTCGATCGCCTTGATCTGCGCGCGGGGCCACTCCTGTGCGGCCGTCTTGGCGAGTGCGGCGATGCCGCCGGCCCAGGCGCGCGGGCCGGGGTCGGTGAGCAGGCCGAAGGTGCCGCCGGTGTCCTGGACGGTGACGAAGACGCCGCCGTGTTCGGCGAAGTGCGCGGCGACGCATTGGGCGTCGGCGAAAACCGTTCGATTGACGGCCAGCGTGTCGTCACGGGTGGCCATTCGCCGCAGACCGGCGAGGTGGATCACCGCCCGGGCATCCGCACTGGGCGCGGCCACGACTGTGGCGTCGACGCCGTGCGTGCGCAGGATGACGGCCAGGGCTTCGGCCGTGGCGTCCTGCTCGTCTCGCGTTGTGACGATCTCGACGCCGGCGGCGGTGTGGAGACCGGGCATTCCCATCCCGCTGGCCGGAGCGGGGATCGCGCGCACCGCGTAGCGCGCGACCCCCGCTAGGTCAAAAGGGAGGCGATCACCTACTTCGGTCGCCGGGCCGGTCAGGTTTTGTAGGTAATCGATGATCTCGCCCAGCGTGCCCAACGTGGCCATCGTCGACGTCTCCACCTCCGGCAACCCCGGAATCCGCTGCTGCACAGCGGACAAAATCTCCACCCGCTTGATCGAGTCGATCCCCAGATCGGCCTCCAACGCCATCGACAAGTCCAGCATCTCCACCGGATAACCCGTCTTGTCGGCCACCACCGCCAGCATCTGACCCACCAACTCACCAGCGGCCACCGGCGCCGCCGACCCGTTGTGGGCGGCCGCGCTGCCGTTAAGGGCCACCGGGGCACTCAGGCTGTGCAGGTAATCGATGATCTCGCCCAACGTGCCCAACGTCGCCATCGTCGACGTCTCCACCTCCGGCAACCCCGGAATCCGCTGCTGCACAGCGGACAAAATCTCCACCCGCTTGATCGAGTCGATCCCCAGATCGGCCTCCAACGCCATCGACAAGTCCAGCATCTCCACCGGATAACCCGTCTTGTCGGCCACCACCGCCAGCATCTGACCCACCAACTCCGAGCCGTCGGCCGAAACCGCCACCGGCGCAAGCGTGCTGACGGGCGCCGGGGCCGCGGGCGGGACCGGCGCCGTCGTCCCGTTCCGAACGGCGACGTGGTCGTTGTGGACGGCCGGGACCGCCGGCGCTGTGGGCATCACCGGACCGCCATTGTGGGCGGGGGCCGGTGGTGGTGTCGGCATTGCCGGTTTTCCGTTGGGGACGACCGGCGGTGCGGCCGGTGGTCCGGCTACCGCGGGCTGCGGCACGAGAGCCTGCAGGGCCCTTTGTATTCGGCCGATGCCTTCCTGCACGGTTCCAACAGCGGCCAGCAGCTCCGTTACGACGTCGGCGCTGACGTGCGGCACGGGTGCGGCAGCAGCGCGGGCATGAGCACCGTTGCCGCCGAGCTCAGCCGGCGGGGCCGCCGTCGGCGCCGAAGGCACCGCGGCGGATGCCGTCGCGGGTGGGCTTGCGGGCGTATGCGATTCGGATGGCGCCAATGTGTACTCCGATTCGGTCCTGTGCCCGTTGCTGCGGACACTGCGGTCGGTAGGGGCTTCGACACCGATCGGCCGCCGCACGGGCTGCTCGCTCATGCGCGGCTTTCCGTAGTTGGATCCGTTGATCGTCAGCGTGAGCTTGGGTCGCTGGCGAGCGCGGGGGTCGTCGCCGGGGCGGTAATCGGCCCACAGCGGATCGAAATTCATCGGGACGCCGGCGGCGGCGAGTTGGGCCAGCCCGAGCCACAACGACCGAATGCCGTTTCGGCCCTTGGCATCCAGGGATACCGCGGTGTGCTCCCTGCCGGCCAGACACTTGCCGACGAGGTTCGTCAACACGCCGCCGGGGCCCACCTCGACGAAGGTGCGAGCGCCGGCCCCCCACATCGCCTGAACCTGTTCGGCGAACCGCACGGGCTGGGCGATCTGATTGGCGAGCGTGCTCCGGATCTGTTGGGGATCAGCACCGTACGGCTGCGCCGTCGCGTTGGCGTAGACGGGCACCTGCGGCGTGCCGAACGGGATATCGGCCAGGAACGACGCGAAGGGACCGGCCGCCGCGCTGACGATGTCGGAGTGGAAGGCGGTCGCGACGTCGAGGCGGCGCGCGGTGATGCCCACCTCGCCGAACCGTTGCGCCGCATGGTTGATGGCCGTCGTGTCGCCCGACAGCACAACCTGGTCGGGAGCGTTGTGGTTGGCGACGACAACGGGGAGCCCCCACTCTGCGATCAGCTGACGGACCTGCTCGACGGGTGCGCTCACCGCGCACATCGCCCCGTCGCTGTTGTTCGCCGCGTCGGCCATCAGCGCACCGCGAGCGCGGGCGATCAGGAGGGCGACCTCCTCGCCGAACACACCCGCGGCGCACAACGCGGTGACTTCGCCGAAGCTGTGCCCACCGACGGCGACGGGCGCAATCCCCAGCGCCCGGATCACGGCGAGCAGACTCAGGCTGTGCGCGCCGATGCCCGGTTGCGCCCACTCGGTCCTCGTCAGCTCGGCCGCCTGCCGCGCCCGCTCGTCGTCGGTGAACGCCGTCCTCGGCCAAACGACCTCGTGCAGGTCGCGATCCGCGTTCAACAGGCCGGCGCGGGCGACCTCCCATGGCGACAGTGCCGCGTCATGGAGCTGAGGCAGGTCGGCGCCCATGCCGACGTACTGGCTGCCCTGTCCGGGGAACAACAGCGCCACCGGCCCGGGTCGTTGTGCCGAGTAGTGGTAACCCTTCGGCGAGCTCAACGACGCCGGGCAGTCGGCTGCGCGGAGCCTGTCCGCGAGCTCGTCGAGCAACGCCCGCAGGTTCGAAACGCTGTCGGCCACAACGGCCAGGCGGTGCGGTTGCGCGGCGTCGTAAGCGGACTGGGTGCTGCGTGCGATGTAGCTGAGCATGTCGTTGCTGTCGACGAGCGACGCGGACAGCCGAGCGGCCTCATCGGAAAGCGCCGGCGCGGACTGCGCGCCCAGCAGGATCAGCTCGGAATCCCAGGATCGGAACCGCCATGCCCGCTTCCCGGTGCCGGTGTACTCCTCGACCGTGACATGAAAGTTGGTGCCGCCGAAGCCGAATGAGCTGACGGACGCGCGCCTCGGCAAGCCGTGGTCGGCGATCCACGGCTTGGTCTGCGTCGAGAGGTAGAACGGCGTCTTCTCGATTTCGAGGGCGGGATTGGGCCGATCCACTTTGATGGTCGGCGGCAATGCCTTGTGGTGCAGCGCCATCACGGCCTTGAACAGGCCGCACGCCCCCGCCGCGCCCTTGGTGTGGCCGACTTGGGACTTCACCGAACCGAGCGCGCACCACTGCCGCTCCGCGCGACCCGATTCGTCGAAAACCTCGCGCAGCGCGGTGAACTCGGCGACGTCACCGGCCTTCGTTCCCGTGCCGTGCGCCTCCACGAGCCCGACCGTCTCCGGGCCGTAGCCGGCGGCGGCATAGGCTCGGCGAAGGGCCTTGGCCTGACCGGCCGGGCTCGGTGCGTAGATGCTCTTGGCCCGGCCGTCCGACGACGTGCCGAGGCCGCGGATCACGGCGTAGATCCGGTCGCCGTCGCGTTCGGCGTCGTCCAGACGCTTGAGCGCGAGCATCGCCAGACCCTCGCCGAGCATGGTCCCGTCCGATTGCGCGGAGAAGGGCCGGCAGTCGCCGGTGGGCGACAGCGCGGTGACCCTGGCGAAGCACATGAACATCAAGATGTCGTTGAACGCGTCGACTCCCCCGGCGATCACCATGTCGGCCGCACCGAGGTACAGCTCGTGCAGGCCCACCTCGAGCGCGGCCAGGGAGCTGGCGCACGCCGCGTCGATGACGCAGTTCGTGCCGCCGAGGTCGAAGCGGTTGGCGATTCGCCCGGCGATGACGTTGCCGAGAAGTCCGGGAAAGGTGTTTTCCTGCCACGGCGTGTAGGCGGACGCGACGCTCTCGCTGAATGCCGCGATCTCGCGTTCGGAAAGGCCGGCAGCGCGAAGCCCGCGCTCCCAGACCGGCCGGTGCAGGCCGCCGCCCATATAGTTGGTCATTTCGGTTCCGCCGGACGCTCCCAGCACCACGCTGACCCGCTCGCGGTCAATGTGAGACAGGTCACCGCCGGCGGCGTCCTCCAGTACCTGCTGCGCGACCATTAATCCGAGCAATTGCGCGGTGTCCGTCGCGGGCACTGCATTCGGTGGAATTCCGAAATCCATCGGCGAAAAGTCGATATCGGGCAGGAATCCCCCGCGGCGCGCGTAAACCTTGTCCAGCGCTTGCGGCGACGGGTCGTAGTAGTCGTCGACGCTCCAGTGCGAGGCGGGGACCTCCGAGAACAGGTCGACGCCTCCGACGATGTTGCGCCAGAAGCGCTCGGCCTCGGGCGAGCCGGGAAACAGTGCGCTGACGCCGACAACGGCAACCGGGGGATGCTTGGATACCACGGGTCTCCTTCGCGCCGGTTATACGTACCGCGTCGGGATGTTCACCACGCCCCACTGACCGTCAGTTTTGCTGAATTGATCAACCGAGACTGGTCGAACGCTCGCCGGACGATACCAGAGCATAAGCCAGCGTATTGACGGATTGTCAATAACCCCGGATTCGTCTTAGGGCCGCCTTATGAGCAACGGTTTTGATTGGCCGCCATCCGATCCGGACCGCGCCGGGTTTCCTTCGACGCCGACGCGTATCGGCCGCCAAACCGAACCGCGATTACACGCGCGTAACTATTCGCCGCACGCAAATGCGCCGAGCGCGGAGATTGCCGCGCAATTCGGGCGCCGCGGCGCTACACGGACAACGGATGTGGCACGTAATGGAACGCGCTCGCCGGGACGGGCACCCCGCAGGTGCGCGCCTGCTGGGCCCGGCTGATCTGGGCGGCCCCCTCGAGCAGGTTGAGCGCCACCTGGTCGACGTTGCGGTGCTCGCACGGCTCCAGGTAACTGCCGGCCACCCAGCTGTTGAAGGCCCCCATGGCGGGACCACACCAGATCTGGTAGTCCAGGACGCGATCGGGTTGACCGTCAATCGCCCACCGGCTCGACAGGCCGAGGTACCACCGGAACACCAGGCCCATCTGGTACTTGGGATCGCGGGCGGCGAGTTCCAGCACCGCGGGGTCGCGCTCTTCCCAGTACCGGCGCGTTTCGGCCCAGACCTCGTCGACGCCCTTGCCGAGGATCTTCTCCAGCTCCGCGCCGTGCTTGGCCACGACGGTGGCCAGGTCCGGGTTGCCGGCGTACCACTGGTAGAGCTTTCTCGCTCGGGGCGCGAACATCGAGCCGCGCTTGAGCACCTGCAGGTTCACGCCCATCTCGAACATGTCGGATGCCGGGGCCATCATCACGTCCGCCACCCCGGCCTTGGCGAGCATTTCGCGCGCCTGTGGGGACAGCCCCGACTCGACGCACGACTGGTTGACCGAACCGGTGACCACGTAGGCGGCCCCCATCGCGAACGCGCCGGCGACGGACTGCGGTGTGCTGATGCCGCCGCCCGCCCCGACGCGCACCCGTGCGTTCAGCGCGTGTTGTCGCGCCAGCGTGTCGCGCAGCAGCACGATTTCGGAGAAAAGCGACGAAAGCGGGCGGTTGTCGGTGTGTCCCCCGCTGTCGGCCTCGACCGTGATGTCTTCTGCCACCGGCACGTGCCGTGAAAGTTCGGCCTCCCGCGCGGTGAGCTTGCCGGAGGCTTCGAGCGCCGAAACCAGCGCCGCCGGGGCGGGTTCCATGAACATGCGCGCGACCTCGGGCCGCGACACCTTCGCCATCACATGGTGCTTGCGGACGATGGCGCCGGCCGGGTCGGTCGACAGGCCGGACAGCGCGTAGTGGACGACGGCGGCGGTGAGCTTCATGAACGCCGATGCCTCGACGATGCGAACGTCCTGCGCGATGAACAGCTCGGCCACCCGCGCCTCCAGGGCGGGTTCGTTGGGCGAGTGGATCAGGTTCGCACCCCACGCGAGTCCGGTTCTGCCCGCCAGCCTCGCGTGGATGTCGGCCAGCCCCCGCTCGACGGCGGCGTAGGACAGGCCGCCCGCGCCGAAGAAGCCCAGCATGCCGGCCTCGGCGACCGCCACCACGAGCGCCGGTGTCGCGATGCCGTTGGCCATGGCCCCGGTGACGTACGGAAAACGGGTCCCGTGGGCCTCGCAGAACTCCCGGTCGCCCAGCCACTCCGGGTATATCGGGGGCAACGTCGCCACCAGTGACACGTCGGACGCGCCGGCGCCCACCAGCTCACCGCCCATGGCAAGCCCCAGCTGCCCGGTTGCGTGCTCGCGCACGACGTGAACCGGGTGCCGCACGTATCGCAGGATGTGCGCGATGTCTTCCGGGGCGAACGCGGGCGGCGCGGTGGTCGGGCGCCACCCACCAAGAACCGGGGTCACGTCGGCCTCGGCGCGATTCTCCACCGCGACGGCGGGTCCCTCATCCACTGCCAAGTCCCTTCGAAATCATCCGGCGCGCATTGCTTCGTTGGCAGAATGCCTCAACCCGGGCAATCGAGCACGCGTTTCTGGTGAATCACCGCTGCGACCACATTCCCCGGGCGCTGCCTCCATTCGGGTTCGGCGAGTGCCCACGGATCGCCGATCGCATCAAATGAGCGGTGTCACAGCGGAAGTCACGTTCGGGACCATTCGCTTCCCGGGAAAGCCCGATGGCGAACGCATGACGGACGGTATCCTGGCCTGCGGAAATCTGAATCTCACCGTCCTTCTATTCCAAGCCCAGTGACGAAGGAAGCCAAGATGGCGCGATCCGGGATGCCGACGCCGGCGGAGGCCGGTAACTATCCGCCACCGCCGGCCGGCCCGCCGCCGCCGGCCGACATCGGCCGACTGCTGCTGCGCTGCCACGACCGGCCCGGGCTGATCGCGGCGGTCAGCAACTTCCTGGCCCAGGCCGGCGCCAACATCATTTCGCTCGAACAGCACTCCACCGCGCCGGAGGACGGAACGTTTTTGCAGCGAGCGATCTTTCACCTGCCCGGCCTGGCCGCCGCCAAGGACGAACTCGAGCGCCAGTTCGCGGGCACCGTCGCCGACAAGTTCGCCATCGACTACCGGTTCACCGAAGCCTCGAAGGCCAAGCGGGTCGCGATCATGGCCTCCAAGGAGGACCACTGCCTGTTGGACCTGTTGTGGCGCAATCGCCGCGGCGAGCTCCAGATGTCGGTTGCCATGGTGATCGCCAACCATCCCGACCTGGCCGACCACGTGCGCCCCTTCGGCGTGCCGTTCATTCACATCCCCGCCACCCGCGACACGCGGGCCGAGGCCGAACAGCGCCAGCTCCAATTGCTCAGCGGCAACGTCGATTTGGTGGTGCTGGCGCGCTACATGCAGATACTGAGTCCGGAGTTTCTCAACGCGGTCGGCTGCCCGTTGATCAACATCCACCACTCGTTTCTCCCCGCCTTCACCGGCGCGTCACCCTATCGGCGCGCGCGTGAACGCGGTGTGAAGCTGGTCGGCGCCACCGCCCACTACGTCACCGAGGTGCTCGACGAGGGCCCGATCATCGAGCAAGACGTCGTGCGCGTCAACCACACCCACACGGTCGACGACCTGATCCGCGTCGGCGCCGACGTCGAACGCGCGGTGTTGTCGCGCGCCGTGCTCTGGCATTGCGAGGACCGGGTGATCGTTCACGACAACCAGACCGTCGTGTTCTGACCCACGCCTCAGGCGCGGCCCGACAGCTTCTCCCGCAACCGGCGGTTCACCGGTTCGGGCAGCAGCTCCGACACGTCGCCGCCCAGCCACGCTACCTCCTTGGCCAGCGAGGACGACACGAACGAATAGCGCGGCGTGGTCGCGACGAAAAACGTGTCCACACCGGCGATGTGCTTGTTCATCTGCGCCATCTGCAGCTCGTATTCGAAGTCGGTGCCGGTGCGCAGGCCCTTCACGATGGCCGTCATCCCCCGCGCCCTGACGAAGTCGACCACCAGACCCTGACCGGACTCCACCCGCAGGTTGGGCAGGTGCGTCGTCGACTCCTCGATCATCGCGATCCGCTCGTCGAGCTCGAACATGCCCTTCTTGGCGGGGTTGGTCAGGATCGCCACGACCACCTCGTCGAACTGGGCCGACGCGCGCTCGAAGACGTCGATGTGGCCCAACGTCACCGGGTCAAACGACCCCGGACACACCGCGCCGCTCATGCCGACTGACGCTACACGGCGGCGTCAGGCAAATTCGGCCAGCTCCAGACGGGTGTCGCCGTACACGCGCTCCGGCCACACGGACCAGCCCGGCGGCCAGGTCAGCGCCGCTGCGGCGGCCGGACGCTCCACGGCCGCGACGGTACCCTCGCGCACCCAGCCGTGCGCGGTCAGTGCGGCCAGCACGGCGTTCAGCTCCGTGGTGTCGATGTCGTAGGGCGGGTCGGCCAACACCAGGTCCACCGCGGTGGCCGTCCCGACGGCCAGCACGGTCGCGGCCGTGCCGCGGCGCACGGTGGCGCCGGGCAGTCCCAGGGCCTCGACGTTGCGCGCGATGACGGCCGCGGTGCGCGGGTCGGACTCCACGAACACCGCGGAGGCCGCCCCGCGCGACAGGGCCTCCAGCCCCAGCGCGCCCGAGCCGGCGTACAGGTCGAGCACCGCCAGGCCGGCCAGGTCGCGTCGCGCGGCGACGATGTTGAACAGCGATTCGCGGACCCGGTCGGTGGTGGGCCGGGTGCCCCGCGGGGGGACGGTGATGCGCCGCCCCCCGGCGACGCCACCGATGATCCGGGTCACGGGCAGACGTTCACAACAGGGTGGACCAGTAGTCCCAGAACCGCGCCATGATCAGCAGGAACACCGCGGTGAACCACAGCGCGGCGATCGACCACCGCCATTGGTAGAGCAACCAGGCCGGGCCGGATCGGTGCCGCAACGCCGGCCGAAAGACGATCGACGCCACCACCACCAGCAGCGAGATGGTGATCGCCCAGACGACCATGCAGTACGGGCACAACGCCCCGATGCGGTACAGGCTCTGGAAGATCAGCCAGTGCACGAACGCCGAACCCATCAGCACACCCACCAGCAGCCCGGCCCAATACCATTGCGGCAGAGCAACTTTGGCCACCGCCAAGACACCGGTGACGACCACCACGGTGAAACCCACCAGCCCGAGCAGCGGGTTGGGGAATCCGAGCACCGACGCCTGCGGTGTGACCATCACCGAGCCGCACGACAGGATCGGGTTGATGTTGCATGTCGGCACGTAGGAGGGGTTGACCAGGAGGTCGATCTTCTCCACGGTCAGCGTCATCGAGGCGACCAGGCCGACCACACCGGCGATGAGCACCCACCACGCGCTGGGCGCGGGCACCCGCGCCCGGTCGGGCGAATCCGGTGCCAGGCCGCCGGCCTCTTCGGCGGGTTGCGCTGACACCGGGGTCGTCATCGCGCCGCGGGAGAAACGGCGGTGTCGATGCCCGGCACGTCGCCCACGATGGACTTGATCTTGCTGACCAGCGCGTCGGGCGTCGACGGCTCGTAATCCTGGCCGTTGATCTTGATGGTCGGCGTCGCGGTGATGTGCGCGGCCGCGGCCTCGCCGGCGACCCTGGACAGGTACTTGCCGCTGTTGATGCAGTCGGGCACCTTGCCCACGACGCCGTCCACCCGGGCGATCTCGATCAGCCGCGCGTTGTCGGGGAAGCTGGTGCCGCGCTCGTCGGGCTGGATCTCGGTGCTGTACAGCGCGCTGTGGAAGCGGCGAAACGCGTCGATGGATTCGTCAGCGACGCACAGTGCCGCCGCGCCGGCCCGCGAGGAATAGTTCTGGTTCTTCTGGTTGTCGAGGATGGCCACCATGGAGTAGTCGGCCGCGATCGCGCCGATGTCGATGAGCTTGGACACCGTCGGCCCGAACGCCCGCTCGAAATTGCCGCAGGCCGGGCACAGGAAGTCCTCGTAGAAGCTCACCACGGCCTTGGGGTTGCTTGTGCCGGGCTGGGTGACCACCTTGCTCGACGCCACCCGGACCGTGTCGCCCTCTCCCGTCGCGCCGCCCTTCTTGTGATGCGATGTCACGATGTAGAAGACGAGCGCGACCGCGAAGATCACGATGAAGGCCGTGCCGCCGATCTGGACGAGTCGGCCGGATTTGCCGGTGGCGGACTTCACATCGAATCGCGGGGGACGCTTGGATTTGTCGGCCACAGGTACGCTGATCCTTCGGTGCTGGCCCGTCCGGCGGTCGGACGGAGGCGCCTCTAGAGTACCGGCGTTCCGCCCGACAGCTCAGGCGCGGCTCAGGTGCGCGCGCAGGGCGGAAACCAGCTCGCTCGTCCCCACGGCGCTGTCACCGCCCAGCTGGAACAGGTTCGCGAAGCCGTGGGTGAGCGAGCCCATGTAGCGCAGGTCGACCGGGGTGCCGGCGGCCTGCAGCGCCGCCGCGTAGGCCTCGCCCTCGTCGCGCAGCGGGTCGAACCCGCCGACCGCGATCAGCGCCGGCGCCAGCCCCGCCAGCGACTCGGCGTGCAGCGGCGAGACCCTGGGATCGGTCGGGTCGAACGCCCTCAGGTACTGGGCGGTGAACCAGTCCATGTCGCGCCTGGTCAGCAGGAAGCCGCGGGCGAACAGGCTCATGGACCGGGTTTGCGCGGTGAAGTCGGTCCTCGGGTAGATCAGCCACTGCAGCACCGGGGCGGGGCCGCCCTCGTCGCGGGCCAGCTGGGAGACCACGGCGGCCAGGTTGCCGCCGGCGCTGTCGCCGCCGACCGCGACGCGCCCCGGGGTGGCGCCGAGCTCACCGGCGTGCTCGTGGGCCCACCTGAAGGCCGCGTAGGCGTCTTCGACGGCGGCGGGGGCCGGGTGCTCGGGGGCCAGCCGGTAGTCGATCGACAACACGTGGATGCCGGCGTCGCGGCACGTGAGCCGGCACAGGGAGTCGTGGGTGTCCAGGTCGCCGATCACCCAGCCGCCGCCGTGGTAGAAGACCAGCAGGGGCGCTTCGGCGCCGCCGGGCGGCCGGTAGTGTCGCGCGCGGATCTCGCCGGCCGGTCCCGACAGCGAGAGGTCCGCCACGTCGACGTGGATCTGCGGCCCGGGCAAGCCGGCGAGCGTCTCGCGCATCTGGGCGCGGGAGGCGGCCGGTTCGTCGTCGACGACGAGGCCGTCGATGCCGACGGCGCGCAGACCCGACAGCATCAGCTGAAGCGTGGGGTCGAGCGTGTTGCCGTCGATGATGACCGAGCGGCCGTGGAAAAGCACCCGCTTGGCGGCGCCCGGGATCCACGGAATCACCTTGACACCCGCGGTGGTGACGACGCCCTGCACGCGGCTGAGCCAGCGCATCTGTGCACGCTGGGCGCCAATGTCGAGGTCCGGCGCCCCCGGCAGACTTCTGGTCATGGCTGCTCCTGCTCCCCTGGCTGAAAATTCTGGCCACGCTGGACGACGGAAATGGGATACCCGTTGTCGGGCTCGAAGAGTCTTCCGGGTCCCGCCGGCGCAAATGCCGATTCCGACGTGCCGCGCGATCAACTCTACGTCGTCGCCACTGTGCCGCATTCGGCCATGCTCAGCCGCATTCGACCATGCTCGAGGCGCCACCGGGCGGCTGGGGCAGCCCGGGCGGCATTGATTAGGTGCATATCCGGCTGGGTAATATCGTGGTCCCCGGTCGTGAAACGCACACGGAACCCGGCCGAAATGACGTCGAACTCGGGCTCGATGAGGGAGCCTGACTGGGTCGGATCTACGAACCTTCAATTCACAGGTAGGTGAATGACATTGACTGGCGAGTCGGGCACCGCCATACCCTCGATAGCTCTCAACGACGAAAACACCATGCCGGTGCTCGGCCTGGGCGTCGCCGACCTGTCGGAGGACGAGACCGAGCGCGCGGTCTCGGCCGCGCTGGAGATCGGGTGCCGGCTCATCGACACCGCCGCCGCCTATGGCAACGAGGCCGCGGTGGGCCGCGCGATCGCGGCTTCCGGCATCCCGCGCGCCGAGCTGTTCGTCACCACCAAGCTGGCCACCGCCGACCAGGGGTTCAACGGCGCCCAGCAGGCCTGCACCGCCAGCCTGGAGCGACTCGGCCTCGAGTACGTCGACCTCTACCTCATTCACTGGCCCGCGCCGTCCGTGGGCAAGTACGTCGACTCGTTCGGGGGTCTGATCCAGTGCCGGGGCAACGGCCAGTCCCGCTCGATCGGGGTGTCCAACTTCACCGAGGATCACCTCTCGACGGTCATCGACCTGACGTTCGTCACCCCGGCGGTCAACCAGATCGAGCTGCACCCGCTGCTCAACCAGGACGAACTGCGCAAAGCGAATGCGCAGCACAACGTGGTGACGCAGTCCTACACGCCGCTGGTTCTGGGCAAGCTGATGGACAACCCGACGGTGACCTCCATCGCCGGCGAATACGGCAAGACGCCGGCGCAGGTTCTGCTCCGGTGGAATGTGCAACTGGGCAACTCGGTGATTTTCCGCTCGAGTAAACCCGAGCGCATCGCCGGCAACCTGGACATCTTCGACTTCGAATTGGCCGCCGAACACATGGACCTGATCAACGGCCTCAACGACGGCACCCGGCTGCGCCCGGACCCCGACACCTACGACGGTCCGTAACCCGTCGCGGCCTACCCCGCCGGGCAGGTGGCCGCGGCCTGGCGCAGCACACCCGCGGAGGCCTGGTCCACCGGCAGCTGGTAGCCGCGCAGCACGGCGATGAACTGCATGGCGTACTGGCACGCGAACGCGGTGTTCGGCGGCATCCACTGCGCCGGCGGGGAGTCGCCCTTGTCCTGGTTGGCCTGCCCCTCCACGGCCAGCAGGTTCGCCGGGTCGTTGGCGAAACGCAGCCGTTCGGGGAACGGCCAGCCGTAGGCCCCCATGTCCCAGGCGTAGGCCAACGGGACGATGTGGTCGATCTGCACCGCCTCGCCGACCTTGGCCCCGCGCTGGAACGCGATCGTGGTGTTGGTGTACGGGTCGTGCAGGGTGCCGGTGGCGACCGCGTTCGGGCAGCGCTTGGTCGACACGTACGTCTTGTCGACGAGGTCGCGGTTGAGGATGTCGTCGCGGGTGTCGCACCCGTTGTGCCCGAGGGGCGCGTCGTTGTCGTCATCCCAGGCGTCGCCGAACGCGGGGCGGCGGTAGTCGTAGCGGTGGGCGCGCTCCGGCAGCACCGCGACGCCGCCGAGCACGTCGGTGCCGGGTTGCACCGTGGGCACGTCGGCGCGGGCGGCCACTTCGGCGCGCTTGGCCGACTCCGATCCCAGCGTCTGGTAGGCGACCAGCACCGCGAGCAATGCGATCGCCGACAACCACAGCAGCAGTTTGCGATTCATGCTTTGTCCAGATAGTCGATCCGGTCGGTGTCGGTGAATCGCCTCGCCAGCAGGGCCAATTCGGGGTTCGAGGGGTCCCGCTCGTATGCCTGGACGGCGAATTCGCGGGCTGCTTGGATGTAGGTTTCGTGATCGGCCAGCGACAGCAGCCGCAGGGTGACCGCTCTGCCGGATTGGTTGCGGCCCAGCACATCTCCCTCGCGACGCTCCTTGAGGTCCAGGTCGGCGAGGGCGAACCCGTCCATCGTCTCGGCGACCGCGCGCAGCCGCCGGCCGGCCGGCGAGTCCGGGGGGACCCAGCTGGCCAGCAGGCACAGGCTCGGATGCTCGCCGCGGCCGATGCGCCCGCGCAGCTGATGCAGCTGGCTGATCCCGAACCGGTCGGCGTCCATCACCAGCATGACCGTGGCATTGGGGACGTCGACTCCCACCTCGATGACCGTGGTGCACACCAGCACATCGACCTCACCCGAGCGAAACGCCGCCATCGCGGCGTCCTTCTCGTCGGCCGACAACCGACCGTGCATCAGCGCCAGCCGCAGGTCCGCCAGCTCCCCGGAGCGCAATCGGTCGAAAAGCCCCACCGCGGTCGCCGAGGGCCGGCGGACCTCATCGCTTTTGTCCGCGTCGTCGGTCTCGTCGATCCGGGGTGCGACCACGTAGGCCTGGCGGCCCGCGGAGACCTCCTCGATGATGCGGTGCCAGGCCCGATCGAGCCAGGTGGGTTTGTCGCCGACGAAGATGACGTTGGTGGCGATCGGCTGGCGTCCGCGCGGAAGTTCGCGCAGCGTCGAGGTCTCCAGGTCGCCGTACACGGTGAGCGCGACGGTGCGCGGTATCGGCGTGGCGGTCATCACCAGCAGGTGCGGCGTGATGCCGGCGCGAGCCTTGGCGCGCAATTGATCTCGCTGTTCGACGCCGAAACGGTGCTGCTCGTCGACCACGACCATGCCGAGGTTGTGGAAGTCCACCGCGTCCTGCAGCAGCGCGTGGGTGCCGACGACGATGCCGACCTGCCCGCCGGCAACCTCATCGCGGACGTGCTTCTTGTGCGCGGCCGTCATGGAGCCGGTCAGCAGCGCCACCCGGGTCGCGTTGTCCGCCCCGCCCAGCTGGCCCGCCATCGCCAACTCGCCGAGGACGTCGTTGATCGACCGAAGATGCTGCGCCGCAAGAACTTCCGTTGGAGCGAGCAACGCGCACTGGTAGCCCGCGTCGACCATCTGCAGCATCGCCAGCACCGCGACGATCGTCTTGCCGGAGCCCACCTCACCCTGCAGCAGGCGGTTCATCGGGCGGGTCGCCGCCAGACCGTCCGACAGCACCTCGAGCACCTCGCGCTGCCCCGCCGTCAGCTCGAAGGGCAACCGCCGCAACAACTCCGCCGCCAGGCCGTCGTCCCGCCGCGGCGCCGGGGGCCCGGATTCGGACAGCTCGCCGTGCCGGCGGGCGACCAGCGCCCACTGCAGGCCGACGGCCTCGTCGAACGTCAATCGGTCACGCGCCCGTTGCCGTTCGCGCTCGTCTTCGGAAAGGTGAATCGCGCGCAGCGCCTCGTCCTCGGGGATCAGGCCGAGCCGCTCACGCAGCCCCGTGGGCAGCGGATCGGGCACCGGGTCGAGGACGTCGAGCACTTGCCGGACAGCGCCGAAGATGTCCCAGCTCTGCAGTTTCGAGCTGGCCGGATAAATCGCGTAGAAACGACCCTCGAGAACTTCCATCACTTCTTCGCCGCTGGCGGCGTGCGATGCGTTCGCGATGGTTTTCAGCGATTTGGTGCCGCGGTTGCGCCCGTCCGGTGAGTCGAGGACGAGGAAGGCCGGGTGCGTCAGCTGCATCGCACCCCGGAAGAACCCGACTTCACCGGAGAGCATCACGCGCGTGTCCTTGGTGAGGTCCCTGCTGATGTAATCCGCGTTGAAGAACGTCGCGGTCACCTTGCCGCGCCCCGACCCGACGGTGATGCGCAGGCACTTCCTCTTGGGCGTCTTCTTCATCGGGAAGGAGTGCGCATCGGTGATGGTGTCGACGATCGTGATGTGCTGACCCTCTTCCGGCCGCTCGTTTTCGGCGCCCCGCACGGCGGCGCCCTCGGTGTAGGCGCGCGGGTAGTGGCGGAGCAGGTCGTCGACGGTGCGAATGCCGAACACCTCGTCGAGGAGGGGCACGATCTTGCCGCCCACCACGTAATCCAGCCGGTCGGACAGCGACGCCACGGCTACTCGACCCCGATCAGCAGCACGTCGCCCCGGTGGCCGGTGCGGTAGGTCATCAGCTCGGTGCCCGGGTGGTGGTCGTGCACGTGGTCCTGCAGGATGTCGCCCAGGGCGGTGGCTCCCATGCCCGAATCCTCGATGCCGGCGCCGATCAGCACCGTCACCAGGTCGCCACCGGAGGCCAGCAGCAGATCGAGCAGGCCGATCGCCGCCCCGGCCGCATCGGCGGCCACGATGAGCACCTCGTCACCCGCGATGCCGAGCCCGTCGCCCGGCTGGCAGCGACCGGCCCAGGTCAGCGCGCTGTCGGTCGCGATGCGCACCGAACCGTGCCGCGAGGCGCCGGCGGCGCGGGCCATCGTGAAGCCGTCGTCGACCGCCTGCCTCTCCGCGTCGTGCACGGCCAGCGCGGCCAGCCCCTGCACCATCGACCCGGTCGGGATCGGCACCACGTCGATCCCCCACCCGATGGCCGCGGTGCACCCGGCCACCAGTTCCTCGGCGGCGACGTAGCCGTTGGGCAGCACCATCACCTGGGCGGCGCCGGTGTCGACCACGGCCCGCACCAGCTGGTGGGCGCTGACGTCGGCCCCCGGTTCGGGCCGCAGCACGCTGGCGCCCTCGGCGGAGAACAATTCGGCGGCGCCGTCGCCGTCGACGACGGCCAGCACGGCCCGTTCGCGCGTCCAGCCGCCCGCCGGCAGCCCGGTGGCGCCGGAGCCGAGCGCCGAGATGACGATCCGGCTGAGCCGCCCGAGCGCCAGGCCCGCCTCGACGGCGGCGCCGGCGTCGTCGGTGTGCACGTGCACGGAGTAGCTGTCGAGCGGGGCGGATTCCCGCCCGGCCGCCTGCGCCAGGGCGACCGATTCGCCGAGCTCGTCGAGCCGATTGCGCAGCCGGTGCGCGGCCGCGGCGTCGCAGCCGTCCAGCCGGTACATCACCTCGAACTGCGGGCCGAGGTGCCGCGCGGGGGCGGTGGGTTCGGGTTCGCGCGGCGACGGCTCGTAGACCGTGCGGGGCGGGGCCTGCCCGCCGATGGTCGAACGCAGCGCGTCCAGCAGGACCAGCAGGCCGCGCCCGCCGGCGTCCACCGCGCCCGCGTCGGCCAGGACGTCGAGCTGCTCGGGCGTTTTCTCCAGCGCGATCACCGCCGCGTCGCCCGCGGCCGTGACCGCCGCGGCCAGCCCCTGGTCGGCGCATTCCTCGACGGCGCAGGCGGCCGCCCGCAGCACCGAGACGATGGTGCCCGGCACCTCGTCGCCGCCCATCGACGCGATGACCAGCTCGACGCCGCGCTGCAGCGCGGCCCCGAGGGTGGCCGCGTCCAGGTGGCGCAGCTCGCCGCCGGCGTCGGCCGCCGCGGCGGCGGTGACGTCCGCGATTCCCCGCAGGATCTGCGACAGGATCACCCCGGAATTGCCGCGGGCGCCGTTCAGCGCGCCGGCGGACAGGGCCGCCGCCGCCCGGGCCACGCACGCGGCACCGCCTTCCGTGCCGGCGCCCGCATTGGCCTCCGCCAACGCGGAACGCATGGTGAACAGCATGTTGGCGCCCGTATCGGAATCGGCGACCGGGAACACGTTCAGCCGGTTGATCTCGTCGATGTGGGTGATCAAGTCGCTGACGGCGGTGTGGGCCCAGTGCCGCAGGGTCGCTGCGTCCAGCAGAGCTTCCGACGTGCCCAAGCGACCCACCTCCCATTGGAGCCTCCCGGCGCCTGCCAGCGCCGGCCCCCGGTGGGCGCCAGCGTAGCCCGGCGACGACACGCGCGGCGGCGAGCCGCGTCGGCGCATTGAGCCTAGCCAGGATGGGCGACACTCCCGGCGCTACGTCGCCGGAGGCGTGTTGATCGTTTTGGCGGTTGCCCATGTCAGTCGGTATCCTGGGCTGGCCCGAGTCATTCCGGGCTGTCCTGGCCACCTGCCGGACCCACGAACCTCTGAGGAGTTTGAACCATGGCCGCTGTGTGCGATATCTGCGGGAAAGGCCCCGGCTTCGGCAAGTCGGTGTCGCACTCCCACCGCCGCACCAGCCGCCGGTGGGACCCCAACGTCCAGACCGTGCACGTCGTGACCCGTCCCGGCGGCAACAAGCAGCGGCTGAACGTCTGCACGTCCTGCATCAAGGCCGGCAAGGTCGGCCGGGGCTAGTCCGGCGCTAGTTCCGCACGACGAGGACGGTCTTGCCCGGGCGCCGGCCCGGTCGCCGACCGCTTTCGAACGCTTCCCTGCCCGCCTCGAGCGGAAACGTCGCCGCGATCTCCACGCGCAGCCGCCCGGTGTCGACGAGCGCGGCCAGCTCGGCGAGCTGATCCCGATTCGGCCGGACGATGAAAAACGTGGCCGTGACGCCGCTCGCGTCGGCCCGTCCCGGCGGCGGTGGGGCCGACAGGGTGATCAGCCGTCCGCCGCGGCGCAGCACCCCGAACGATCGGTCGAGCGTCGCGCCGCCGACGGTGTCGATCACGGCGTCATACGGGCCGCTGTCCTCGAACGCCTCGGTGCGCACGTCGATCACGCGCCGCGCGCCGAGGTCGCCGACGAGCTCGCGCGCGGCACTGCGCACGGTCGCGGTGACCCGCGCGCCGAGCGCGGCGGCCAGCTGCACCGTCAGGGCGCCGACCCCGCCGGCCCCGCCGTGGACCAGGACCGCCTCGCCGGGTTGCACCCCGGCGTGCTCGACCAGCGCCTGCACCGCGGTAAGCCCGGCCAGCGGCAGCGCGGCGGCCACGACGTGGGACACGGTCGACGGCCTGGCGGCCAGGTCGGCGGCCGGCACGGCGACGAATTCGGCCGCGGCGCCGTCGCGGTCGAAGTCGATCAGCCCGTAGACCTCGTCGCCCGGCTCGAAACCCGTTACGCCCGGCCCGATTTCGGTGATCACCCCGGACACCTCGTGGGACGGGACCACTGGCGTCCGGTCGGCGCCGTCGCGGGTCCAGGTCTCCTCCCACGTCAACTCGTCGAACGTGATGGCCGCGGCGTGTACCGCGACCAGGACCTCGCCGGCCGCGGGGACCGGGACGGGCGCCTGCTCGACGACCAGCACCTCCGGGCCACCGCGGTGGTGGGCGCGCAGGGCCGTCATCCCGGTCACGGCAGCCGCCAATCGACGGGATCGGCGCCGAGCCCGGCGAGCAGCTCGTTGGCGCGGCTGAACGGGCGCGACCCGAAGAAGCCGCGAGACGCCGACAGCGGCGACGGGTGCGGCGACTCGATCGCCACGCAATTGCTTTCGGCCAGAATCGGTTTCAGTGTCGAGGCGTCGCGGCCCCAGAGGACGGCCACCAGGGGCAGCGATCGCGCCGCCAGCGCGCGAATCGCGCACTCCGTCACCACCTCCCAACCCTTGCCCCGGTGCGACGCCGGGTTGTTGGGTCGCACCGTGAGGACCCTGTTCAGCAGCATGACCCCGCGCTGCGCCCAGGGCGTCAGGTCGCCGCACGACGGCTGGGGATGACCGAGGTCTGCGGAATACTCCTCGAAGATGTTGGCCAGGCTGCGGGGCAGCGGGCGCACGTCGGCCGCCACCGAGAAGCTCAGGCCCACGGCGTGCCCCGGCGTCGGGTAGGGATCCTGCCCGACGATCAACACCTTGACGTCGTCGAAGGGATAGGTGAAGGCGCGCAACACGTTTGGCCCGGCCGGCAGGTACCCGCGGCCGGCCGCGATCTCGGCCCGCAGAAACTGCCCCATCAGGGCGACCTGGTCGGTAACCGGTTCGAGCGCCGCCGCCCAGCCGGACTCGACGAGCTCGCTCAACGGGCGCGCGGTCATAGGAGGCCTTGCACGAGCAGCACCACCGTGTCGGCGCCCGCGCGACGGTCCTTCGCGATTTCCTCGTATTCGGGCGACTGCACGAACTCCCGAAATGCCGCCTCGTCGGGAAAGGACATCAGCACCACCTTTTCGCGGTCCGACCGCCCCTCGACCACCCGGGGCGCCTCGTCAGCGGCCAGCAGCGTTCCCGCGTAACGGCTGAAGACTTCCATGAACCTCGCCTGATACCGGTCGTAGGCTGCCCGGTCGGTGAACTTCAGCTGTGCGATGGCGTAGACGGTCACGTTGATATTTAACGTCACCCTAGTACGACTGCCACCCCGCGTAGCCGCTCCACTCCGCGCCGTCGACGAGCACGCCGGCCGGCCCGTCGAGCACGCGGCCGATGACGCGCCAGCCGGGCGGCGCGGCGGACGCGAAACACGCTGCCAGGGCGTGATCCTCACCGCCGCCCAGCACCCACGCCAGCGGGTCGGCGCCGACCGCGTCCGCGGCCGCCGCCACCGCGTCCCGGTCCGCGGCCAGCGCCGCGGTGGACACGTCGATGGCCACCCCCGACGCCTCGGCGACGTGCCGCAGGTCGGCGACCAGCCCGTCGGAGACGTCGATCATGGCCTGCGCCCCCGCGGCCGCGGCCGCCGCGCCCTGTCCGTACGGCGGCCGCGGCACCAGGTGACGGCGCCGCAGTTCCTCGAATCCCTCGGTATGCCCACCAATGCCCTTGTCCCACAACGCATATCCGGCGGCGGAGCGGCCCAGATCACCGGTCACCCCGATCACCGAGCCGGCCTTCGCCCCCGACCGCAACACCGGCGTACGACCGTCGAGCTCGCCCAGCACCGTCACCGACAACACCCACAGCGGGCAGCTGACCAGGTCGCCGCCGGCGATCCCGGCGCACAGTCGCCCCGCCTCGTCCCACATCCCGTCGACCAAGGCGTCCACCTGGTCCGCCGGCGTGTCACCGGGCGCGGCGAAGCCGGCCACGAAGGCGGTGGGCCGCCCGCCCATCGCCTCGATGTCGGCGGCGTTCTGGGCGATCGCCTTGCGGCCGACGTCGTGGGGTGTCGACCAGTCCAGCCGAAAGTGCCGGTCCTGCACCAGCACATCGGTCGAGACCAGGGTGCGGCCGTCGCCCGCGGACACCAGCGCCGCGTCGTCCCCGGGCCCCACCAGCACCGCGGCGGGTTGCCGGCGGCCCCGCACCAACCGGTCGATGACGGCGAACTCGCCGAGCCGTTGCAGCGTGGGGGGTCGGCCCGGCGTCCCGGGATCGTCGTCGCGCACGCCACCTCCTCCGGCCCCTCGCGGCCGGTAAGTTGGATTCCTGCCCGCGCGAGCGGACCGCGCCAGTCTACGAGATCAGGAGGTGCGCGGGCGGTGGAGACCGATCCCGATGCCGTCGCAGCCGCCGACGACGGACCGCCGCGCGCGGTGCTGATCGCCGCGGTGCTGCTGGCGGTCGTGGCGATCGGCGTGATCCTGGCCGTCGCGGCAACGCGCCAGGCGCCCACGTCACCGGTGGCCGTCGCAGCGGCCCCGGCGCCGCACGCGAACGACGGCGCGTGCCGGTCACTGGCCGGCGCGCTGCCGCAGCGGCTGGGTGACTATCAACGCGCCCAGCTGGCGCAGCCGGCCCCCGACGGCGCCGCGGCGTGGCGGACGCAGGCGGGCGGCGAGCCGGTGGTACTGCGCTGCGGACTCGACCGCCCGGCCGAGTTCGTGGTGGGATCGCCGATCCAGGTGGTCGACCGGGTGCAGTGGTTCGAGGTCTCGGCCGGTCAGCAATCCGCGGGCGACGCCGGCAGGTCCACCTGGTACGCGGTCGACCGGCCGGTGTACGTGGCGCTCACGCTGCCCCCGGGCTCGGGGCCGACGCCCATCCAGCAGCTCTCCGACGTGATCGACCGCGCCATGGCGGCCGTGCCCATCAACCCAGCGCCCGCCGGCTAACGGAGCCCCACGCCGCGGGCCAACGCCGTCTGCACCATGGTCGCCAGCAGGGTCGGATAGTCGACACCGCTGGCCGCCCACATCCTGGGATACATCGAGATCGTGGTGAACCCCGGCATCGTGTTGATCTCGTTGATGATCGGGCCGTCCTCGGTCAAGAAGAAGTCGACCCTGGCCAGTCCCTGGCAGTCGATGGCTTTGAAGGCCCGGATTGCCAACTGGCGCACCGCATCCGCGACGTCGTCGTCGACCTTCGCGGGCACGTCCAATTCGGCGGCGTCGTCGAGGTATTTCGTCGCGAAGTCGTAGAAGGAGTCCTCGCGCCCCCGCACCCCGGCCACCCGGATCTCGCCCACCGTGCTGGCTTCGACTGTGCCGTCGGGCATCTCGAGCACCCCGCACTCCAGCTCGCGACCGTTGATCGCCGCCTCGACGATCACCTTCGGATCGTGCCGGCGAGCATCGGCCACCGCGGCGGCCAGCTCGTCCCAGCTCGAGACCCGGCTGACGCCGATCGAGGAGCCGCCCCGCGCGGGTTTGACGAACACCGGCAGGCCGAGCCGCTCACGCTCCGCGAGATCCAGTGCCGACCGCGACGGGCGCAGCACCGCGTGCGGGCCGACCGGAAGTCCCTCGGCGACAAGGAGTTTCTTGGTGAACTCCTTGTCCATGCCGGCGGCGCTGGCCAGCACGCCGGCGCCGACGTAGGGCACACCGGCGAGTTCGAGCAGCCCCTGGATGGTGCCGTCCTCCCCGTAGGGGCCGTGCAGCACCGGGAACACCACGTCGACGGACGCCAGGACCTCGCTCGCACCGGTCTGCAGCGACACCAGCTGGCCGCCGCGCCGCGGATCGGCCGGCAGGGCCAGCTCGGTGCCCGATTCGGCGGTCACCTCCGGCAGCCGCCGGTCGGTGATCGCCAGCGCGTCCGGATCGCCGTCGGTGAGCACCCAGGAACCCTCCGGCGTGATGCCGACCGCGACCACCTCGAAACGCTGCGGGTCGAGATTGCGCAGAATGCTGCCCGCCGACACGCAGGAGATGGCGTGCTCGTTGCTGCGGCCGCCGAACACGACGGCGACGCGCACGCGGTCGCTGGCACTCACAACCTTCAGAGGCTACCGGTTGAGGGCGCCCGGGGGCGGGTGGCGGGCCGCGACCTGCGGTTTGGTCATTCGGGCTTGGTGCTGCGGCCCAGCAGCAGCGCCATCGCCTCGTCGACCGACAGGCCCTTGTGGCACACCCGGTGCACGGCGTCGGTGAGCGGCATCTCGACGTCGTAACTGGACGCCAGCGCCAGCACCGCCTCGCACGACGTCACCCCCTCGACGACGTGCCCGTGGCCTGCCTCCGTGGCGGACTCCACGGTCCCGCCGCGGCCCAGGGCCTCGCCGAAGGAGCGGTTGCGCGACCGCGGCGACGTGCACGTGGCCACCAGGTCACCGACGCCGGCCAGCCCGGCCAGCGTCGCGCCCTTGGCGCCGAGGGCGATTCCCAGGCGGATGATCTCCGCCAGGCCCCGCGTGATGATCGCGGCCGCGGTGTTTTCGCCGAGCCCGACGCCGGCCGCCATCCCGCACGCCAGCGCGATGACGTTCTTGCACGCCCCGCCGATCTCGGTGCCTACCACGTCGCTGTTGGTATACGGGCGGAAGTACCCGCTGTTCAGCATCCGCTGCACGGCGACCGCGCGGCCGGAGTCGCTGCACGCGACGACCGTGGCGGTGGGCTGGCATTCGGCGATCTCGCTGGCGAGGTTCGGTCCGGAGATGACCGCGACCTGGGTCGGGTCCACGCCGGTCACCGAAACGATCACCTGGCTCATCCGCATCAGCGTGCCCAGCTCGATGCCCTTGGCCAGGCTGACCAGGGTGGCGCCGTCGGCCACCAGGGGCGCCCACCGCTCGAGGTTGCTCCGCATCGTCTGCGCCGGAACCGCCAGCAGCACTGTCGTCACACCGGCCAGGGCCTCGCCCGCGTCCGTCGTGGCGCGGATGCCCGGCGGCAACAGGGTCCCGGGCAGATAGGCCTGGTTGTACCGGGAGGCGTTGATCTCGTCGGCCACTTCGGATCGCCGCGCCCATAATTTGACTTCGGCTGCCGTTCCCGCGGCGTCGGCAAGCACCTTGGCCAGTGCCGTACCCCAGGCGCCGGCGCCCATCACCGCAACGGCGCGCTCCGAACCGGCCATCGACCACCCCGTCTGTCTGAAAGAAGCCCGTCTGTCTCAAAGAAGAATGTGACGTCACGCTACCGTGGCGCCGGGCCGCCGCGGCGGCGCTGGCAGGATGGCGGGATGAGCGGCACACGGGCCGATGGCGCGGGCAACGGCGCCGGTGACGTGGCGTTGATCATCGCCGTCAAGCGGTTGGCCGCCGCCAAGACCAGGCTGGCGCCGGTGTTCTCGGCGCGGACCCGGGAGAAGGTGGTGCTGGCCATGTTGATCGACACACTGACCGCCGCCTCCGCCGTGGCCGCGCTGGGCTCGATCACCGTCATCACGCCCGACGAGGCCGCGGCCGCCGCCGCCGCCGACCTGGGCGCCGGTGTGCTGGACGATCCGACTCCCGAAAACAACAGCGACCCGTTGAACACCGCGATCGCCACCGCCGAACGGGCGGTGGCCGGGGCCTTCACCAATGTCGTTGTGCTGCAAGGAGATTTGCCGGCGTTGCAGAGCCAGGAGCTCGCCGAGGCGATCGCCGCCGCGCGCCACCACCGGCGCAGCTTCGTCGCCGACCGGTTGGCGACGGGAACGGCCGCACTGTGCGCGTTCGGGGCCGCGCTCGATCCGCAGTTCGGCCCGGATTCCTGCGCGCGGCACCGGCGTTCGGGCGCGATAGAGCTGACCGGCGCGTGGCCGGGTCTGCGCTGCGACGTCGACACGCCCGCCGACTTGGCGGCCGCCCGTCGCCTCGGGGTCGGGTCCGCGACGGCCCGGGCCGTCGCGCAGCACTGACGACGACCCCGCAACAGCAAACCTGTACAGCCGGTGAACTGCGCGACAACGGCGAATGGATGTCCCCCGGGCGCTAGCAGCACCAGCGGGAATGAGCAATGATCGCAGGGTGACCGAAATCGAAGCCGAGGCGCGCCTCGAAGAACCCGTATGGCAGCCCGACGGCCCGGCTGTCGGCGCACCGCCCGCCGCAACCCCGGCGGCGATCGACGACGCGCTACCGGAGGACCGCTATCTCAACCGGGAACTGAGCTGGCTGGACTTCAACGCGCGCGTGCTCGCGCTGGCGGACGACAACTCGCTGCCGCTGCTCGAGCGCGCGAAGTTCTTGGCGATCTTCGCGTCGAACCTCGACGAGTTCTACATGGTCCGGGTCGCCGGCCTCAAGCGCCGCGACGAGATGGGACTTTCCGTGCGCTCGGCCGACGGTCTGACGCCGCGCGAGCAACTGGCCCTCATCGGCGAGCAGACGCAGCGGATCGCGACCCGGCACGCGCGCGTGTTCCTCGATTCGGTCGAACCGGCCCTCGCCGCGGAGGGCATCCACATCGTCACGTGGGCCGATCTGGATTCCGATGAGCGCGACCAACTGTCGACGTATTTCAACGAGCAGGTCTTCCCGGTCCTCACGCCGCTGGCCGTCGACCCCGCCCACCCCTTCCCGTTCGTCAGCGGGCTGAGCCTGAACCTGGCGGTCATGGTGCGCCAGCCCGAGGACGGCGGCCAGCACTTCGCCCGGGTCAAGGTGCCCAACAACGTCGATCGCTTCGTCGAACTCGAAACCCGCGGCGACACCGACGGAGCCGACGGGCCCGCCGTCGTCCGCTTCCTGCCGATGGAGGAGCTGATCGCCGCCTTCCTCCCGGTGCTGTTCCCGGGCATGGAGATCGTGCAGCATCACGCGTTCCGCATCACCCGCAACGCGGATTACGAGGTCGAAGAGGACCGTGACGAAGACCTGCTGCAGGCGCTGGAGCGAGAGTTGGCGCGCCGCCGGTTCGGTTCGCCGGTTCGGCTCGAGATCGCCGACGACATGACCGAGAGCATGCTGGAACTGCTGCTGCGCGAACTCGACGTGAATCCCGGTGACGTCATCGAAGTGCCCGGATTACTCGACCTTTCGTCGTTGTGGCAGGTCTACGGATTGGACCGGCCGGCGCTCAAAGACCCGGCCTTCGTCCCGGCCACCAGCCCCGCCTTCGCCGACCGCGAAACACCGCGGAGCATCTTCGCCACGCTGCGCGAAGGCGATGTGCTGCTTCATCATCCGTATGAGTCGTTCTCCACCAGCGTGCAGCGATTCATCGAGCAGGCCGCCGCCGACCCCAATGTCCTTGCGATCAAGCAGACGCTGTATCGCACCTCCGGCGACTCGCCGATCGTTCGCGCTCTCATCGCCGCCGCCGAGGCCGGAAAGCAGGTGGTGGCGATGGTGGAGATCAAGGCCCGCTTCGACGAGCAGGCCAACATCCGTTGGGCGCGCACACTTGAGCAGGCGGGCGTGCACGTGGTGTACGGGTACGTCGGGCTGAAGACGCATTGCAAGACCTGCCTTGTGGTGCGCCGCGAAGGCTCGACGATCCGGCGGTACTGCCACATCGGGACCGGCAATTACAACGGCAAGACGGCGCGGCTGTACGAGGACGTCGGTCTGCTCACGGCTTCCCCGGAGATCGGCGCCGATCTGACCGACCTGTTCAATTCGCTCACCGGCTACTCGCGGAAGGTGTCCTACCGCAACCTGTTGGTGGCGCCGCACAGCATCCGCACCGGCATCATCGAGCGCGTCGAGCGCGAGATCGCCGCGCACGGCGAAAGCGGCGGGGGCAGGATCCGGATGAAGATGAACGCTCTGGTCGACGAGCAGGTGATCGACGCGCTGTATCGCGCGTCGCGCGCCGGCGTGCGCGTCGAGATCGTGGTGCGCGGCATCTGCGCGCTGCGCCCTGGCACGGAGGGCTTTTCGGAGAACATCTCGGTCCGTTCGATACTCGGCAGGTTCCTGGAGCACTCGCGGATCATGCATTTCGCCCGCATCAACGAGTTCTGGATCGGCAGCGCGGACATGATGCACCGCAACCTCGACCGGCGCGTCGAGGCGCTGGTTCAAGTGAAGGACCCGAGGCTCACGGCCTACCTGGACGACCTGTTCGAATCCGCCTTGAACCCGTCCACCCGGTGCTGGGAGCTGGGCACCGACGGGCAGTGGACCGCGTCGCCGCAGGATGGTCACACGGTGCGCGACCATCAGGAGTCGCTGATGGAGCTGCACCGGAGCGCCTGAGGCCATGTGGTAGCTTTCCTGGTCGCGCCCATGGCCGGCGCGCCGTCGCCGAATTGACCTGCAGGAGTTGAGTTGCCAGCCCAGACCTCGTCCGGCAGTCGGCGCTCGGGCAGTCGGGTCGTGCACGCCGCGGGCGCGGTGCTGTGGCGACCGACGGATTCGAGCAACCCCGGCCTCGAGGTCGCCGTCATCCATCGCCCCCGTTACGACGACTGGTCGCTGCCCAAGGGCAAAGTCGATCCCGGCGAGACGGAGCCCGTGGCGGCGGTGCGGGAGATATTCGAGGAGACGGGCCACGGCGCCGTGCTCGGCAGGCGGCTGGACATGGTGAGCTACCCGATCGAGCAGGGCGTCAAGAAGGTTCACTACTGGGCGGCGCGCAGCACCGGCGGCGAGTTCACCCCGGGCAGCGAGGTCGACGAACTGGTGTGGCTGCCCGTCGCCGAAGCCAAGGACAGGCTCAGCTACCCGCACGACCGAAAGATGTTGCGCCACTTCGCGAAACATCCCGCCGACACGCAAACGGTACTCGTGGTCCGTCATGGCACGGCCGGCAGGAAGTCACGCTTTTCCGGCGACGACACCAAGCGACCGCTGGACAAGAGGGGACGCGCGCAGGCCGAGGCTCTGGTTCCCCAACTGCTCGCCTTCGGCGCCTCCGACGTGTATGCGGCGGACCGGCTGCGCTGCCATCAGACGGTGGAACCGCTCGCACAGGAGCTCGGTGTCACCGTGCACAACGAGCCGGCGCTCACCGAGGAGGCCTACGCCAAGAACCCCAAGCGCGCCCGCCAGCGGATGCTGGGCATCGCCGAGGAGGGCGGCACCCCGGTGATCTGCACGCAGGGCAAGGTGATTCCGGACCTGATCGACTGGTGGTGCGAACGCGACGGCGTGCGAGCGGATAAATCCCGCAACCACAAGGGCAGCACGTGGGTGCTGTCGTTATCAGGCGGCCGGCTGGTGTCGGCGGACCACATCGGCGGCGCGTTGGCCGCCAACGTGCGGGCCTGACACGCGGATACCCTCCGGGTGGCAGCGCTGCCATCCCGAAGGGTATCCGCGTATGCGAATTCCTAGCGGCGGCCGCGCCGCGCCGGAGCCTTCTTGGCAGGAGCCTTGCTGGCCGGCCTCTTTGATGCCGCCTTCTTGGCCGGGGCCTTGGTCGCGGCCTTCTTGGCCGGAGCCTTCTTGGCGACGGCCTTCGTTGCGGCCTTCTTGGCCGGGGCCTTGGTCACTGCCTTCTTGGCCGGGGCCTTGGTCACTGCCTTCTTGGCCGGAGCCTTCTTGGCGGCGACCTTCTTGGCCGGAGCCTTCTTGGCCGCGGCCTTCTTGGCCGGAGCCTTGCTCGCGGCCTTCTTGGCCGGAGCCTTCTTCGCCGCCTTCTTGGCCGCGGCGCCGGCCACAACACCACGCTTCACTGCTGGTCCTTCCGCCGGGAGGCGCTGTGCGCCAGAGACAACCGCTTTGAATTGAGCACCGGGCCGGAACGCGGGGACCGATGTCGGCTTTACCTTTACCGTCTCGCCGGTACGCGGATTGCGGGCCACCCGCGCCGCACGCCGCCGCTGTTCGAACACACCGAAGCCGGTAATGGTGACGCTGTCGCCCTTGTGCACCGCGCGCACAATGGTGTCGACGACATTCTCGACGGCCTCGGTCGCCTGCCGCCGATCCGTCTTCAATTTCCGTGTGAGCTCATCTATGAGCTCTGCCTTGTTCATCCATACCCTCCGAAGCCAGTGGTCCTCGTTTGAACCGACTAGCGAACACGGTAAACCCTCACCCAGCAAATTTCCAAGAGCCACGCGCAATTTCGCCGAGCTAACAACGAAAATTTTCGCAATCCGGTTGCCGCCCTTGACCGGTGGCCGGGCCGCGAAATCGGCCGGTTTACTTAGCCGGCCGAGAAGAAAAGCCGTCCCGATCGACCTTTCAAGACGCGGTCGAAGTGCGCGGTTTGTACTCCGGCCGCGCGGCCTCGAACGCCTCGATGTCGTCGAGTTTCCGCAGCGTAAGGGCTATATCGTCGAGGCCCTCGAGCAGTCGGTAGGCCGTGTAGTCGTCAATCGTGAACGGCAGCACCGTTGTTCCTGCGGTGATATTTCGATCTTGAAGATTGGCAGTGATTTCCAAGCCCGGACTCTGCTCGATGAGCTTCCAAAGCAGTTCCACGCCGTCGGCGGAAACTTCGGCGGCCAGCAGGCCGGCCTTGCCGGCGTTGCCCCGGAAAATGTCACCGAATCGAGACGAGATGACCACCCGGAACCCGTAGTCCATCAGCGCCCACACCGCGTGCTCGCGCGACGAACCGGTGCCGAAATCGGGCCCGGCGACCAGAACCGAGCCGCGGTCAAAGGGGCTGAGATTGAGCACGAATGAGGGATCCGAGCGCCACGTGGCGAACAGGCCGTCCTCGAAACCGGTTCGGGTAACGCGCTTCAAAAACGCGGCGGGAATGATCTGGTCGGTGTCGACATTGGACCGCCGCAGCGGCACGCCGATGCCCGTGTGGGTGCGAAAGGCTTCCATATTTCGTCCTCGATTCGAAGTCAGTTGGAGTTCAGGTCGGCCGGTGCGGACAGCCTGCCCCGCACCGCGGTTGCGGCCGCGACGGCCGGCGACACCAGATGGGTGCGGCCGCCTTTGCCCTGCCGCCCTTCGAAGTTGCGGTTGGACGTCGCGGCGCACCGCTCCCCCGGCGAAAGCTGATCGGGGTTCATGCCCAGGCACATCGAGCATCCGGCCTGACGCCATTCGGCGCCCGCGGCGGTGAAGATCTCGCCCAGCCCCTCCGCCTCGGCCTGAGCGCGCACCCGCATCGAGCCGGGCACGACCAGCATCCGCACCCCGTCGGCGACCTTGCGCCCGCGCAAGACGTCGGCCACCGCGCGCAGATCTTCGATACGACCATTGGTACAAGAGCCGACGAACACGGCGTCGACGCCGATGTCGCGCATCGGCGTGCCCGGTCGAAGGTCCATGTACGCCAAGGCTTTCTCCGCGGCCTGGCGCTCGGCGTCGTCGGCCATCAGTTCGGGATCCGGCACGGCCGCGTCCAGCGGCACGCCCTGGCCGGGATTCGTCCCCCACGTGACGAACGGGCTCAGCGAGGCCGCGTCCAGATAGACCTCGGTGTCGAATACGGCGCCGGGATCGGTGCGCAGCTGCTCCCAGTACTCGACGGCGGCATCCCACCCCGCGCCGGCGGGCGCGTGCGGGCGTCCACGCAGAAAGTCGTACGTGGTCTCGTCCGGCGCCACCATGCCCGCCCGGGCGCCGGCCTCGATGCTCATGTTGCAGACCGTCATCCGGCCTTCCATCGACAGCGATTCGATGGCGCTGCCGCGGTATTCGATGACGTGGCCCTGCCCGCCGCCGGTGCCGATCTTCGCGATCAGCGCAAGGATGATGTCCTTGGCTGTCACGCCGGGGGGCAGCGGGCCGTCGACGTTGACCGCCATCGTCTTGAAGGGCCGCAGCGGCAAGGTCTGGGTGGCCAGCACGTGCTCGACCTCCGAGGTGCCAATCCCCATGGCCAGCGCGCCAAATGCGCCGTGCGTCGACGTGTGACTGTCGCCACAGACGATCGTCATGCCCGGTTGGGTGAGACCCAGTTGCGGACCGACCACATGCACGATGCCCTGCTCGATGTCGCCCATCGGGTAGAGCGGCACGCCGAATTCCGCGCAGTTGTGGCGCAACGCCTCGACCTGCGTGCGCGACACCGGGTCGGCGATCGGCTTGTCGATGTCGACGGTGGGCACGTTGTGGTCCTCGGTGGCCAGCGTCAGGTCCGGGCGTCGCACCCGCCGGCCGGCCAGGCGAAGACCGTCGAAGGCCTGCGGGCTGGTCACCTCGTGCACCAGATGCAGATCGATGTAGATCAGGTCTGGAGCGTCCCCCTGTTCGGTGTCGTCCCCCCTCACCACAACGTGGTCGTCCCAGACCTTTTCGGCCAGGGTGCGCGGATTGTCGGATCCCATCTCGAATTGCCCCTCTTCGGTCTCTCGCTGACATCTCACAATATGAGACGCTAATATCTCCTTATGAGACAGCATAGCGGGATCGGCGTCCTCGACAAAGCGGTGGTCGTGCTGCACACGATCGCGGAATCCCCCTGCGGGCTGGCCGAACTGTGCGAGCGAACGGGGTTGCCCAGGGCCACCGCCTACCGGCTCGCCGCCGCCCTGGAAGTCCATCGGCTGCTGGCGCGCGACGACGCGGGGCGGTGGCGGCTGGGTCCGGCGGTCGCCGAGCTGGCCGCCCGGGTCAGCGACCCGCTGCTGGCAGCGAGCGCGGCGGTGCTGCCCGCGTTGCGCGAGACCACCGGCGAGAGCGTCCAGCTGTATCGCCGCGAGGGCACCTCGCGGGTCTGCGTGGCCGCCCTGGAACCGGCTGCGGGTCTTCGCGATACGGTTCCGGTCGGGGCGCGGCTACCGATGACGGCCGGCTCCGGGGCCAAAGTGCTCCTGGCCTACGCCGACGCCGCCACCCAGAAGGCGGTCCTGCCCGCGGCCAAATTCAACGACCGTGCGTTGGCCGACGTGCGCCGGCGCGGTTGGGCGCAGAGCGTGGCCGAGCGCGAGCCCGGCGTGGCCAGCGTGTCGGCGCCGGTTCGCGACAACCGCGGCGCCGTCGTCGCGGCCATCTCGGTGTCCGGGCCCATAGACCGGATCGGCCGGCGCCCGGGAGTGCGCTGGGCCGCCGATCTGCTGGCCGCCGCGGAAGCGCTCGCCCACCGGCTCTAGTTGCGCGGCGAGCAGACACAAAAGCCCCCGACACGCCGACGAAAACGGAGCTTTTGCGTCTGCTCGCGAGGAGCCGCAGCGGACCTGACACACTGACCGCCATGGGAACGAATCAGCGCGCGAGCATCGTCATGTCGGAGGACGAGATCGCCGATTTCGTCGTGAAGAGCCGCACCGGCACGCTGGCCACCGTCGGCCCCGACGGGCAGCCGCACCTGACCGCGATGTGGTACGCCGTCGTCGACGGCGAGATCTGGCTCGAGACCAAGGCCAAGTCGCAGAAGGCGGTCAACCTCAGCCGCGACCCCCGGGTGAGCTTTCTGATCGAGGACGGCGACACCTACGACACGCTGCGCGGGGTGTCCTTCGAGGGCGTCGCCGAGATCGTCGACGATCCGGACGTCGCGCACCGGGTCGGGGTCAGCGTGTTCGAGCGCTACACCGGCCCCTACACCGACGACATGAAGCCCTTCGTCGAGCAGATGATGAACAAGCGGGTCTGCGTGCGCATCGTGGGCCGCCGCGCCCGCTCGTGGGATCACCGCAAGCTCGGGTTGCCGCCCATGCCGGTGGGGGGATCGACGGCGCCGGCCGCGCTGCGGACCGGCCAGTAAAACGTGTTGTAGCCCCGATGGGATTCGAACCCACGCTACCGCCGTGAGAGGGCGGCGTCCTAGGCCGCTAGACGACGGGGCCAGAACCGATCCGAGCTGCCAGCATAGCTCACCCGGGAAGGCGCACCTAATCGCTGATCGTGCAGCGACCTTGCTGGGGTACCAGGACTCGAACCTAGAATGGCTGAACCAGAATCAGCTGTGTTGCCAATTACACCATACCCCATTGGCGGCCTAAAACCGCTGGTCACAACGGTTCTGCAGTGTCCTGCAGCCGGTGTGGCCAGCCGTAGCGGCCTTTGTGAACCGCAGTGCAGACTACCAAAAACTCAGACCGCATCGTCGCGCGCGGCCCGTAACCGCGCCAGGCTGCGGTCGCGGCCCAGCAGCTCCAGGGATTCGAACAACGGCGGGCTGATCGTCGTTCCCGTCGCCGCGACCCGGATCGGACCGAACGCCTTGCGTGGTTTGAGGCCCAGACCCTCGATGAGCGCGGCCTTGAGGGCGGCCTCGATTTCGCCGGTCGTCCAGTCCGCCACGCCGTCCAGCGCGGCCAGGGCCGCGTCCAGCACCGTGACGGCGTCCGGGCCGAGCTCCTTGCCGGCGGCCTTCGGATCGATCGCGTACTCGTCGTCGTTGAGGAACTTCAGCAGATCCCACGCGTCGCCGAGGACGACGATGCGGGTCTGCACCAGCTCGGCGGCCACGGCGAATCCGGCCTCGTCGAGCCCGGTGTCGTGGCCGTGCACAGCGAAGAAGTCCCGCAGCCTGGTGGCGAAGTCGCCGGCGTCCAGCATCCGGATGTGTTCGGCGTTCAGGGCGTCGGCCTTCTTCTGGTCGAAGCGGGCCGGGTTGGAATTGACGTCGACGACGTCGAAAGCGGCCACCATCTCGTCGAGGCTGAACAGGTCGTGATCATCGGCGATCGCCCAGCCCAGCAGCGCAAGGTAATTGAGCAAACCCTCGGGGATGAAGCCCCGGTCGCGGTGCGCGAACAGATTCGACTGCGGGTCGCGCTTGGAGAGCTTCTTGGTGCCCTCCCCCAATACCGTTGGCAAGTGCGCGAATTGCGGGGTTTGTTCGGCGATGCCGATCCGGATCAGCGCCTGATACAGCGCCAGCTGCCGCGGCGTCGAGGGCAGCAGGTCCTCGCCGCGCAGCACGTGGGTGATCTTCATCAGCGCGTCGTCGACCGGGTTCACCAAGGTGTACAAGAATTTTCCAGGTTCTCCGCTGGCGCGGGTCAGTGCGAAATCGGGCACGGTGCCCGCCGCGAAGGTCGTCGGCCCGCGCACCAGGTCGTCCCAGCCGACGTCTTCGTCGGGCATGCGCAGCCGCACCACCGGCTGACGTCCCTCGGCCAGATACGCCGCGCGCTGCGAGTCGGTCAGCTGCCGGTCGAAGTTGTCGTAGCCCAGCTTGGGATTGCGGCCCGCCGCGATGTGGCGCGCCTCGACCTCCTCCGGCGTCGAGAACGCGTAGTAGGCCTGTCCGGACTCGAGCAGCCTGGCCACCACGTCGCGATAGATCTCGCTGCGCTGCGACTGCCGGTACGGGCCGTAAGGCCCGCCGACCTCGGGCCCCTCGTCCCAGTCGAGGCCGAGCCAGCGCAGCGCGTCGAGCAGCGCCAGGTAGCTTTCCTCGGTGTCGCGCTGCGCGTCGGTGTCCTCGATACGAAAGACGAAGGTGCCGCCCGTGTGTCGGGCGTACGCCCAGTTGAACAGCGCGGTGCGGACCATCCCCACGTGTGGGGTGCCGGTCGGCGACGGGCAGAACCGGACGCGTACTGTCACGACTTTCCTTTTCGCACAACGGGATTGACGAGGCTTCCGATGCCCTCGATGGTGACCGAGACCGTGTCTCCGTCCTCGATGGGGCCGACGCCCGCCGGGGTTCCGGTGAGGATCAGATCGCCCGGCAGCAGGGTCATCACGGCCGAGGTCCACTCCACGATCGCGCCGACGTCGTGGATCATCAGCGAGGTCCGGCTGTGTTGTTTCACCTCGCCGTTGACCTCGGTGCGCAATTCGAGGTCCGCCGGATCGACATCGGTGACGATCCACGGTCCGACCGGGCAGAAGGTGTCATGGCCCTTGGCGCGGGTCCATTGGCCGTCCGCCTTTTGTTGGTCGCGCGCCGAGACGTCGTTGGCGGCCGTGTAGCCGAGGATGTTGTCGGCGGCCTGGGCGGCCGTGACGTCCTTGCACGGCCGGCCGATCACCGCGGCCAGCTCGCCCTCGAAGTGCACGGGTGAGGCGTTGGCGGGCAACCGAATCGGCGCATTGGGTCCGATGATCGCGGTGTTGGGTTTGAGGAAGATGATCGGATCCTCCGCAGCGGGGCCGGTTGCGAAACCGGCCATCTCCGCGATGTGGTCGGCGTAGTTCTTGCCGACGCAAACCACCTTGCCGGCCAGTATCGGCGCCAGCAGTCGCACGTCGGCCAGCGGCCAGGAGCGACCGGTGAAGTTCGGCGTGCCGAAGGGGTGCTCGGCGATCTCCCGCGCGACCATGCCGGCGGGATTGTCGAGTTCGCCCTCGATGCTGACGAAGGCGACACCGTCCGGACTGGCGATTCGACCAAGGCGCATTTGCCTGAGCCTAATGGTCGTTTTCCGCGCTACCGCGGCCGGTGTCAGCCCTGTGGAAACTGCCATTCGCGGTCGCCACTAAAGCACCGAGGGCGACCCGCTTCCCCCGGCCACGCCGCGCTCGCGGTCGCCACTAAAGCACCGAGGGCGACCCGCTTCCCCCGGCTACGCCGCGCTCGCGGTCGCCACTAAAGCGCGGCGGCGATCCGTTCGCCGACGGCGCTGGTGGCGAGCCGTTCCGTCCCGCGAGTCGCCAGGTGATGCTCGACCGCACGGTCCACCCGGGCGGCGGCCTCGTCCTCGCCGAGATGGGCGAGCAGCAGCGCCACCGACATGATCGCCGCGGTCGGGTCCGCGATGCCCTGACCGGCGATGTCAGGTGCGCTGCCGTGCACCGGCTCGAACATCGAGGGATTGGACCGGGTGGCGTCGATGTTTCCACTGGCGGCCAAGCCAATTCCGCCGCACACCGCCGCGGACAGGTCGGTGATGATGTCGCCGAACAGGTTGTCGGTGACGATCACGTCGAAGCGGCCGGGGTCGGTGACCATGAAGATGGTGGCCGCGTCGACGTGTTGGTACGCCACCTCGACGTCGGGATACTCGTCGGCGACCTCGGCGACGATCCGCGACCACAGCTTGCCCGCGAACGTCAGCACGTTGTTCTTGTGCACCAGCGTCACGTGTTTGCGCCGCTGCATCGCCCGCTGGAACGCGTACTGCACCACGCGGCGCACGCCGAACGCGGTGTTCAGGCTGACCTCGGTGGCCACTTCGTGGGGCGTTCCGGCGCGGATCGCACCGCCGTTACCGGTATAGGGCCCCTCGGTGCCCTCGCGGACGACGACGAAGTCGATCTCTGGGTTCCCCGCGAGCGGGCTGCTCACCCCCGGGTAGAGCCGGCCCGGTCGCAGGTTCACGTGGTGATCCAGTTCGAACCGCAAGCGCAGCAACAAACCTCGCTCCAGCACGCCGCTGGGCACCGACGGATCGCCGACCGCGCCGAGCAGGATGGCGTCGTGCTCGCGCAATTCGGCGAGCACCGAGTCCGGCAGCAGCTCGCCGGTGGCGTGGAAACGGCGCGCGCCGAGGTCGTAGCTCGTCTTCGCCACGCCCGGCACCACGGCGTCAAGGACCTTGACGGCCTCGGCCACCACCTCCGGCCCGATCCCGTCGCCGCCGATCACCGCCAACCTCATCGGCGCCGCTCCTTGTCCTCGCTTCGTTCCGCATCGTCGCCGGCTCGCCTCACGAGAGGTCAACCACCTCGAGCTTCTTGGCGCTCACCGCGGCCGCGATCGCCGCCCGCACATCCTCGGGCACGTCCTGGTCGAGGCGCAGCAGGATCGTCGCGAACGGACCCTCGGCGTCCTCGGACAGCTGGGCCGCATGGATGTTCACCCCGGCGCCGCCCAGCAGGGTGCCGATCTTGCCGAGCGCGCCCGGCTGGTCGACGTAGTGCACGATCAGGTTGGTGCCTTCGGCGCGCAGATCGAAGTGGCGACCGTTGATCTGCACGATCTTCTGCACCTGCTGCGGCCCGGCGAGCGTGCCGGCGACGTTGACGGCCGAACCGTCGTGGGTCACGGCCCGCACATCGACCACGCTTCGATAGTTGGGGCTTTCCGACGCCGTCGCGATCTCGGCGGAAACGCCGCGTTCGGCGGCGAGCGCCGGCGCGTTGACGAACGTGACCGGCCCCTCGACGACGGCCGAGAACAGCCCGCGCAGGGCCGAAAGCTTCAGCACCTCAACGTCTTCGGAAGCCAGCTCGCCGCGCACCTGCACCGACAGCGACACCGGCGGCCCGTCGGACAGGGTGGCGACCAGCACGCCGAGCTTGCGCGCCAGGTCCAGCCAGGGCGCCACCTCCTCGTTGACCACGCCGCCGCCGACGTTGACCGCGTCGGGCACGAACTCACCGGCCAGCGCCAGCCGCACGCTTTCGGCCACGTCGGTGCCGGCTCGGTCCTGGGCCTCGGCGGTGGACGCGCCCAGGTGCGGTGTGACCACCACCTGCGGGAGCTCGAAAAGCGGGCTGTCGGTGCAGGGTTCGGTCGAGAACACGTCGAGGCCGGCGGCCCGAACGTGCCCGCTGCCGATGGCCTCGGCCAGCGCCGCCTCGTCCACCAGGCCGCCACGCGCCGCGTTGACGATGATGACGCCCGGCTTGGTCTTCGCCAGCGCCTCCTTGTCGATCAGGCCCGCGGTCTCCGGTGTCTTCGGCAGGTGCACCGAGATGAAGTCGGCGCGGGCCAGCAGGTCGTCCAGGGGCAGCAACTCGATGCCGAGCTGCGCGGCCCGGGCCGGCGGCACGTACGGGTCGTAGGCGACCACGTGGGTGCCGAAGGCCGCTATCCGCTGGGCGAACAGCTGGCCGATCCGCCCCAGCCCGACGACACCGACGGTCTTGCCGAAGATCTCGGTGCCCGAAAATTTCGACCGTTTCCACGTGTGCTCCCGCAGCGTGGCGTCGGCCGCCGGGATCTGCCGCGCCGCGGACAGGAGCAGCGCCAACGCGTGTTCGGCGGCGCTGTGGATGTTCGACGTCGGGGCGTTGACCACCAGCACGCCGCGCTCGGTCGCGGCGTCCACGTCGACGTTGTCCAGCCCGACGCCGGCGCGGGCGACGATCTTCAGCTTGGGGGCGGCGGCCAGCACCTCGGCGTCGACCGTGGTGGCCGAGCGCACCAGCAGCGCGTCGGCCTCGGGCACGGCCGCCAGCAGCTTCGGCCGGTCGGGCCCGTCGACCCAGCGCACCTCGACCTGGTCCCCCAGGGCGGCGACGGTTGATTCGGCGAGTTTGTCGGCAATGAGTACAACAGGCAGATTCACGCGGCCAGCCTATCGGCTGTAATTGACCGGTGGACGTGACCTCGCACGTGACCATCGTCGGGAGCGGACCCAACGGGCTCACCGCGGCCGTCATCTGCGCCCGCGCGGGGCTGAAAGTGCACGTCGTCGAGGCCCAGCCGACCTTCGGAGGCGGCGCGCGCACGGCGGCTGACATCGGATTCCCAGAAGTTTCACACGACGTGTGCTCGGCGGTTCACCCGCTGGCGCTGGCGTCGCCGTTCTTCGCGGCGTTCGACCTGCCCGCGCGCGGCGTGCGGCTGGCGGTCCAGGAGATCTCCTACGCCAACCCGCTGCCCGGCCGCCCGGCCGCGATCGCCTACCGCGATCTCGGGCGCACCTGCGCGGAGCTGGAGCGCGGCGCGTCCTGGCGGCGGCTGCTGGGCCCGCTGGTCGAGCGCTCCGAAGACGTCGTGGGGTTGCTGTTGGGCGACAAGCGTTCGGTGCCGCGCTCTTTGCCGTCGGCGTTGCGGCTCGGACTGCGGATGGTGGCGCAGGGGACGCCCGCCTGGGGGTCGCTGGCCGGGCCGGACGCCCGCGCGTTGTTCACCGGCGTTGCCGCGCATGTGATTTCGCGGATGCCGTCGCTGACGGCCGCCGGCGCCGGCCTCATGCTGGCTACGCTCGCCCATTCGGTCGGCTGGCCGATCCCGGTCGGCGGCAGCCAGGCGATCACCGATGCGCTGATCGCCGACCTGCGCGCGCACGGCGGCGAACTCACGGCCGGTGTCGAAGTCACCGGGCCGCCAGAGGGGGTCGTCGCGTTCGACACCGCACCCACCGCCCTGCTGCGGATCTACGGTGACGCACTTCCGGACCGCTACGCCACGGCGTTGCGCCACTACACGTTCGGACCCGGGGTCGCCAAGGTCGATTTCGTGCTCAGCGAGGACATCCCGTGGTCGGACCCGCGGCTGGCGCGGGCGCCGACCCTGCATCTCGGCGGCACCCGCGAGCAGATGGCACAGGCCGAGGCCGACATCGCCGCCGGGCGCCACGCGCGGTGGCCGATGGTGCTGGCCGCGTCGCCGCACGTCGCCGACCCCGACCGCATCGACCTCGCGGGCCGCCGCCCGTTCTGGACCTACGCCCACGTGCCGTCGGGCTCCACCCTCGACGCGACCGAGGCCGTCACCGCCGCCGTCGAGCGGTTCGCGCCCGGCTTCCGCGACATCGTGCTGGCCGCGCGCGCCGTACCCGCCGCCCGGATGTCCGACCACAACGCCAACTACGTCGGCGGCGACATCGGGATGGGCGGCAACTCCGCCCGGCGCGCGATCGCCGGCCCGACGCCGCGGGTAAACCCATGGAGCACACCCATTCCCAAGGTGTACCTGTGCTCGGCGGCAACCCCGCCCGGCGGCGGCGTGCACGGCATGTCCGGTTACTACGCCGCGCGCACGTTGCTGCGCCGCGAATTCGGGCTCGACATGCCTACGCTGACCCCATGACCAAACTCGCGATCATCTACTACTCGGCCACCGGTCACGGCACCGCGATGGCCCGGCGCGTCGCCGCGGCGGCCGAGGCCGCGGGGGCGGAGGTGCGGCTGCGCCACGTCGCCGAAACCCAGGACCCGGGTTCGTTCGCGCACAACCCGGCGTGGACCGCGAATTACGAAGCCACCAAGGGCCTCCCGGCGGCCACCGGCGACGACATCGTGTGGGCCGACGCGGTGATCTTCGGCTCGCCGACCCGCTTCGGTTCGCCCGCCGCGCAATTGCGCGCCTTCCTCGACTCGCTGGGCGGGCTGTGGGCCGAAGGCAAGCTCGCCGACAAGGTCTATGCGGGCTTCACGTCGTCGAACACGCTGCACGGCGGCCAGGAGACCACCCTGGTGGCCCTCTACGTCACCCTGATGCATTTCGGCGGCATCATCGTGCCGCCGGGATACACCGATCCGGTCAAGTTCGTCGACGGCAACCCGTACGGGGTGAGCCTGGTGGCCACCCACGACAACATCCACGAGTTTGACGAGGCGACCAACAACGCGCTGGACCACTTGGCCCGCCGGGTGGTGGCTGTCGCCGACCGGCTCCGCGACACGTAAACGTTTGCGACGACACGCCGAAAACGGTCGCAAAGGTTTACGTTTCGGCGCAGCCGATCCCTATGCCGTTTCCGTGATCGGGCGGTCCACCCAGCTCATCAGGTCGCGCAACCGCTTGCCGACGACCTCGATCGGGTGCTCGGCGTTCTGCTTGCGCAACTGCTCGAGTTCCTTGTTGCCGCCCTCGACGTTGGCGACGAGCTTGCGGGTGAAGGTGCCGTCCTGAATCTCGCGCAGGATCTCCCGCATCCGATCCCTGGTGCCCTCGTCGATGACGCGCGGGCCCGACAGGTACCCGCCGAACTCCGCGGTGTCGGACACCGAGTAGTTCATCCGGGCGATGCCGCCCTCGTACATCAGGTCGACGATCAGCTTGAGCTCGTGCAGCACCTCGAAGTACGCCATCTCCGGCGGATAGCCCGCCTCGACCATGATGTCGAAGCCCGCCTTCACCAATTCCTCTGTGCCACCGCACAACACGGCCTGCTCACCGAACAGATCGGTTTCGGTCTCGTCCTTGAAGGTGGTCTTGATGACGCCGGCCCGGGTGCCGCCGATGGCCTTCGCGTAGGACAGCGCCAGCGCCTCGCCCTGCCCCGTCGGGTCCTGGTCGACGGCGATCAGGCACGGCACACCCTTGCCGTCGACGAACTGGCGGCGCACCAGGTGGCCGGGCCCCTTGGGGGCGACCATCGCCACGGTGACGTCGGCGGGGGGCTTGATCAGGTCGAAGTGGATGTTGAGCCCGTGGCCGAAAAACAAGGCGTCGCCGGCCTTCAGGTTGGGCTCGATGTCGTTTTTGAAGATGTCGGCCTGGGCGGTGTCGGGGGCCAGCAGCATGATGACGTCGGCCCACTTGGCGACCTCGGCCGGCGTGTCGACGTCCAGGCCCTGCTCTTGGACCTTGGCCCGGGACTTCGAGCCCTCCTTGAGCCCGACGCGCACCTGCACGCCGGAGTCGCGCAGGCTCAGCGAGTGCGCGTGCCCCTGGCTGCCGTATCCGATGACGCCGACCTTGCGGCCCTGGATGATCGTCAGGTCCGCGTCGTCGTCGTAGAACATCTCTAATGCCACGATTGAATATCTCCTCGCTTGTTCAGGGGTCTGCTACTTGGCGGTGCCGATGCCGCGCGGACCGCGCGACAGCGACACCATTCCGGATTGCGCGATCTCGCGGATGCCGAAGGGCTCCAGCACGCGCAGGAACGCCTCGATCTTGCCGCGGTCACCGGTGGCCTCGATGGTCAGCGATTCCGGTGACACGTCAATCACCTTGGCGCGGAACAGGTTCACCGCCTCGATCACCTGGCTGCGGGTGCCGGCGTCGGCCCGCACCTTGATCATCGCCAGCTCACGGGACACCGAGCCGTCCTCGTCCTGCTCGATGATCTTGATCACGTTGATCAGCTTGTTGAGCTGCTTGGTGATCTGCTCGAGCGGAGTCTCCTCGGCGGAGACCACGATGGTCATCCGCGACATGTCCTTCTGCTCGGTCGCGCCGACGGCCAGCGACTCGATGTTGAAGCCCCGCCGGGAGAACAGCGCCGCCACCCGGGCGAGCACACCGGGTTTGTCCTCGACCAGCACCGACAGGGTGTGCGTTTTCGCGTGCATCAGGCGTGCCCTTCGGTCTCGTCGTCGAACAGCGGGCGAATGCCGCGCGCGGCCTGGATCTCGTCGTTGCTGGTGCCCGCGGCCACCATCGGCCACACCTGCGCGTCGGCGCCGACGATGAAGTCGATCACCACGGGGCGGTCGTTGATCGCCCGGGCCGCCTGGATCACGTCGACCACGTCTTCCTCGCGCTCGCAACGCAATCCGACGCACCCCAGCGCCTCGGCCAGCTTCACGAAGTCGGGGATCCGGTGCGAGTGGGTGGCCAGGTCGGTCTGCGAGTAACGCTCCTGGTAGAACAGCGTCTGCCACTGGCGCACCATGCCCAGGTTGCCGTTGTTGATCAGCGCCACCTTGATCGGTGCGCCCTCGATCGCGCAGGTGGCCAGCTCCTGGTTGGTCATCTGGAAGCAGCCGTCCCCGTCGATCGCCCACACCTCGGCGTCCGGGCGGGCGATCTTGGCGCCCATGGCCGCCGGGATGGCGAACCCCATGGTGCCCAGCCCGCCGGAATTCAGCCAGGTGCGCGGCTTCTCGTAGGAGATGAACTGCGCGGCCCACATCTGGTGCTGACCCACCCCGGCGACGTAGACGGCATCCGGGCCGGCGATCTCGCCGAGCTTCTCGATCACGTACTCGGGGCTCAGGCTGCCGTCGCTCTGCGGGCCGTAGCTCAGCGGGTAGGTGGACTGGACGCTGCGCAGATACGCCCACCAGTCGGTCAGCTCGAGGTCTTTGGGCACGTCGTGGTGGCGCAGCATCGCGATGAGCTCGGTGATGACGGCCTTGACGTCGCCGACGATCGGCACGTCGGCGTGCCGGTTCTTGCCGATCTCGGCCGGGTCGATGTCGGCGTGGATGACCTTCGCCTCCGGGGCGAACGAGTCCAGCTTTCCGGTCACCCGGTCGTCGAACCGGGTGCCCAACGCGATCAGCAGGTCGCTGCGCTGCAGCGCCGCCACCGCGGCCACCGTGCCGTGCATGCCGGGCATGCCCAGGTTCTGCGGATGGCTGTCCGGGAACGCGCCGCGGGCCATCAGCGTGGTGACCACGGGGATGCCGGTCAGGTCGGCCAGTTCGCGCAGCTGCTCGGTCGCCTCGCCGCGGATGACCCCGCCCCCGACGTAGAGCACCGGTTTGCGCGCGGTCGCGATCAGCTTGGCGGCCTCGCGGATCTGCCGGTTGTGCGGCTTGGTGTTCGGCTTGTAGCCGGGCAGGTCCATGCGGGGCGGCCAGCTGAAAGTGCACTGGCCCTGCAGCACGTCCTTGGGGATGTCGACGAGCACCGCGCCCGGGCGTCCCGAGCGCGCGATGTGGAACGCCTCGGCGATCACCCGTGGAATCTCGTCGCCCGACCGCACCAGAAAGTTGTGCTTGGTGATCGGCATCGTGATGCCCGAGATGTCGGCCTCCTGGAAGGCGTCGGTGCCGATCAGGCCGCGCCCGACCTGCCCGGTGATGGCGACGACGGGGATCGAGTCCATCTGGGCGTCGGCCAGCGGGGTGACCAGGTTGGTGGCGCCCGGACCCGACGTCGCCATGCACACGCCGACCTTGCCGGTGGCGTGCGCGTATCCGCTGGCGGCGTGACCGGCACCCTGCTCGTGACGAACGAGCACGTGGCGCAGCTTTTTCGAGTCGAACAGCGGGTCGTACACCGGCAGCACGGCGCCGCCGGGAATCCCGAAGATCACTTCGACGTCGAGTTCCTCCAGCGACCGAATCACCGACTGGGCCCCGGTAAGTTGCTCGGGCCCAACGCGTTTCGGTGCGGTCGCCGGCGTCTTTGCGGCCGGTTTCACCGCGTCGGTGGCGACGCCGGCCGCGTCAGGCGGCCGGGGTGATTGTGGCTTGGTGGGTGCGCTCACTGTCGTCCTCGCCCTCTTGTCCCGTCTGTTCACGCTTCGCGTTATGTTTCGTTGCCGCGCAAGAAAAAACCCCCGTCAGCTCGGCTGCTGAACGAGGGTTGCGCGTTGGTGCTGGATTGCTGCGAATGCCGAAGAGCAGTCAGCCACCAACGCGCTGACTAAGTACTACGAGCATTCCGGGCTTTCCGGCGGTATCCATAGCGTCCGACGGTAGCCTTCGCACAGCTCAGGAGTCAAATCCGGGCCCCGTCGGCCGCGCGGGCCTGCGGTGAAATGATGCTCTGGTGGCTACCGATTCCCCCGTGGTGATCAAGGTGTCGCCGATGGCCCACTTCGCCGTCGGATTCTTCACCCTGGGCCTGCTGATACCGGTGCTGGCCTGGCCGGTGACCGCGCCGCTGCTGATCATCCCGGTGGTGTTGTCCGCGTTGATAGTCCGGCTGCGCACGGTCGCCGACGCGGACGGCGTGACCGTCCGGACCCTGTTCGGCAGCCGGACGGTGCGCTGGGACGAGGTCGAGGGGCTGCGCTTCCATCGCGGCTCCTGGGCGCGGGCCAGGCTGAAAAGCGGGGCGGAGCTGCGCCTGCCCGCGGTCACCTTCGCGACACTGCCGCAGCTGACCGAGGCCAGCTCGGGGCGGGTGCCCAACCCCTATGATGTCAGGCGATCGGGTTGACCCCGTTGAGCAGCACCCACACCGCGATCCCGGCGGCGATGCCGGCCAGCAGGGCGACGAACGACCCGATGAAGGGCCGGTGCGCCCAACCCCGGTTGGCGTCCAGGCCGTAGCGGCCCGGCCCGCACAGGATGACCGCGGCGGCCAGGACGATCAGCGTGATCTGGTATTCGTGGCCCTGCGGCAGGAAATACGAGAAGGCGTGTGAACGGGAGCCGCCCGACACGGTGGCCAGCAGCTCATTGATCAGGAACGCCAGCGCGCCCGCCGCGGCCACCGGGGTGAACAGGCCCAGGATCAGCAACAGCCCCGCCGCGATCTCACCGCCCGCGCTGACGTAGGCCAGGATGTCGGCGTGGTGGTAGCCGACGTCGGACAGCGAATTCCGCAGACCGGCCAGTCCCCCGCCGCCCCACCAGCCGAACAGCTTCTGCAGCCCGTGGGCCACCAGCACCACGCCCAGCCCGACCCGCAACACCAGCAAACCCAGGTGCTGGGTTCCGCGCCGTCCTACCTCGCGGTGCCTGGTGTCGGGCGCCGCATCGATCTGCGCCGGCTCGGTGGCCGAGATCGGCGCCGCCTGGATCGACTGCGGCTGGACGTAGGGCAGGGGTTCCTGCTGGTCGAGCAGGTGATATCCGCTCACGCCCGGCCCGGCGTGCTGGCTGGGGTCCTGGTAGGGGATGACCGTGGTGGTTCCGAAATCGCCCGGGTACCCGACTGGCGTCAGGTCATCCTCGGGGTCGACCAGGCGCGCGGAGGCGGGGCGCCCGGGGATTGGCTCCGGGGTTTCGCCCGGCCGCTGCCAAGGTGCGTCATTCGATTGACTGGTCACGCGTGTCAGGGTAAGGGCAAATTGGCCCGAATCGGGGATTTGAGCGGCGCTTTCGCCGGTTAGTCCGCCAAATCGCCCCCAATTGGCCCCAAATCGCCATTCCGGCGGTCCGCCGAGCTCGTCCCAGCGGCCGAAACGGGGAAAATCGGCGCTCCACCGGCACAGCTTGCGGAACCGGACGGGGCCCGCGTGTGGCGGCACCGCCCGCACAGTCCGTAGCCTGTCGGTCATGCGGATACGGGGCTCGGTTCGCGGCGCGCTCGCCGCGTTCTCCGCTGTGGTGCTGGTCGCGAGCGGGTGCGCGCGGTTCAACGACGCCCAGTCCCAACCGTTCACCACCAACCCCGAACTCAAGCCGCAGCCGAGCTCGACGCCTCCCCCGCCGCCCCCGCTCCCGCCGACGCCGTTCCCCAAGGCGTGCCCTGCCCCGGGGGTCATGCAGGGCTGCCTGGAGAGCACCAGCGGCCTGATCATGGGGCCGGACAGCAAAACCGCGTTGGTCGCCGAGCGCACCACCGGCGCCGTCAAGGACATCTCGGTCAGCGCCGAGCCGAAGGTGAAGACCGTCATCCCCGTCGACCCGTCCGGTGACGGCGGCCTGATGGACATCGTGCTCTCGCCGACCTACCAGCAGGACCGGCTGATGTACGCCTACATCAGCACGCCCACCGACAACCGGGTGATCCGGGTGGCCGACGGGGACATCCCGAAGGACATCCTGACCGGGATCCCCAAGGGCGCCACCGGCAACACCGGGGCGTTGATCTTCACCAGCCCCACGACGCTCGTCGTGATGACCGGCGACGCCGGCAATCCGGCGATGGCCGCCGACCCCAAGTCCCTGGCCGGGAAGGTGCTGCGCATCGAACAGCCGACCACCATCGGTCAGGCGCCGCCGACGACCGCGCTGTCCGGCGTCGGCTCCGGCGGCGGGATGTGCATCGACCCCGTCGACGGTTCGCTGTACGTCGCCGACCGCACCCCCACCGCGGATCGCTTGCAGCGCATCACCAAGACCTCGGAGGTCTCCACGGTGTGGACATGGCCCGACAAGCCGGGCGTGGCCGGGTGCGCGGCGATGGACGGGACCGTGCTGGTGAACCTGATCAACACCAAGCTGACGGTCGCTGTGCGGCTCGCGCCGTCGACCGGCGCCGTCACCGGCGAACCCGACGTCGTCCGCAAGGACACCCACGCCCACGCGTGGGCGCTGCGGATGTCGCCGGACGGAAACGTCTGGGGCGCAACGGTCAACAAGACCGCCGGGGACGCCGAGAAACTCGACGACGTGGTGTTCCCGCTGTTCCCGCAGGGCGGCGGCTTCCCGCGGAACAACGACGACAAGACCTAAACGGGCCCGTCGAGGGTGAACCTGATGCCGTATTTGCGCGGCTCGGCCGACGGCTTGTGCAGGACGAACCGTTCCGGCGCCTCGTGGCCGGGTTCGAGGTCGTCGAGATCGGACAGGTACAGCACGTCCTCGTAGGATTCGGGCGCCCACCCGCCGACGGGTTCCACGATGTAGCCCACGTGATCGCCGATGTCGATCCAATACGCGGTGCGCCCGACGAACCATGCGATCGCCTCGTCGAGTATCGGCATCCCGCGGGGGCCGGCGCGCCACGAGCAGCGAGCGAATTTGTCGGCCTGGTCGTCCGCGTCGTTCTCGAACAGCTCGGCCAGGACAACCTGGTGTTGCGCCAGCACGTGCACCGCCAGGTGCTCGGATGAGCGCGCCGCCTCGCAGGCGCCGCTGCTGCGCGGGATCGCGACCATGAAGCTCGGGGGCTGGACGCTGGTCTGGGTGGCGAAACTGATCAGGCAACCGGACGGCTGACCGTCGGCCTGGGTGGTCACGATGAACACCGGACCGTCCAGCATCGCCATCACGTCGTCGAACACATCACCATCATCGGTCCGCGCGACGCATTTTTAAAACACTATTTCCGCGGGGTCGGCCGGCGCCCGCGGTCAGCCCTGACCGCAGGCCGCCAGGACGAGTTCGCGCACCCGCGCCGCGTCGGCCTGCCCGCGCGTCGCCTTCATCACCGCACCGACGATCGCGCCGGCCGCCGCCACCTTGCCGCCGCGGATCTTTTCGGCGACATCGGGATTGGCGGCCAGGGCCTCGTCGACGGCGGCCTGGGTCACCGAGTCGTCGCGCACCAGCGCCAGGCCGCGCGCCGTCATCACCTGCTCCGGTTCGCCCTCCCCGGCGAGCACGCCCTCGACCACCTGGCGGGCCAACTTGTTCGACAGCTTGCCCTCGTCGACCAGTGCGATCACCGCGGCGACCTGGGCCGGGGTGATGGCCAGCTCGTCCAGATCGATGCCCTCCTGATTGGCCTTCTGCACCAAGAAGTTTCCCCACCAGGCGCGCGCCTGTTCGCTCGGCGCGCCGTGCTTGACGGTCTCGATGACCAGATCGACGGCGCCGGCGTTGACGAGGTCCCGCATCACCTCGTCGGAGACGCCCCACTCCTGCTGAATTCGCTTGCGGCTCAACCAGGGAAGCTCGGGGATGGTCTGCCGCAATTGCTCGACGAGCTCGCGGCTGGGCGCGACGGGCTCCAGGTCGGGCTCGGGGAAGTAGCGATAGTCCTCGGCCGTCTCCTTGGTGCGGCCCGGGCTGGTGTAGCCGGATTCGTGAAAGTGCCTGGTTTCCTGGATGATCCGGCCGCCGGATGCCAGGACCGCGCCCTGGCGCTGCATTTCGTAGCGCACGGCGACCTCGACGCTTTTCAGCGAGTTGACGTTCTTGGTCTCGGTCCGGGTGCCGAACTCGGCCGTTCCCGTCGGCATCAGCGACACGTTGGCGTCACACCGCATCGAGCCCTGGTCCATCCGGACATCGGAAACGTCCAACGCGCGCAACAGATCTCGCAGCGCGGTCACGTAAGCCCGGGCGATCTGCGGGGCTCGGGCCCCGGCGCCGACGATCGGCTTGGTGACGATTTCGATCAGCGGCACGCCTGCGCGGTTGTAGTCGATCAGCGACGTCGTCGCCCCGTGGATGCGTCCGGTCTCGCTGCCCAGGTGGGTGAGCTTGCCGGTGTCCTCTTCCATGTGCGCCCGCTCGATCTCCACCCGCCAGGTGCTGCCATCCTCCAGGGGCGCGTCCAGGTAGCCGTTGACCGCGATCGGCTCGTCGTACTGCGAAATCTGGTAGTTCTTCGGCATGTCGGGGTAGAAGTAGTTCTTCCGCGCGAAGCGACACCAGGGCACGATCTCGCAATTCAGCGCCAGCCCGATCCGAATCGCCGCCCGGACCGCGGCCTCGTTGAGCACCGGCAGCGAACCGGGCAGCCCGAGGCACACCGGGCAGACCTGGGTGTTGGGCTCGGCGCCGAACGCGGTGGCGCAGCCGCAGAACATCTTGGTCGCGGTGGACAGCTCGACGTGCACCTCGAGGCCGAGCACCGGGTCAAAGCGCGCGATGACCTCGTCGTACTCCATCAGGTCGGCGCCGGCGGCAACACTCATGACGTCGATCGTAGCGAGGGCGAGGCCGGCCGCCGCGGGTCACCACCCGACAGGAGCGACGGAAGATAGGGCGGCGCTCAGCACCGGCGCGGCGTCCGGCTTGCCCCCAATCGGAGGTTTCGCGGCGCACCCTGCTCGCCGAACATGTCGGCGATCGTGGCCGCCATCTCCAGGTAGCTGCGCCTGCTTTCCTTGCTCAGACGATCCAGACCGATCTCCTTGCCGTCATGCACGTGCCGATCGAACGGCAGCACGACGGTCGCCGCGACGCGGGCGGACAACTGCTCGAGCTCCTTGGCGGCCACCACGCCGACCTTGCCGGCCTCGACGTGGTTGATGGCGAGCACGGTCGACTTCATCAATCGCTGATAGCCGTTGTTGCGCAACAAGTCCAGCGTGGTTCTGGTCTTCCGGATGGCATCGATGGACGTGCTGGTGACCACCACGAGGGCCCGCGACTCCGGCAGCACGGTGTCCATCACCGCCGAGTTCACCGCCTTGACGCAGTCCACCAACACCACCGAATAGTGCTTGCGCAGAATCGAAAACGCGGTGACGACGTCGTGGGGGTCGAGCCGCCAGTCGGTGTGCGTATAGTCCGGCAGCCCGAGCACCTCGAGCCCGAAGCTGTTTTTGTAGGTGTGCGCGCGCACCTCGGAATATTGCGCGGCGCCGCCGTTCAGCAGGAGGTCGGCCAGGCTCAGCGGGTTGCGGCGGCCGTGGCGCTCCGCCAGGTCGCCGGCGTCGATGTCCACCGCGATGACCCGGTCGTCGCGCACCGCGGCGAAGGTCGAGCCCAGCGCCTCGACCACCACGGTCTTGCCCACGCCACCCTTGAGGTTGAGGACGGCGACGGGAAATGCAGCGGCGACGGGCGTGCGGATTCGATCCCGCAACTGTTGTTCGTATGTCGACTCCTTGCCCGGCCCCAGGTTGATTCCGGTGAGCCGGCGGATCAATTCTCGCCAGCTGAACGGTGCGGAGTCTTCGATCGGCTGCTCATCGAGGCTGTCGAGCGCGGTCCCGCCCACCGTGAGCTCGGGACGACGCCTCGGTGGGACACGCCGCGCCGGTGCGGGCTTGGTGGGCGGGGGCTGCGGCACCGTGGGCGACGCCGGGTCGTCCTCGACCCGCCAGCCCGCCGGCCGCGGACGGTCGGGCGGAACCGGGCGTCCCGCCGGCGCAGCAGGCTGCCGAATGAATCCGCGATTCGAACCGCGGTTGCTCATAACCAACGGTATAACCGCTTTGACCGGGCAGAAAACCACGAAAACGGCCGTGACCAGCCGTGAGCTGCTCCCTTCCGCGGCAAATTCAGGCGGTCGTCAATTCCGGGCCACCAGATGTTCGCAAGCGGGTGGCCGGTTAGCCGAAAAAGGCCGCGGCGTCGTCGTAGCGGCTTTCGGGCACCAGCTTGAGCTGGCGGGTGGCGTCCGCCAGCGGCACCCGGCCGATGTCCTGCCCGCGCAGCGAGACCATCTGGCCGTACTCCCCCGCGTGGGCGGCGTCGGCCGCGTTGACGCCGAACCGGGTCGCGAGCACCCGGTCGTAGGCCGTCGGAGTGCCGCCCCGCTGGACATGGCCAAGCACGGTCACCCGGACCTCCTTGTTGATCCGTTTCTCGACCTCGGCGCCCAGCTGCGCGGCAACACCGGTGAAGCGCTCGTGGCCGAACTCGTCGATTCCGCCCTCGCGCAAGCCCATTGAGCCGGCAAGCGGTTTGGCGCCCTCGGCGACCACGCAGATGAAGTGCGAATCCCCGCGCTGGAAGCGGCGTTTGACCAGCCGGCACACCTCCTCGACGTCGAAGGGCTGCTCCGGGATCAACGTCATGTGCGCGCCGGACGCCAGCCCGGCGTTCAGCGCGATCCAGCCGGCATGGCGGCCCATCACCTCGACCAGCATCACCCGCTGATGCGATTCGGCCGTGCTGTGCAACCGATCGATGGCGTCGGTGGCCACGGTCAACGCGGTGTCGTGGCCGAAAGTCACATCCGTGCAATCGATGTCGTTGTCGATGGTCTTCGGCACACCGATGACGGGAACGTTTTCTTCCGACAGCCAATGCGCGGCCGTCAGCGTGCCCTCGCCACCGATCGGGATCAGCACGTCGATGCCGTTGTCGTCGAGGGTCTGCTTGATCTGGCTCAGCCCGGCGCGCAGCTTGTCGGGGTGCACGCGCGCGGTGCCCAGCATCGTGCCGCCCTTGGCCAGCAGGCGGTCGTTGCGGTCGTCGTTCTGCAGCTGGATGCGCCGGTTCTCCAGCAGCCCGCGCCACCCGTCCTGGAATCCGACCACCGACGAGCCGTACCGCGAGTCGCAGGTGCGCACCACCGCACGGATGACGGCGTTGAGCCCGGGGCAGTCGCCGCCCCCGGTGAGAATTCCGATCCGCATCCTGTTATCTTGCCTGGCCGGCCCGGCGATGGGGCGCCTAACTCTCGACTAGACGGTCGGCGGAGCGGGCAACGCCCCGCGGGCCGCCTCGTAGGCGGCGCCCACCCGGTACAGGCGGTCGTCAGCCAGCGCGGGCGCCATGATCTGCAGCCCGACCGGCAGGTCGTCGTCCGGGGACAGCCCCGCGGGCACCGACATGCCGCAGTGGCCGGCCAGGTTCAGCGGCAGCGTGCACAGGTCGAACAGGTACATGGCCAGCGGGTCGTCGACCTTCTCGCCGAGCGGGAACGCGGTGGTCGGGGTCGCGGGCGACACCAGCACGTCGACGGATTCGTAGGCCCGGTCGAGGTCGCGGGCGATCAGCGTGCGGACCTTCTGCGCCTGGTTGTAGTAGGCGTCGTAGTAGCCGGCCGACAGCGCGTAGGTGCCGATCATGATGCGCCGCTTGACCTCCGGCCCGAAGCCGGCGGCGCGGGTCAGCGCCATGACCTCCTCGGCGCTGTGGCTGCCGTCGTCGCCGACCCGCAACCCGTAGCGCATCGCGTCGAAGCGGGCCAGGTTGCTCGACACCTCGGACGGCAGGATCAGGTAGTAGGCGGCCAGCGCGTGATCGAAATGCGGGCAGTCGACTTCTCCGACCTCCGCACCCAGCGCGGTCAACCGCTCGACGGCGGCCTCGAACGACGCGAGCACCCCCGGCTGGTAGCCCTCGCCGCGCAGCTGCTTGACGACGCCGATGCGCACCCCCTTGAGGTCACCGGTCGCGCCGGCCCTGGCGGCGCCGACGACGTCGGGCACCGCGGCCTCGACGGAGGTCGAGTCGCGGGCGTCGTGCCCGGCGATCACCTGGTGCAGCAGGGCCGTGTCCAGCACGGTGCGCGCGCACGGCCCGCCCTGATCCAGCGACGACGCGCACGCGACCAGCCCGTAGCGGGACACCGTGCCGTAGGTGGGCTTGACGCCGACGGTCGCGGTCAGCGCGGCCGGCTGGCGGATGGAGCCCCCGGTGTCGGTGCCGATGGCCAGCGGTGCCTGGAACGCGGCCAGCGCCGCCGCACTGCCGCCGCCGGAGCCGCCGGGCACCCGGTCGAGGTTCCACGGGTTGCGGGTGGGCCCGTAGGCGGAGTTCTCGGTCGAGCTGCCCATCGCGAACTCGTCCATGTTGGTCTTGCCCAGGATCGGGATGCCGGCGGCGCGCAGCCGCGCGGTGACCGTCGCGTCGTAGGGGGAACGCCAGCCCTCGAGGATCTTGGAGCCGCAGGTGGTGGGCATGTCGACGGTGGTGAACACGTCCTTGAGCGCCAGTGGGACCCCGGCCAGCGCCGACGGCAGCCGCTCGCCGGCGGCCACCGCCTTGTCGACGGCGGCCGCGGCGGCCAGCGCCTCGTCTGGCGCCACGTGCAGAAACGCGTGGTACCGGTCGTCGGTCGCCTCGATCCGGTCCAGACAGGCCCGGGTGATCTCGGTGGAAGAAAGCTCGCCGGCGGCGATCCGGGCGGCCAGCGCCGCGGCGTCGGAGTGGACGATCTCGGTCACTCGGCGTCCCCCAGGATCTGCGGCACGGCGAAGCGGCCGTCGACGGCTTCGGGGGCTTGCGCCAGCGCCTCGGCCTGCGTCAGGCAGGGTGTCGTCACGTCGGGACGCGTGACGTTGACGTCCTTCAGGGGATTGTCGGTCGGCTCGACGCCGGTGACGTCGACGGCCTGAATCTGGCTGACGTGGGTCAGGATGGCGTCGAGTTGGCCGGCGAAGCTGTCCAGCTCGCCATCGGTCAGCGCCAGCCTGGCAAGCCGGGCCAGGTGCGCCACGTCGTCGCGGGAGATCTGAGACACGACTGGAAAGCCTATCCAGATGGTCGCGACCCGCTGCGCCCGGCTTCGCCGCGCTTGCGATCGCTGCTACCGGGCGCCCGGGACCGCCGCGCAGTCAGGTTCGCCGAAATGTCGTGGATACATGGCTGTGCGACAGTGTTGGCCGTGCCGTCGTATCTGTTGCGCATCGAGCTGGCCGACCGCCCGGGCAGCCTGGGCTCGCTCGCGGTGGCGCTCGGCTCGGTCGGCGCCGACATCCTGTCGCTGGACGTGGTGGAGCGCAGCTCGGGTTATGCGATCGACGACCTGGTCATCGAGCTGCCGCCGGGGGCGATGCCGGACCGGCTGATCACCGCCGCCGAGTCGCTGCCCAACGTCCGGGTGGACAGCGTCCGGCCGCACACCGGGCTGCTGGAGGCCCACCGCGAGCTGGAGCTCCTCGACCATGTCGCCGCCGCCGGCGACAACGCCGCGCGGCTGCAGGTCCTCGCCGACGAGGCGCCCAGGGTGCTGCGGGTCAGCTGGTGCACGGTGTTGCGGGATTCCGCCGGCGACCTCGAGCGCCTCGCCGGCAGCCCGGGCGCTCCCGAAACCAAGGCCGATTCCGCCCCCTGGCTGCCGATCGAGCGCGCCGGAACGCTCGACAGCACGGGCGAGTGGGTGCCGCCGGCATGGCGCGACATGGACATCGCGATGGTCGCCGCTCCGCTGGGCGACCCGCACACGGCGGTGGTGCTGGGCCGACCGCGCCCGGAATTCCGGCCGTCCGAGGTCGCCCGGCTGGGCTACCTGGCCGGGATCGTCGCAACGATGCTGCGGTGAGCCCCGGCTGTCACTCCGCGCCCTTCGGCGGGCCCTCGGCCAACAAGTTTCGGAAGCCGTCCTCGTCGAGGATCGGCACGCCGAGTTCCACCGCCTTGTCGTATTTGGATCCGGGCGCGTCCCCGGCGACGACGTAGTCTGTCTTCTTCGACACCGAACCCGCGGCCTTGCCGCCGCGCGACACGATCGCCTCCTTGGCGTCGTCACGGGAGAAGCCGGTCAGCGAACCGGTGACCACGATGGTCAGGCCCTCCAGCGTGCGCGGCACGCTCGCGTCGCGTTCGTCGGCCATCCGCACCCCGGCCGCCCGCCACTTGTCGACGATCGCGCGGTGCCAGTCGACGGTGAACCATTCGGTGACCGCGGCGGCGATCGTGGGGCCGACACCCTCGACGGCGGCCAGCTGCTCGGTGGACGCCGCCTCGATGGCCTCGAGGTTCCCGAACTCGGTGGCCAGCGCGCGGGCGGCCGTCGGGCCGACGTGCCGGATCGACAGCGCCACCAGCACCCGCCACAGCGGCTGCGCCTTGGCTTTATCCAAGTTGGCCAGCAGTCGCTTGCCGTTGGCGGACAACTCACCGGCCTTCGTCCGGAACAATTCGGTGCGCAGCAGGTCGTCCTCGGTGAGGGTGAACAGGTCCCCCTCGTCGGCGATCACGCCAGCCTTGAGCAAGGCAATGGCGGCCTCGTAACCGAGTCCCTCGATGTCCAGCGCGCCGCGGCCGGCGACGTGAAACACCCGCTCCCGCAACTGCGCCGGGCAGGACCGGGCGTTGGGGCAGCGGATGTCGGCGTCACCCTCTTTCGCGGGTGCGAGGGGGGTGCCGCATTCGGGACACGTTGCAGGCATGACGAATTCACGCTCAGAGCCGTCGCGCAGGTCGACGACGGGACCCAGGACCTCCGGGATCACGTCGCCGGCCTTGCGGATCATCACCGTGTCGCCGATCAAGACGCCCTTGCGCTTGACCTCCGCGGCGTTGTGCAGGGTGGCCAGCCCCACCGTCGACCCGGCCACCTTGACCGGTGTCATGAACGCGAACGGGGTGACGCGTCCGGTGCGACCAACGTTGACCCGGATGTCGAGCAGCTTCGTCTGCGCTTCCTGGGGCGGGTATTTGTAGGCGACGGCCCACCGCGGCGCACGGGATGTCGAGCCAAGCCGGCGCTGCAACCCGAACTCGTCGACTTTGACGACGACGCCGTCGATTTCGTGGTCGATGTCGTAGCGGTGCTCGCCCCAAAACCTGATCCGATCCTCCACGGCGCCCACCCCGCGCACCCGTGTCGTCTGCTCTGCCACCGGGAGCCCCCAGGCGTGCAGCGCCGTGTAGGCCTGGTGCAGGGTCTTCGGGGCGAATCCTTCGGTGCGGCCGATGCCGTGGCAGATCATCCGGAGCTTGCGCCGCGCGGTGACGGCCGGATTCTTCTGGCGCAGCGAGCCGGCCGCGCTGTTGCGCGGGTTGGCGAACGGTGCCTTGCCCTCGTCGACCAGGCTGGCATTGAGCGCCTCGAAATCGGCCAGCAGGAAAAAGACCTCGCCGCGCACCTCGAGCAGGGTCGGAATCGCGAAGTGGTCATTGACCGTCAGCCGCTCGGGTACGTCTTCGATGGTGCGCGCGTTCAGCGTCACATCCTCGCCGACTCGACCGTCGCCGCGTGTCGCGGCGCGCTCCAACCGGCCCTCGCGGTACACCAGCGACAGCGCCACCCCGTCAACCTTGAGCTCGCACAGGTAGTAGGGGTCGCGGCCGATCTCGTTTTCGACTCGATTGCTCCAGGCGAGCAACTCGTCGCGGTCGAACACGTCGTCCAGGCTCAGCATCCGCTCGAGGTGCTCGGCCTCGGTGAAATCGGTGGCGAAGCCAGCCCCGCCGACCAGCTGCGTCGGCGAGTCGGCCACCCGAAGCTCCGGATACCGATCCTCCAGCGCGGCGAGCTCCTTGAACATCCTGTCGAACTCGGCGTCGGAGATGATCGGCGCGTCTTTGATGTAGTAGCGGAACTGATGCTCCCGGACCTCGTCGGCCAGTTCCTGCCACTGCCTCCGGACGTCCGGCGACACCGAATCAGCTTCTGCTGAGCTCACCCTGGCAGGTTATCCGAGGACGCCGACACGGCCCCGGCGCGTCACTGCCCCTCCACGTAAGCCCGCAACCGGTCCACCGCGGCGTCCCAGCGGCGCGACAACTGCGTGAGGTAGTCGCTGGCCTGGGCCAGCGGCTCGGTCCGCACGGTCCAGACGCGCTCGCGACCCCGTCGGCTGCTGGCGACCAGCCCGGCCCTCTCCAGCAGCTGCAGGTGCTTGCTGGCCGCCTGCCGGGTGACCGGAATGACCTCGGTGACTTGCGAAGTCGAGCTCGGACCGAGGTCGCAGAGCCGGACGATGATCCGCAGCCGATTGGGGTCCCCGAGCGCACTGAAGAGGGGGTACAGCGGCGCCCCGACCGCGTTCATACGCGGGCGTCCGCCAGATACCTGCGCACCAGGTCGGTTTGGATGGCCCAGCCCTCGGAGTTGGACTCGAACGCCGTCGAGCGACGCGCCGCGGGGATGGCGTCGAAGCCGGATTCGGTGATGGTGAGCAGCACGCCGTCGGGCGTCTCGGCGAGGACGAACTCGACCAGCGTGGTGGGCTCCTGGTCTTGGCCGTCTTGGGGGTCCGGGTCGCCGGGGCACGGACGCCAGCGGTAGGCGAACCGCCGCCGCGGTTCGACGGCGACGATCTGCCACGTTGTCGTCACCCCGGCGTGCGGCTCCTGGCGCTTGGCGACCTGCTCGTCGACGGTGGTCGGGGTGATGGTCGCGGTGACGGACTCGCCGGCCACGAATGGCCCGTCGAAGCGGACCCCGAACCAGCGACCGAACTCCTCGGCGTCGGTGATGGCCCGCCACACCCGGTCCAGCGGCGCGCGCAACACGACTTGCTTCTCGATGCGATCAGTGCTCATATGCAACCTCCTGGTTGCGTATGAGTCCATCACGGCAGCGCGCAAAATGCAACCTTCTGGTTGCATGACTAGATGGCGTCGGGGTCCTCCGCGAACGCCTCGGCGGCCTTGCGGGCGAGCCCGATCGCCGCGCGGGCCCATTCGGGCGTCGCCGAGGCCAGCCCGCACGTCGGTGTGACGCCGATGCGATCGCGCAGCGCCGAACGCCCGAAGCCCAGCCGATCGGTCACCGAAACCACGGCCGCGGCCACCTCTTCGACCGAGGGCCGACGCTGCGGCGCGCCGGCCTCGACGACGCCGAGCATGACGGCACGACCCGATTCGACGAACGCGGCGACTCCGTCCAGATCCGCCGCCCGCAGCGTGCTCGCGTCCACCGAGACGGCGCCGATCGCGCTGCGCCGCAACAGATCCCACGGCAGCCCGGGGCCGCAGCTGTGCAACAGCGCCTCGGCGCCCGCGCCCGCGGCGCAGGTGTCCAGCAGCGCGCCGGCGACGGCCTCGTCGAGCGCGGCGACCGGGCTCAGCGCCGTCACCCCGGTCAGTCGCCCGCCCAGCGCCGACGGCAGCGACGGCTCGTCGAACTGCACGACCACCGGTGTGTCGAGCCGCCGGGCCAGCGCCGCGCGGTGCGCGCCGACGCCCTCGGCCAGCGACGCCGCCAGGTCGCGCACGGCGCCGGGGTCGGTGATGGCCCGGTGCCCGTTGGCCAGCTCGAGCCCGGCGGCGAGCGTGATCGGCCCCGGAGCCTGCACCTTGACCACGCGTCCGGTGCCGCGCAAGCCCGCCGCCTCCCAGGCCTCCTCCAGCGCGTCCATGTCCTCGTCGAGGAGGCTGACCGCGCGGCGCGTCACCGCGCCGGGCCGGGTGGCGATGCGGTAGCCGCGCGGCACCGTGTCGATGGCGACGTCGATCAGCAGCGCGCCGGCCCGGCCCAGTAGGTCGGCGCCCACTCCCCTGGCGGGCAACTCGACGACGTGGGCCAGCGCGTCCGCCAACTCGCCGACCACGACCTCGGCGGCCGGGCGGGCCGCGGTGCCCGGCCAGGACCCGATGCCACTGGCGGTCGCGAAAACACTCACCGGCCAACCGTATTCGACGTCGTATCGCGCGCCGGTCGCCAGGGGTGTTCGGGACAGGTAGGTTCAACCCGAGAAGGGTGCGGCTCATGGGGAAATCGGCGCGGCCACTGTACTGGGTGTGCGTAGCGGTGCTGCTGACGGCCGCGTGCACCCGCGTGGTGGACGGCACGGCGATCGCGGGATTCGGCCCGGCCGCCAAGGGGGTGCACGGCGTGAACGTCGACACCATCCTGCTCGACCAGCCCCGGATGCGCGCGATCACCGGCGCCGGCGAGCACCTGACGATCATTCCCTCGATGGATGGCAGCCGCCCGGTGGACATCGACGCCCTCGCCGACACCACGCCGCCCGAATGCCGGTTCCTCTACGCCGAGACGGCGACGTTCGGCCCCGACCTCGAGGAGTTCCACAAGACCACCTTCCAGGACCCGCCGGATGGCGCCCTGATCTCCGAGGGCGCAGCGGCCTATCCGGATGTCGATGCCGCGCGGCGTGCCTTCGGCGCCCTGGTGGCCGCCGTCGGCAACTGCGCGGGTGGCTCTTCGGGCCAGGTGCTGGTCGGCGACTGGAACGCCAACGCCAACTCGCTGCACCTGGGGCCCGGTGGATGCGGGCGCGATTACCGGGTGCTGTCGGTGGCCATGGTCGAGGTCACGTTCTGCGGCTTTCCCCAATCGGTGTCCGACATCGTGATGACGAACATCGCCGCCAACGTGCCGGGTTAGCGCGGCGCGGCCGGGCGAAGCGGGTCGCCACCATCGGGTCAGCTCACCAGTGCGTCGGCGTGAACAACTCGAAACTCGCCTGACCGGAGTGGATCCACATCGCGACGTGCAAGGCCGTGAAGGCCACGGAGACCGCCGCCGCGGCGAGGGCGAGCGCGAAACCGTTCTGGTCGCGGTGCCTGGCCTGGCGCAACGCGAACACGGCAAGAATGCCGCTGACGGCCGGGCTGCCGTACATGCCCGTCAGGCTGAGCACGAACGCCGCGACGGCCAGGGCGTTGGTCCGAACGCCCGGCATCTCGCGCGCGGTGACCTGGGGTGTGCACATGTCTGCTGGTTCCTTTCCTCGCTGTCCAGGAAAGGTTCGGCCGCGGCCCTTGGCGGATCCTCAAGAAATCCTTGAAACCGACGTGCCGGCGATGGTGGCGCTGCCGAGCACCTCGTCGCCGTCGCGGTCCCGCCGGTACAGCACCAGCGTCTGGCCGGGCGAGACACCGCGCAGCGGCGCCCGCAACCGGACGACGAGCTCGTCGTCGACCAGCTCGGCCACCGCGTCGGCCGTTTCACCGTGTGCCCGCACCTGCACCGCGCACTCGACGGGGCCGCGCGGCGCGGCGCCGGCCGTGAACACCGGCGACCGCCCGACCAGCGCGTGGACGTCGAGGTCGGCCGCCTCGCCGACCCGAACCGTCCCGGTCTCGGCGTCGATCGAGGTCACGTAGCGCGGGCGGCCGTCGGGTCCCGGCCCGGCGATGCCCAGGCCCTTGCGCTGCCCGATGGTGAAACCGTGCACCCCGTCGTGGGTGGCCAGCACCGCGCCGTCGGCGGCGACGACGGCGCCGGGGCGCACCCCGATCCGCTCGCCCAGAAAGGCGCGGGTGTTCCCGGACGGGATGAAGCAGATGTCGTGGCTGTCGGGTTTCTGGGCGACGGCCAGGCCACGACGGGCGGCCTCGGCGCGGATCTGCGGTTTGGGGGTGTCCCCGATCGGAAACGCCGCGTGGCGCAACTGCTCGGCGGTCAACACGGCCAGCACGTAGGACTGATCCTTGTCCCGGTCGACGGCTCGGCGCAGCCGCCCACCCGAGAGCCGGGCATAGTGGCCCGTGGCCACCGTATCGAAGCCCAGCGCAAGGGCTTTCGCCGACAGCGCCGAAAACTTGATCCGCTGGTTGCACCGCACGCACGGGTTCGGCGTCTCCCCGCGGGCGTAGGACTCGACGAAATCGTCGATCACGTCCGCCTTGAACCGCTCCGCGAAATCCCAGACGTAGAAGGGGATTCCGAGTACGTCGGCGACCCGGCGCGCGTCGGAGGCGTCTTCTTTCGAGCAGCAACCCCGCGAGCCGGTGCGCAACGTGCCCGGCGCCGACGAGAGCGCCAGGTGCACGCCGACCACGTCGTGCCCGGCGTCGACCATGCGGGCGGCGGCGACCGACGAGTCGACGCCGCCACTCATCGCGGCGAGGACTTTCACTTACGGCGCCCCCGCGGCGGCCAGCGCGGCGCGTCGGGCGCGGTCCACTGCGCCGGGCAGCACCCGCAGCACCGCGTCGATGTCGGCGTCAACGCTGTTGTGCCCCAAGGAAAGTCGCAGCGACCCGCGTGCGCTCGCCGGGTCGGCGCCCATCGCGGTCAGCACGTGCGAGGGCTGCGCCACACCGGCGGTGCACGCCGAACCGGTCGAACACTCGATGCCGTTGGCGTCCAGCAGCATCAGCAGCGCGTCACCCTCGCAGCCGCGGAAGGTGAAGTGCGCGTTGCCGGGCAGCCGCTGGGGGTACCTCCCGCTCGCGGGGGACGGGTCGCGGGCGCCGTTGAGGCTGACGTCGTCGACGCCGGCCAGCACCCCCTCGACCAGGCGATCGCGCAGCGCCCGCAGCCGCGCGGCGTTGGGTTCCAGCCCGTCCACCGCGATCCGGGCGGCCGCAGCCATGCCGACGGCACCGGCGACATCGGGTGTGCCGGAACGGATGTCGCGTTCCTGGCCGCCGCCGTGCGACAGCGGCACGCAGGCGACGTCGCGGCGCAGCAGCAACGCCCCCACGGCGGGCGGACCGCCGAACTTGTGCGCGGCGACGCTCATCGCCGACAGCCCACTGGCCGCGAAGTCGACGGGCAGCTGCCCCACCGCCTGCACGGCGTCGCTGTGCATGGGAACTCCGAATTCGGCCGCCACCGCGGCGAGTTCGCCCACCGGCAGCACGGTGCCGACCTCGTTGTTGGCCCACATCACCGATACCAGCGCGACGTCGTCGTGGCCCTGCAGCGCCTCGCGCAGCGCGGCCGCCGACACCGAGCCGTCGGCGGCGGTGGGCAGCCAGGTCACCTCCGCGCCCTCGTGCTCGACGAGCCAGTTCACCGAGTCCAGGACGGCGTGGTGCTCGACCGCACTGGTGATGATGCGCCGGCGCCGCGGATCGGCGCCGCGCCGGGCCCAGTAGATGCCCTTGACGGCCAGGTTGTCGCTCTCGGTGCCGCCCGCGGTGAAGATCACCTCGGACGGGCGCGCACCCAGCTTGTCGGCGATGAGCTCGCGGGACTCCTCGATTCGCCGCCGCGCCGCCCGGCCGCTGGTGTGCAGTGACGACGCGTTGCCGACCGTGCCGAGCACGGCCGTCATCGCCTCGATGGCGGCGGGGTGCATCGGGGTGGTGGCGGCGTGATCCAGGTAGACCATGACGCGCCCCACGATACCTGCAGGTCCGCAAGGGCCCTAAAGCTAGGAAGCCACCAGCACGTGGCGCCGGCCCGGGCGCTGGGGCACTCCTACGCCCACCGCCGACTGGCAACGGCGGGCCAGCGCGCGGCGGTCGGTGCCCGGCAGCTGCAGGGATTCCACGTGGACGTGCGCCCAGGTGCGGCGCACGGCCAGCAACCGGCACATCGACCGCCACAGGGTGTCGTCGCCGACGAAGGCCGGAGCGGTCGAGACGCAGCCGTCGACGTGGTGGTAGGCCAACCGGAGCGGCTGGACCGGGCGACCGGCGTCGATCGCGGCCTGGAACATCGCCGGATAGAACGACCCGCAGGCCAGCCCGCACCACGTGGTGCCCTCCGGAAACGCCACGACGGTCTGGCCCGCACGCAGCCGGTGGGCGACGGTCTGCACCACCCCGGGCAGCCGCCGCAGATCGGCGCGTTCGATGGGAATGATCTTGAGCAGGCGCACCGAGAGGTCGCCGAACAAATCGGCCCGGGCCACGAACGACCCGGGCAGCACCGAACCGATGGCGAACACGTCCAACCAGGACATGTGGGGGCTGACCACCAGCACCCCGCGCAGGTTCCGGATCGGACTGCCCGAAACGCTGATCCGCACACCGAAGCACCGCAGCAGCACCCGGCAGCAAAACCGTTGCACCCGCACCTGTCCCGGCAGCGGCAGCAGCGCCGGCGGCACCAGCGACACCAGCAGCACCGCCAGCATGACGCGCAGCGTCACCCGCAGCACCACCCGCCACCCCGCCGAGGCTGGCCCGACCCGCACACAGCTGCTGTCGCAGGTCGCGCGGGGCAGCCAGGCGTGGTCGGTGACTGCGGGGGCGCTCATCAGGCGCCGCCAACCATGTCGGCCGCCGCCGAGACGGACCGCAGCCGCTTCAGATATCGGGTGTCGGCGCGCCGCTTGTCCAGCAGCACGCAGAAGTCACCCACCCCGAAGTCCGGGTCGTGCGCGGGCTCGCCGCAGACCTGGGCGCCCAGCCGCAGGTAGCCGCGCATCAGCGGCGGCACCGCCGGGCGCGGCGGCGCGGGGATGTCATCGAGGTCCCGCCCGCCGACGCGGACCGGCCGGTAGGGGCGCACCCGGTAGCGCGGCGGCGCGGCGTGCCGGTTGAGGATGAAGTCGCGGACGCCGCGCAGCTGGCTGCCCGGCACGTCACCGTCGGATGCGTCGCCGATGGGCACCGACACGCAGCCGGTCACGTAGTCGTAGCCGTAGCGGTCCAGGTAGGCCAGGATGCCCGCCCACATCAGCAGCACCACGCCGCCGTTGCGGTGGCCGTCCCGGACGACGGCGCGTCCCATCTCCACCAGCGACGGCCGCAGCGCGTCGAAGGCGCGCACGTCGAATTCCGTTGCGGTGTAAAGCCCCCCGGCCGCGATCGCGCCCGCGGGCGCCAGCATCCGGTAACAACCCACCAACTCGCCGGTGTCGTCGTCGCGGACCAGCAGGTGGTCGCAGTGCTCGTCGAACCGGTCGACGTCGAGGTGCTCGGGCGCGCCGGCCGGCAGGGTGAATCCGGGTGTGCTGCTGAACACGTCGTAGCGCAGCCGCTGCGCCGCCTCGATCGAGCTGGGGTCGGTGGACAGCAACAGCGAATAGCGCGGGCCGGCCGAGCCGGTCGCCGTGCCGTCCGGCTTGTCGCTGGCTATCAGGACAGAAGCAATGCTCATGGGAAACAACGTCGCGTAGTCGTTGTGCTATTCGGCGTCGACGCTGTGACATGTCGGTGCACGTCAGATGACGAAATGTCGCGAAAAGCACCTCAAACTTCATCCGGCATTGCCGAATTTTGAAAACTGATACAGGATTTTGGGATGGCAGCGGTGAGTGAGACGGAAACTGGACTGCCGCAGGGCGGATACGCGAAGCGCCACCGGACGCGCGCGTTGATTCTCGATGCCGCACTCGCGGAGGCCAGCGAGCGCGGGCTGCATCGGGCGTCGGTGACCGGCATCGCCGCACGGGCGAAGACGGCGGTGGGGAACCTGAACTACCACTTCGGCTCCCGGGCCGAACTGTTGCGCGCGACGATGCGCAAGCTGATGGCGGATTTTTCGGCGAGGCTGGCGACCCTGGAAAGCCAACGCGGCGAGCGCACCGGCGATTTCTTCGAACGTCACCGCGCCGAGGTGCTCGCCTACGTCGATTACGTGCGTCACAACCCGGCCCACGTCCGATTGGTCGACGAGATCAGGTTTCTCGAGCCCGAGTTGTACCGCGAAGGCGTCACCGCCTGGGTTCAGCTGCTGTCCGCGCGGCTGCGCGACGGCATCGCGCACGGGTCGGTCCGTCCGATGGATGACGCCGAAATCGCCGCGCAGGCCCACTTCCTCGTCGGTGCCCGGCGGTTCCTGGAGGACCTTGTGTCCGATATACGGCACGAGCAAGAGATCGTGGACGCCTATCTTCGCTTGATACGGCAGGGATTGGGCGCGGTGCCGCCCGATGGCTAGGAGGTCGCAGCATGATTGACGGCACTTTTGACCCGTCGCGCTACCGGTGGAAGGAAGTGACCGGACGTCCCGGATCGACGTACAAGATCCACCACGACTACACCATCCTGGGCTACGACCGGGATGCCTGCACGCTGGACATGGTCGTGCGCTGGCAGGGCGACGGCGGCCACTGCCCGATTCACCGCCACGCCGCGACCACCAGCGTCATCGTGCTCGCCGGCGAGCAGCACCTGTGGGATGTCGACCGAGACGGCTCCATCGGCAACCACCGCTTTCGCCGCGCCGGCGACTACGCGCTGACCGGCAACGACCAGAAGCCCCATCTGGAGCGTGGCGGAAACGACGGCGGCTTGGTCTATTTCGGGGCCCGCCCCGACTCCCCCGACGGGCTTCTCTACGAGATCTACGACGCCGCCATGAATGTCGTCGCGGAGATCACCATCGACTCCTTGGTCACCGACTTCCACGCCGACCATGTCACAGCCTGACCGCCGGTGAACTTGCACATCGATCCCGAGGTGCTCGCGGAGCTTGCCCCGCTGCTGGCCGCCGCCGCCGACCGTGAGCCCCCGCCGGTCGGCGACGTCGCGACGCGGCGAGCGAACAGCCGTCAGATGTTCGCGCAACTGCTGAGCTCCCGACGCGCCGCCGACGGGGTGGCGGTGCAGAAGTTCACCGTCGACACCGACGACGGTGCAGCGCTGCCAGTGAGCTGGTATCGGCCCGACGGAGCCGATTCGTCCGGCGGCGCGGTGCTCTACTTGCACGGTGGCGGAATGATTTTCGGCCTGCGCGAACTGGGCGAGCTCTACGATTGGTCAGCACGCCGCTACGTCGCCGATGCGGGCGTGCCCATGCTGCTCGTCGACTACCGGACCGCTCCCGAGTTCGGCCACCCGGTTCCGGTGCAGGATTGCTTCGCGGCGCTCGTATGGCTGGTGGAGCACGCCGACGAATTGGGTTTCGATCCGGCCCGCGTGGCGGTGATGGGAGACAGCGCAGGCGGCGGGCTGGCCGCGGCCGTGTGCCTGATGGCCCGGGATCGCGGCGGCCCCGCGGTCGCGCTTCAGGTGTTGATCTATCCCATGCTCGACGATCGGACGACCCTGCCCGACCCCGAGTTGGCGCCGTTCGTGACGTGGACCTACGACGACAACATCACCGGCTGGCAAGCGTTGCTGGGAAGCAGCATCGGAGGGCACGGTGTGAGCGAATACGCCGCGCCGGCGCGGGCGGCCGACCTGTCGCTGCTGCCCCCGACCTACATCGACGTCGGGGACCTCGACATCTTCCGTGACGAGAACATCACCTACGCGGGGCGGCTGGCGGCGGCGGGCATTTCGACCGAACTGCACGTGCACCCCGGTTGTCCGCACGCATTCGAAGGATTGGCCCCGGGCGCCGCGGTCTCTCAGCGGGCCATGGCCGACCGCGTCCGGCGCTTGCGGGCTCTGTAGGGAACCGCTTCGCCTACGGCGCCGCGTCGAGCAGGCGCCTGACGACTTTGCCCGTCGCATTGCGGGGCAGCGCATCGACGAAGCGAACGTCACGCGGGACTTTGAACCGCGCAAGCCGTCGGCGCACATAGTCTTTGGCGTCGCCCTCGGAAAGCGACGCGCCTGGCCGCAAGGCGATGAAACTCCGTAGCCGTTGCCCGTACTCACCGTCCGGAACCCCGATGACCGCGGCTTCCAGAATGTCGGGATGGTTGGCCAAGGCCTCCTCGACCTCGGCGGGGAAAACATTCTCTCCGCCCGAGACGATCATGTCGTCGGAGCGGCCGTCGATGAACAGCCGGCCCGCGACGTCGAAGTGACCGATGTCCCCGGTTGCGATCAGCCCGTCGATCGACTCCTTGGTGCCGCCGCCGGTGTAGCCGTCGAACTGGATCCCGTTGGCCACGAAGATCCGTCCCGAGGTGCCCGCCGGCACCTCGCGACCCTGCTGGTCGAACAATTTCACTACGGTGCCCGGCAACACCCGGCCAACGCAATTCGGTTCGGCGGCAAGGTCTTCGGGCGTGGCGATCGTGGCGTAGGCGACCTCGGTCGAACCGTACATGTTGTAGATGACCGGCCCGAAGACCCGCGCCGCCTCCGTGCACAAATTCGCGCCGAGCTGTGATCCGGCGACGAAGATGATGCGCAGCGCGCCGAAGCCGTGCCCGGTCGACGCCTGAGGGCCGAGCTCGATGATGCGCCGCAACATGATCGGCACCGCGATCATCGCGGTGGCCCGATGCCTGGACAGGCTGTCCAGGGTGTCCCGGGGATCGAACCTGCGGCGCACCAGCAGCGTCGAGCCGAAGAGCAGAGCGAGCATCAGATGGCCGAAGCCCAACGCATGAAACAGCGGCACACAGCAATCGGTGACGCCGCGAGCGCGGAACGGCGCCTTGCTCAGCAGGGCGCCCACGGGCACGAGCGAGCGGGGTTCCGATCGGGGCGCGCCCTTGGGCGTGCCGGTGGTACCGCTGGTCAAAATCACCAGCTTGGGTTCGGCGCCGGGTCTCGGTGGTGGCGAGAAATCACCGCCGGCGATCATCGTTTCGAGCGCGGACCCCTCCGGCGAGTCGCTCCACGCCGTCATACAACCCAGCCGAACATCGAGCCCGGCAACCGCGTCGGTGTATTCCTCGTCGTGAACGAGTAAATCCACACCCTCGCGGCGCACGACGTCGGCCAGCTGCGCCGCGCCGAAATCGGTGTTGAGCAGGACGATCCGTGCGCCGCTCTTGGCGGCGGCGAACAGGGCGTCGAGGAATCCTCGATGGTTGCGGGCGAGGATCCCGACACCGGCTCCGCCGCGCAGCCCCCGGCTTCGCCATGCGTTCGCCACCGCGTTCGACCGCGCGTCGATGTCAGCGAAGGTCAACGAGCCGCGGTCATCGATCAGCGCGACTCGGTCACGATGGCGGATCGCGGCCATGCTCACCGCCGCCCCGATCGGGCCGTAGTCGCGCGTCGCGCGCGATATCCGGCCGAGGCCGCGCAACGGCATCGGGCTCAAACCGCCGGCTCGCGCCAACTGCCATGCCGCCCAACACTCCTCACGGGCCCGGGCGGCAAGCCTGCCGGCGGATCGGGCGACATGGGCCATCAGGGCCTCAGCGGTCAGCTGGGCAGGCCGCGGCGCCGCCGCCGTAGTCGACCTGCCAATGTTTGATGCCGTTGAGCCAACCCGAGCGAAGCCGCTCGGGCGCCGAGATCGGCTTGAGGTCGGGCATGTGGTCGGCGACCGCGTTGAAGATGAGGTTGATCGTCATCCGGGCCAGGTTGGCCCCGATGCAATAGTGGGCGCCGGTGCCGCCGAACCCAACGTGCGGGTTGGGGTCGCGGAGGATGTTGAAGGTGTGGGGGTCGTCGAAGACCTCGTCGTCGAAATTGGCTGAGCGGTAGAACATCACGACGCGCTGGCCCTCGGCGATCTGCACGCCGGCCAGCTCGGTGTCTTTAAGCGCCGTGCGCTGAAACGCGGTGACCGGAGTGGCCCAGCGTATGACCTCGTCGGCCACGGTCTCGGGGCGTTCGCGTTTGAACAGCTCCCACTGGTCGGGGTATTCGGTGAACGCCATCATGCCCTGCGTGATGGAGTGACGCGTGGTGTCGTTGCCGGCGACGGCAAGGGTGAGGACGAAGAAGCCGAATTCGTCGTCGGACAGCTTTTCGCCGTCGATGTCGGCTTTCAGCAGCGTCGTGACGATATCGCTGCCGGGATTCTTCGCCCTCATGTCGGCCATCTGCATGGCGTAGGTCAACACCTGAACCGACGAAGCCTGCCCGTCGATGTCGGCGTATTCGGGGTCTTCGCTGCCGGTCATTTCGTTGCACCAGCGAAACAGCTTGTCGCGGTCCGTCAGTGGTACGTCGAGCAACTCGGCGATGGCTTGCAGCGGCAACTGACACGACACTTGCTCGACGAAATCCCCGGATCCCTTTCCCGCCGCGGTTTTGGCGATGTTCTGTGCCCGTTCGTTCAGCTCGTCGCGCAGGCGCCCCACCGCGCGTGGGGTGAACCCGCGAGAGATGATTTTGCGGAGCCGCGTGTGGTGCGGAGCGTCCATGTTGAGTAGCGATGCGCGCGCCGCATCAATGTTCTCCCGCTTCACGTCGTCGGGGTACCGAGGTAGCGCGGTGTTCTGATAGGTGGAGAAGACGTCGCTGCGCAGCGAAACCTCTTTGACATCTTTGTGTTTGGTGACCACCCAGAAGCCGCCGTCGTTGAATCCACCCTTGCCGATCGGCTGATCGTTCCACCAGATCGGCGCCGTCCGGCGCAGCTCGGCCAGCTCCTCGACCGGCAGGCGCTCGCAGTAGATGTCGGGGTCGGTGAAATCGAAGCCGGCAGGCAGGTTCGGGCAGGCCATCGGTTGAACTCCTCAGTCTCCGGGTTGTTCGCGAAACAATGTGCCGCGGATCAGGCGTTTGGCCGACCGCAACGTGGCGTGGTAGGCCTCGGGCCGAAGATTCGCCGCCTGCTCGGTGAGACCGCGGGTGAGCGCGTAGATCGCTTCGACTGTGCCGGCGGGATCGCTGTCCTCGGTCAGGGCGCCGCGTCGCAGCGCATCGTCGATGATGTCGGAGATGATGTCGCGCAACACTTTAAAGCCCACCCGGTCGGGATCGCCGCACCGCAGGTAGGCCGCACTTTCGGCGCGGATGGCCCGCTCGAAGGCGGCCAGGTGCGGATACTCGTGCATCAGCCGATCCGACTCGTCCAGCACCGCCTCCAACCGGTCCACGACGCTGCCGCCGCGCTGACCGGCCACGCGCAGCCGGGGCAGGGCGATCTCCTCGATCTCTTTCACAGTGGCTTTGAGTAGCTCCGACTTGTTCGGGAAATAGTGGTAAAGACTGCCGCTCGTGATCTGAGCCTCGCGCGCGATCTCCCGGATCGACGCCTGCGAATAGCCCTTCTCCGCCACACAACACATGGCGGCGGCGATGATCCGTTTCCGCGTCTGTTCGCCGCTTGCGCCAACCGGGCGGCCCAGCTGTGCCGTAACCGTCATACCGGCGCCGTCGTGCCGCTGACGCAACCCTGCATCTGCGCGTCCCAGAAACCAATCGGTCGGTTGATTAAATCAATCATCGGCGGTTGCCGGGGCACAGTCAAGGCTTGTTCCCCTTTCGGGGTCCGATGAGTTCGGGCAGCACCCGCTCGCCGAGCAACCGCAGGACGCCCCAGCCGTCCTCCAGCGGCAGGCCCCCCATGAGCGGGTTGATGACAACCTCTCTGCGCCCCTCCCGGATCTCGCCGATCAGCTGCCGCGGAGTCAGGATTTCGACGTTGCCCAGGCCGCGTAGCCGATCGACCGAATCGGCCGGGACCTCGTTGGGCCGCCGCACGCCGGGGCGCCGCCACGAGCAGTACTCGGCCGTCTCGTTGAGGAGGAACGGCCCGAAGCTTTGCCATGCGGCGTCGGGATTCTCGCTGAGAAGGGTTATCGTGCTGCCGTTTTCGGGCCGATAGACGAAGCCGGTCTTGCCGCGGCGCTCGAGCTCGTCGGCGTAAACGGCCTCGACCTCGGGCATCGCCATCGGCGGAGAGAACGGCAGGCCGAAGCGCGCCGCGCGCCGGGCGGCGGCCGCGCTCATTCCGCCGATGAAGAAGAACGGGTGTGGCCGTGTCCACGGTTTCGGTGTGACGTTGACCGACCGGCCGTTATACGCGAACGGCTCGTCACCCCACGCCTTGAGCATGACCTCTAGGTTGTGGTCCATCAATTGGCCGCGGACCGACCAGTCTTTGCCGGCCGCGGCGTACTCCTCCGGCCGGTACCCGATGCCCGCCACGAAGGAGAATCGCCCGCACGCAACGTTGTCGAGCACCGCGATGTCCTCGGCCAGTCGCAACGGATCATAAAGCGGGACAAGCAACGCGTTGACACTGATGCGTGCCTTCTGCGTCCGCGCGGCGACGGCGGCCGCCAGGATCAGCGGCGAGGGCAGCCAACCCGTTGCCGCCAAATGATGTTCTTCACAGCTGATGCCGGTGAAGCCGAGTTCATCGGCGTACGCCGCCATGTCCAGGGCCGCGCGGTAGCGCTCGGCGTGGCAGGCCCGGGGATCCGCGACGTTGGTCATGTTGAGCCGCAACGCCAGCATCACACCCATCGCGACGCGCCTTCCTTCACCCATCCGCAGGATGCGCACAACGCCGGCCGGGAGTCAGGCAACCTTCATCCCGCCCCGGTGCACTCGCGGCCAACCGCGGAGGTGATACTCAAAACGGTCAATCAAGCAATTGATTGATTAGCTTAGCGCGGCGGCTGGACCGCGACGTCGCCGAGCACCCCCGCGGTTGAGAGGTGACGCGTCCGGGTAGGAAAAGTATCTGTCGGCGGCCAATAGGACCAGTAGGAATCGCGCGTGAACAACCTTCCCAGCGGAACGAACGGGAGTCGACGGCGTTGGTGTTTCGCCGACCAGCTCGGCCCCCACTTCCTGGACCATCCGGACCAGCCGGTGTTGTTGATCGAGTCCCGGGCGGTGTTCGAACGTCGCCGATTCCACCGGCGTAAGGCCCACCTGGTGCTGTCGGCGCTACGCCACCGCGCGGCCGAACTCGGTGAGCAGGCCACCTTCTTCCAGACCCGCACTTATCGGGAGGCGCTACAGCGGGTCACCGAGCGGATCAGCGTATGTCAGCCCACCTCCTGGGCGGCCGATCGGTTCGTGCGATCGCTGCCGGACATCGACGTGCTGCCTGCACGCGGATTCTGTACGGGCCGAGACGAATTCGGCGAGTGGGCGCGGCGACAGCGCACGCTGCGGCTGGAGAACTTCTATCGTGCCGCCCGCCGGCGGTTCGACCTGTTGATGGACGGTGACCAACCCGCCGGGGGCCGCTGGAATTTCGACGCCGACAACCGCGAACCGCCACCGCGAAACGCCCGTGCGCTGGCCGTGCCCGCACCCTGGCAACCGGAAGAGGACGAAATCGACGAGCGGGTGCGCGCCGACCTGGACCGTTGGGAACGTGACGGCGCAGTAGCCTTCGTCGGCCGCGACGGACCGCGCGAATTTCCGGTCACCGCAACCGAAGCGCAGGCGGCGCTGCAGGTGTTCCTGCGAGATCGCCTGCCGCACTTCGGGCCTCACGAAGACGCCATGCTCAGCGCTGATCGTTTCATGGCGCACAGCCTGTTATCGGCGCCCATGAACCTTGGCTTGCTCGATCCCCTGGAATGCGCCTACGCCGCCGAGGACGCCTACCGTGGGGGACACGCCCCGCTCGCCGGCGTCGAAGGCTACATCCGCCAGCTGATCGGGTGGCGCGACTACATCTGGGGAGTCTATTGGTACTTCGGTGACGATTATCGCCATCGCAACGCGCTGCGGGCACGCACTCACCTGCCGGACTGGTTCGCGAATCTCGACGCCGACGCGGTGGACGCGCGTTGCCTCAAAGACGTGCTGGCGCAGGTGCGCGATCACGGCTGGGTTCACCACATACCCCGGCTCATGGTGTTGTCCAACTACGCGCTGCAGCGCGGCTGGCGTCCCGGCGCGGTCACCGACTGGTTCCACCGATGCTTTGTCGACGGCTACGACTGGGTGATGGTGGCCAACGTGGTCGGCATGTCGCAGCATGCCGATGGCGGGCTGATGGCCACCAAGCCGTATGCCGCGGGCGGTGCCTACATCAACCGCATGAGCGACTACTGCGGGCCTTGCCCGTATCGGCCGACCGAGCGAGTCGGCGCGCGCGCCTGCCCCTACACCGGCGGGTACTGGTGGTTTCTGGATCGCAACAAGCAGTACCTCGCGGGCAACCGGCGGATGAACCAACCGCTGGCCGCACTGCGACGACTCACCGATTTGGACGAAGTCGTACGACAGCAGCGCCGGCTGGGCGGGGCGGCTCCATGAAAGGCGTCATGCTCACCGTCGGCAGAACTATCGCGGCGCCGTTCTCTCGGGACCGGCGCGAAACTCAGCCCTTGCGGGCCTTGATCGCGTCGGTCAGCTGCGGGGCCACCTTGAACAGGTCGCCGACCACGCCGTAGTCGGCGATCTCGAAGATCGGCGCCTCTTCGTCCTTGTTCACCGCGACGATCGTCTTCGAGGTCTGCATGCCGGCGCGGTGCTGGATCGCCCCGGAGATGCCCAGCGCGATGTAGAGCTGCGGGGACACCGTCTTTCCGGTCTGGCCGACCTGGAACTGGCCCGGGTAGTAGCCCGAGTCCACCGCGGCGCGCGACGCACCGACGGCCGCACCCAGCGAGTCGGCCAGCGCCTCGACGACGTTGAAGTTCTCCGCGCTGCCGACGCCGCGGCCGCCGGACACCACGATGCTGGCCTCCGTCAGCTCGGGCCGGTCACCGGCGACCGCCGGCTCGCGCGCCGTGATCTTGGTGGCGTTCTCGGCGGGCGCCGGAACCTCGACCGTGACCTGCTCGCCGGCGCCGGCCTGCGGCTCGGCGTCGATGGCCCCGCCGCGCACGGTGATCACCGGGGTGTCGCCGTTCGCCTGCGACTCGACGGTGAAGGCGCCACCGAAGATGGAGTGCACCGCCTTGTTGCCCTCCTGGACCCCCACCACGTCGACCAGCAGGCCGGACCCGATCCGGGCGGCGAGCCGGCCCGCGACCTCCTTGCCGTCGGCGTTGGCCGACAGCAGGATCGCGGCGGGCGAGTTCGACTCGGCCAGCGCGGCCAGCACGTCGACCACCGGGGTGATCAGGTACTTCTCGACGTCGTCGGACTCGGCGACGTAGATCTTGGCGGCGCCGGCCTCCTTCAGGCCGTCGGCCAGCGGCGCGGCCGTCCCCGGCGCGCCGACGACGACGGCGGCCGGCTCGCCCAGCGCGCGGGCGGCGGTGATCAGCTCGGAGGTGACTTTCTTCAGGGCGCCTTCGGCGTGCTCGACGAGCACCAAAACTTCAGCCATGGGTTATGTCGCTCTTCTCGTGTTTTGGGGGACGTGTGAAATAGGTGGGCCGCTAGATGATCTTCTGGCCGACCAGGTACTGGGCGACCTGATTGCCGCCCTCGCCTTCGTCGGTGACCTTCTCACCCGCGGTCTTGGGCGGCTTGGGCGTCGAGGACAGCACGGTGGACCCGGCGTTCGCGAGCCCGACCTCGTCGGCCTCGACCCCGATCTCCGCCAGGGTCAGCACCGTGACCTCTTTCTTCTTGGCGGCCATGATGCCCTTGAAGGAGGGGAACCGCGGCTCGTTGATCTTCTCGGTCACGCTCACCACCGCGGGCAGGGTGGCCTCGAGGCTGAACACGCCGTCGTCGGTCTCGCGCTCGCCGGTGATCTTGCCGCCCTCGACCGACAGCTTGCGCAGGTGGGTCAGCTGCGGCAGGCCGAGGTACTCGGCGATGATGGCCGGCACCGCGCCGCCGGAGCCGTCGGTGGATTCGTTGCCCGCGATCACCAGCTCGGTGCCCTCGATGGTGCCAAGCGCCCGCGCCAGCGCCCACGCGGTCTGGACCACGCAGGAGCCGTGCATGCCGTCGTCCTTGAGGTGGACGGCCTTGTCGGCGCCCATGGACAGGGCCTTGCGGATCGCCTCGGTCGCACGCTCGGGGCCGGCGGTCAGCACGGTCACCGAGCCCTCGGTGCCGTCGGCGGCCTCTTTTTCGCGAATCTGCAGCGCCTCTTCGACGGCGCGCTCGTTGATCTCGTCCAGCACCGCGTCGGCGGCCTCGCGGTCCAGCGTGTAGTCGCCGTCGGTGAGCTTGCGCTCCGACCAGGTGTCTGGGACCTGCTTGATCAGGACCACGATGTTCGTCATGAGTCTGGTTCGTCCTCCTCGAAGGGGTCCGCAGCGGTCGACTGCGGGACCTCGGTCACGCATTTTTTAACCGCACTTCCGTGTTACTGGCGGGTAACTTTGTGCGGTCTGCCTTCACACCATAGCCGGTCACGCAGGCACAACTGCCCGGCTCCTCCCCCGTCCGCCATCGCGGACGGCATCGGCGCCCGGCGGCAGCTTCTTTCGCCCTGTCCGCCGCCGCCAACAGGGGTGCCCACTTCGCGGTTCGCGAATCCGACACTTCGCGTTAGCCTGCCTATGCAATGAGCGCACACCTGTCCGACGTTCCCCCCGACGCCCCCGGCGACCCCGCGCCGGGGCCCGACGCGGTGCTGACGCTGACCGGCGAGCGCACCATCCCGGACCTGGACATCGAGAACTACTGGTTTCGTCGCCATCAGGTCGTCTACCAGCGGCTTGCGCCCCGCTGCGCGGGCGCCGACGTGCTCGAGGCCGGCTGCGGCGAGGGGTACGGCGCCGACCTGCTCGCGGAGGTCGCGCGCCGGGTGGTCGCGGTCGATTACGACGCGGCCGCCGTGACCCATGTCCGCGCCCGCTATCCCCGGGTGGAGGTCATGCAGGCCAACCTCGCCGAGCTGCCACTGCCCGACGGGTCGGTGGATGTTGTGGTGAACTTCCAGGTCATCGAGCACCTGTGGGACCAGCCACAGTTTGTCGCCGAGTGCGCCCGGGTGCTGCGCCCGTCGGGCCTGGTGATGGTGTCCACCCCCAACCGGATCACCTTCTCGCCGGGCCGCGACACCCCCATCAACCCGTTTCACACCCGCGAGCTGAACGCCGCCGAGCTGACCGAGTTGCTGGTCGGCGCGGGGTTCACCGGGGTGAAGGTCAGCGGGCTGTTCCACGGCCCGCGCCTGCGCGAGATGGACGCGCGCCACGGCGGGTCCATCATCGACGCGCAGATCGCGCGGGCGGTGGCCGATCAGCCGTGGCCGCCCGAGCTGGCGGCCGACGTCGCCGCCGTCACCTGCGACGACTTCGACGTCCTCGACGCCACCGTCGCTGATATCGACGCCAGCCTCGACCTGATCGCGATCGCGGTCCGCCCGTGACCACCTCCGAGGCGCGGGTGCCGGGCTTGTTCACCCTGGTGCTGCACACCCACCTGCCGTGGCTGGCCCACCACGGCCGCTGGCCGGTCGGCGAGGAATGGCTGTATCAGTCCTGGGCGGCGTCCTACCTGCCGCTGCTGCGGGTGCTGCACACGCTGGCCGGCGAGGATCGGCACCGGCTGATCACGCTCGGCGTCACCCCGGTGGTCAACGCCCAGCTCGACGACCCGTACTGCCTCGACGGCATGCATCATTGGCTGGCCAACTGGCGGCTGCGCGCCACCGAGGCGGCCGCGGCGACGAGCATGCGCCCGGCCCCCACCTCGAAGTCGGCCGGCTACCAGTCGTGCACACCGGAAGCGTTGCGCGCCTTCGGGATTCGCGAATGCGCGGAGGCGGACCGGGCCCTGGACGACTTCGCCACCCTGTGGCGGCACGGCGGCAGCCCACTGCTGCGCGGCCTGGTCGACGCCGGCACGGTCGAGTTGCTCGGCGGCCCGCTGGCCCACCCCTTCCAGCCGCTGCTGAATCCGCGGCTGCGCGAGTTCGCGCTGCGCGAGGGCCTGGCCGACGCGCAGCAGCGGTTGGCGCATCTCCCGACCGGGATCTGGGCGCCCGAATGCGCGTACGCGCCGGGCATGGAACACGACTACGCCGCCGCGGGCGTCACGCATTTCATGGTCGACGGCCCGTCGCTGCACGGCGACACCGCGCTGGGCCGGCCCGTCGGCGACACCGACGTGGTGGCGTTCGGTCGGGACCTGCAGGTCAGCTACCGGGTGTGGTCGCCGAAATCCGGCTACCCCGGCCACTCGGCCTACCGCGACTTCCACACCTACGACCACCTGACCGGCCTCAAGCCGGCCCGCGTGACCGGCCGCAACGTGGCGTCGGAGGGCAAGGCGCCCTACGATCCCGAGCGCGCCGACCACGCCGTCGACGCGCACGTCGCCGACTTCGTCGAGGTGGTCCGCGGACGGCTGACGAGCGAGTCGGAGCGCATCGGGCGGCCCGCTCACGTCATCGCCGCCTTCGACACCGAGCTGTTCGGCCACTGGTGGTACGAGGGCCCGACGTGGCTGGAGCGGGTGCTGCGGGCGCTGCCCGCCGCGGGCGTGCGGGTGGGCACCCTGAGCGACGCGATCGACGACGGGTTCGTCGGCGACCCGGTCGCCCTGCCGCCGAGCTCGTGGGGCTCGGGCAAGGACTGGCAGGTGTGGGCGGGCGAGCAGGTGGCCGACCTGGTCCAGCTCAACACCGAGGTGGTCGACACCGCGCTGGGCACCGTCGACAAGGCGCTGTCCCAGCTGGCGTCGCTGGACGGGCCGACCCCCCGCGACCACGTCGCCGACCAGATCCTGCGCGAGACCCTGCTCACCGTTTCCAGCGACTGGCCGTTCATGGTGAGCAAGGACACGGCCGCCGACTACGCCCGTTACCGCGCTCATCTGCACGCGCACGCCACCCGCGAGATCGCCGGTGCGCTGGCGTCGGGCCGCCGCGATGCCGCACAGCGGCTTGCCGAGGGCTGGAATCGCGCCGACGGCCTGTTCGGGGCCCTCGATGCGCGTAGGCTGCCCCGGTGAGGCGGACCGGCTTTCGCGAGCGTGCGTGTCTGTACGTCGACACGCCGCCACGGCCGGCATTCTGTGCACGCTCGCGCTCGTGCAGGAGGCCGCACTCGTGAAGATCCTGATGGTGTCGTGGGAGTACCCACCGGTGGTGATCGGCGGGCTGGGCCGCCACGTGCATCACCTCTCGACCGCGCTGGCCGCCGCCGGCCACGACGTCGTCGTCCTGTCGCGGCGCGCCACGGGCACCGATCCGAGCACGCACCCGTCCTCCGATGAGGCCAGCGAGGGCGTCCGGGTGATCGCGGCCGCGCAGGATCCGCACGAATTCACCTTCGGCGACGACATGATGGCCTGGACCCTGGCGATGGGTCATTCGATGATCCGCGCCGGCCTCGGTTTGAAGAAACCGGGCACCGAGCGGCCGTGGCGTCCCGACGTCGTGCACGCACACGACTGGCTGGTGGCCCACCCGGCCATCGCGCTTGCCGAATTCTACGATGTGCCAATGGTTTCCACGATTCACGCCACGGAGGCCGGTCGGCATTCCGGCTGGGTCTCCGGGCCGATCAGCCGTCAGGTGCACGCGGTGGAGTCGTGGCTGGTGCGCGAATCCGATTCGCTCATCACCTGTTCGGCCTCGATGGCCGACGAGATCACCGAACTGTTCGGGCCCGGCCTGGCCGAGATCACGGTGATCCGCAACGGCATTGACGCGGGGCGGTGGCCGTTCGCGGCGCGCCGGCCTCGCCCGGGCCCGCCCGAGCTGCTCTACCTGGGGCGGCTCGAGTACGAGAAGGGTGTGCACGACGTCATCGCCGCGCTGCCGCGCGTGCGGCGCGCCCACCCGGGCACCACGCTGACCATCGCCGGGGAGGGTACGCAGCAGGACTGGCTTGTCGAGCAGGCGCGTAAACACAGGGTGCTCAAGGCGATTCGGTTCGCCGGGCATCTCGAACGCGCCGAGTTGCTGGCGGTGCTGCACCGGGCCGACGCCGCGGTGCTGCCCAGCCACTACGAGCCGTTCGGCATCGTCGCGCTGGAGGCCGCGGCGGCCGGCACGCCGCTGGTCACGACCAACATCGGCGGGCTGGGCGAGGCGGTGATCGACGGGCAGACCGGGGTGTCGTGCCCGCCCCGCGACGTGCGGGCGCTGGCGGCGGCGATCCGCGCGGTGCTCGACGACCCCGACGCCGCGCAGCGGCGCGCCCACGCCGCCCGCGAACGACTCACCGCCGCCTTCGACTGGCACACGGTGGCCGAGGAGACCGCGCAGGTCTACCTGGCGGCCAAGCGGGGCGAACGCCAGCCCCGGCCGCGGCTGCCCATCGTCGAGCACGCGCTGCCCGACCGCTAACGTTCGAAAGATGGGGCTGGAATATTCGAGCGTGGTCGATGCACCGCGCGCCGAGGTCTTCGCGTGGCACGCCAGGCCGGGTGCCTTCGACCGGCTGTCGCCGCCGTGGCAACCCATGCGGGTGGTCACCGAGGCGGCCTCGCTCGAGGACGGCCGCGCCGTGCTGGCGCTGCCCGGCGGCCTGCGGTGGGTCGCCCGACACGAGGCGGATTCCTACGACCCGCCCCGGCGATTCGTCGACGCCATCGACAGCGCGGGACCGGCGTCGCTGCCGGCGCGAATCGTGGTGCGCTGGCGGCACAGCCATGAGTTCGAGGATGCCGGCGGCAACCGGACCCGGGTGATCGACCGGGTCGACACGCCGGTGCCCGGCTCGTTGTTGCGCCCCATGTTCGCCTACCGGCATCGTCAGTTGGCCGATGATTTGGCCGCGCACCGGCTGGCGGCCGAGCACGGTCTGACGCCGAAGACCGTCGCGGTCACCGGATCGTCCGGACTGGTCGGCTCGGCGCTGACCGCGTTCCTGCGCACCGGCGGCCACCGCGTCGTCGCGCTGGTCCGCCGCGCCCCCACCGGCGACGACGAGCGGCGGTGGAACCCCGACGACCCCGACCCCGAGCTGCTCGCCGGGGTCGACGCGGTGATCCATCTCGCGGGCGCCTCCATCGCCGGCCGGTTCACCGAGGGGCACCGAAAGGCCATCCGCGACAGCCGGATCGGTCCGACCCGCCGGCTCGCCGAGCTGCTGGGCCGCACCGATCCCCGGCCGTCGGTGTTCATCTCGGCTTCGGCGATCGGCTACTACGGATACGACCGCGGCGACGAGGTCCTGACCGAGGACGGTGACCGCGGCGACGGGTTCCTGGCCGACGTCGTCGCCGAGTGGGAGGAGGCGACCGCGCCCGCGGAGGCGGCTCCGGTGCGGACGGTGCGGGTGCGCACCGGCATCGTGCAATCGCCCCGCGGCGGCACGTTGAAGCTGCTGCGCCCCCTGTTCGCCGCGGGGCTCGGCGGCCGGCTCGGCGACGGGCGGCAATGGCTGTCGTGGATCGGGATCGACGACCTGATCGACGTCTATCACCGCGCGCTGTGGGACACGGAACTGTCCGGGCCGGTGAATGCCGTTGCGCCGCAACCGGTCCGCAACTCCGAGTACACCCGCACCCTGGCCCGGGTGCTGCGCCGGCCCGCGGCCTTGCCGGTGCCGGCGCTCGGGCCCCGGCTGCTACTGGGCGAGCAGGGTGCCCGCGAACTGGCGTGCGCCAGCCAGCGCGTGATTCCTGAGAAACTCACCGCGGCCGGGCACCGGTTTCGCCAGCCCGACCTCGAAAGCGCCCTGCGACACCTCCTGGGGCGCAACGGGTAAGGCCTTAGCCCGCGTCCCTGCCGTCGCGGCTGTGCCGGTAGGCGCTCGCCCGGAGATCGGCGAGCCATTCCGGATACAGGCTCAGTCCCGGGGCGGTGTTGGCGACCGGATCGAACGACACGTCCGGCTCGCGGTCGAAGACCCGGTTCAGCGTCAGCCGGGCCAGGGGCGCGAAATCGCCCCTGCCGCAGGCCTGGTCGATGGCGAAGTCGATGCCGCCCCCGTCGATGGCGTCGCGGACGCTGTCCAGCGAGAGACCGAAACCGTTCACAGCACTGATGGTCTGGGCCCGCAACCACCAGATGTTTCCCCGATAGCGCAGCGGCATCAGGCTGGTCAGACTCTGCCCGGTCCACGACACCGTCGGCCGCAGCGCCACCGCCCGGGCCAGCACGCCGGAGCCCGCGGACACCAGCAGGATGTCCCACGGCTTGCCGCCCTCTTGCTGCGGCGCGACGCGGAACGCCAGACCGACGAAGTCGGGCAGTGCGCCCGGCGTCCCGGCGGCCTTGGAGACGCGGGCGACGACCTCAGACGACGGCAGCGGCAGCCCGTCCGCCGCGGGCGCGGTCCGCTCGATGAAACCCTGCGCCAACACGCCGGCGGGGTGGAAAAATCGGCGGCCGCGCAGCGCGGCCCCCCACTGGAAGGGCTTGGTGACGAGATCGGAAACGTTCACCGGCGCCGGGTTCCCGTTCTCGGTCGGCAGAAACCACGGGACGGATCGGCCGGCTGCACGTCCGCCGCCGGTGGAAAACACCACTGGCGAATCGGACGATCATTCAGTAAGTTAATGTTTCAATAACTTAAGCTAAGCGGCGGGCGGCCCGATCGAGCACGTCCGCGATCGGCCAGTTTTGTTTTCTCGTCAAAGGGGTACCAACGCGTGAATCCGAGCCGTTCGAGACTGACCGACCCGGTGAGGGGGGCTTCGGTGGGAGATGTGCGGGCTCTCCAGCGTGTGCGTCTTGCCGAGGCAGTTCCCTCCAGCCCGGCCGCCCCGCCCGATCCCGACCAAGTGGACGCCTGGCGAGCGGGTGTGCGGCAGGCCGTGCTCTCCCGCGTCGCCGAGTTCGTCGCCGACCGGCGCGCCGACGCGCTGGGCGAATGCGGCGTCGACGTGGCCGGCGACGTCTTGGCGGAGTTCGTCGGCGGGGGCAAGTGCCTCCGGTCGACGTTCATGTACCTGGGCTGGCTGTGTGGCGAACCGCCCAGCGACGCGGCGCTGACGGCGAGCGCCAGCCTGGAGCTCCTGCACGCGTTCGCGCTGCTGCAAGACGACGTGATGGACGAGTCGGCATCGCGGCGGGGTCATCCCGCCGCACACATCCAATTCGCCGCGTGGCACCGCCGGCGCGGGCTGTCCGGCTCCTCGCGCCGGTTCGGCGAGTCGGCCGCCGTCCTGCTCGGCGACCTGTGCTTGATCTGGGCCGAACAGCTGCTGCGCGACAGCGGTCTGCGGCCGCACCAGTTGCAGCGGGCGTGGCCGCGCTACGACGCCATGCGTACCGAGCTCGCGGTGGGGCAATTCGCCGATCTGGCGACCGACGTTCGAGACATGCCTACGCTGGAGGGCGTGCTCGCGGTGGCCCGGCGGAAGTCGGGAAACTACACGGTGCGCCGGCCCCTGGAGATCGGCGCCGCCGCGGCCGGCTGCGACGACCGGGTGCTGGCGGCACTGGGCGCCTACGGCTCCGCCATCGGGGAGGCATTCCAGCTGCGCGACGACATCCTCGGCATCTTCGGATCCCCCGCCGCCACGGGCAAGCCCACCAACGACCTGATCGAGCGCAAGGCCACCAGTGTGGTGGTGGCCGCCCACCAGCTGGCCGACCCGTCGACGCGGCTGCAGTTCCGGGAACTGATGACCAGCGAACGGCTCGACGATTCCGCTCTCGACCGCTGGCGAACCCTGATCCTGGCCACGGGAGCGGTGCAGTGGATCGAGCTACTCATCGCCCAACGTGTCGACACGGCACTGACGGCATTGGACGGCAATGTGTTCGACGGTCACCTGCTCGCCGCGCTGGTCGACATGGCGGGCCTGTGCACACGGCGCGCCGCATGAACGCCGGGGCGTCGCGCTGATGCGCGCGGTGCGGGGCCGAACCGACCGCGTCGTCGTGGTCGGCGCGGGGTTTTCGGGGCTCTCCGCCGCGCTGCAGTTGGCCGGCCGCGGCCGCGAGGTGACGGTGGTCGAGCGGGAACCCTGGCCGGGAGGACGGGCGGGCCGGCGCGACATCGACGGCTATCGCATCGACACCGGTCCCACGGTGCTCACGATGCCGGACATCATCGACGAGGCGTTCGCCGCCGTGGGCGAAACCTTCACCGACAGGCTCGAATTGCTGCCGCTGGATCCCGCCTACCGGGCCATGTTCGCCGACGGCAGCTCCATCGACGTGCACACCGATGCCGACCGGATGGCGGCCGCGGTGCGCGACCTCGCGGGCCCGCACGAGGCCGACGGCTACCGGCGGTTGCGCGAGTGGCTCGACCGGTTGTACCGGACCGAATTCGACGGCTTCATCGCCTCGAACTTCGACTCGCCGCTCGGCCTGCTGAACGGTCAGCTGGCCAGGCTCACCGCCCTCGGCGGATTCCGCCGCTGGGACACGATGGTCAAGCGCCACATCCGCGACCCGCGGCTGCGCCGGGTGTTCACGTTCCAGTCGCTGTACGCCGGCGTCGCGCCGCAACACGCCCTGGCGGTCTACGCGGTGATCGCCTACATGGACACCGTCGCCGGCGTGTTCTTTCCTCGCGGCGGCGTGCGCGCCCTGCCCGATGCGCTGGCGGCGGCCGCCGCCGACGCCGGGGTGCAATTCTGCTACGGCTCCACGGTCACCGGGCTGGAGCGCTCCGGCGAGCGGATCACCGCGGTCCACACCGACGGGGACCGGCGGCTGCCCTGCGACGCGGTGGTGCTGACGACCGAGCTGGCGCAGACCTACCGCCTGCTGGGGCGGAGCCCACGACGGATCCTCCCGCTGCGCGCGGCGCCGTCGGCGGTGGTGCTGCACGTGGGCTGCCGCGCCGCGCCGCCGGAAAGCGCCCACCACACCATCCTTTTCGGCTCGGCGTGGGAGCGGACGTTCACCGACATCATCCGCGACGGCCGGCTGATGACGGACCCGTCGTTGCTGGTCACCCGGCCCACGGCCAGCGACCCGAGCCTGGCCCCGGCCGGTCGCGACCTGCTCTACGTGCTGGCGCCCGCGCCCAACCTGTCCCGCGGCCACGTCGACTGGTCGCGCACCGGCGGCGCGTACGCCGACGACCTCCTCGGGGTGGTGCAGGACAGGCTGCTGCCCGGCATGCGCGAGGACGCCCGGCTGTTGCATGTCGACACCCCGGCCGACTGGGCCCGCCAGGACATGACGGCCGGCACGCCGTTCGCGCTGGCCCACACGTTCGCTCAGACCGGCCCGTTCCGGCCGGCCAACACCGTGCGCGGCATCGACAACGCGGTGCTGGCCGGGTCGTCGACGCTGCCGGGCGTCGGGGTGCCGACCACGCTGATCTCCGGGCGACTGGCCGCCGACCGCATCACCGGGGCGGCCGGCAAGACGACCAGAACCGTGGACCTGAAGGCCGGATCGCGGTGATTCGCACCGAGCTCGACGCCGCCGGGATCGCGGATGCGAGCCTGCGCGCGGCGTATCGGAGCTGCCGGCGGATCGCCGCGCAGCATGGCCGAACCTATTTCCTCGCCACCCGCCTGCTCGCCCCGGACCAGCGCCCGGCGGTGCACGCGTTGTACGGCTTCGCCCGCCACGCCGACGACATCCTCGACGACCTCGACCCGGCGCTGGACGTCGGCGCGCGCGCCGAGGCGCTGCAGCGGCTGTCGGACCGCTTCTTCGCCGGCGGCGAGCACCACGACGAGCCCGTCCTGGCCGCGGTCGGCGACACCGTGCGCCGCTACGGCATCCCCGTGGATCTGTTCGGGGACTTTCTGGATTCGATGCGCATGGACCTCACCGTCACCGATTACCCGGACCGGGCGGCGCTGGGCCGCTACATGCGCGGCTCCGCGGAAGTCATTGGCCTGCAGATGCTTCCGATCCTGGGCACCGTGTGCCCCAGCGAGGAGGCCGAACCGTACGCGGCGGCGCTGGGCCGCGCCTTCCAGCTGACCAACTTCCTGCGGGACGTCGACGAGGACCTGACCCGCAACAGGATCTACCTGCCGGCCGACGAACTCGCGGCCTTCGGCGTGGACCGCGAGTTGCTGCTGTGGTGTCACGCCCACCGGCGCACCGATGCCCGCGTGCGGGCCGCCCTGTCGGCCCAGCACGACATCACCAGGGAGATTTACCGATTCGCCGCCGGCGGGATCGCGATGCTCGCCCCGCGTTCCCGGCCGTGCGTGGCCACCGCGTTGACGCTGTACTCCGAAATCCTGGATTGCATTGAGGCCGGCGACTTCTCGGTGTTCACCCACCGCGCCACCGTGGGCAATGCGCGGCGGCTCCGCGTCGCCGGCGGCGCGCTGCTGCAGTCGTGGCGGGCCCGGATGAGGGGCGCGGCGTGAGCGACCGGTGGCAGTACCTCGTCGTGCTGGGCCTGTGCCTGGCGATCACGGCGCCGCTGGAGCTGTTCGGCGCCGGCGTCTACCGGCAGCCGCGCCGGCTCGCGCGCTCCGTGGTCGGCGTCGCGGCGGTGTTTCTCGTCTGGGACGCGGTGGCGATCGGCGCCGGGGTGTGGACGTACAACGCCAAGTACATCAGCGGCGTCCACATCCCCTTCGGGATACCCATCGAGGAAGTGCTGTTCTTCCTGGTGATCCCGGTGTGCGGCCTGCTGACCTACAACGCCGTGAGCACCATCCTCGATCGGGCCAGGCGCCGATGACCGGGCTCGGCTACACGGTGCCGGCCGTCGCGGCCGTCCTGGTCGTCCTCGGGCTGGAGTTCGCGCTGCTGCGCACCGGGCTGTTCCGGCGGCTCGCCTATTGGGTGTCGATGGTGATCGTGCTCGGCTTCCAGGTGCCGGTCGATGGCTGGCTGACGAAACGCAGCGCCCCGATCGTGATCTACGACGACCGGCAGACCAGCGGCGTGCGGTTCCCGTTCGACATCCCCGTCGAGGACTTTCTGTTCGGCTTCGCGCTGGTCACCGCCGTGCTGCTGCTGTGGGAGCGACAACGTGCGCGTCGCTAAGACGGGTCTGCCCCGCGCGGACGTGCCCGCCGCGTTCGACGTCGGCGCCGCGGCGTACGACCGGCTGGTGGGCGCCAACCCGTACTACCACGCGAACCTGGCGCGCTCGGCGCAGCGGATGCGGCTGCCCGGACGCGGCCGCGGCCTGCGCCTGCTCGACGCGGGCTGCGGCACCGGCGCGTCGACGGCCGCGCTGCTGGCGGCGGCTCCCGAGGCGCAGATCGTCGCCGTCGACGCCGCCGACGGAATGCTCGACGCGGCAAGGGCGAAGGCGTGGCCACCGTCGGTCCGGTTCGTGCACGCCCGCGTCGAGGAGCTCGACGAGTGCGGCGTCACCGGGCCGTTCGACGGCATCCTGGCCGCCTACCTGGTGCGCAACCTCGCGGACCCGGACCGCCAGCTCCGCGCGTTTCGCGCGCTGCTGCGCCCCGGCGGCACGCTGGCGCTGCACGAATACTCGGTGCGCGACTCCCGCGCCGCGACGATCACCTGGCATGCGGTGTGCTGGGGCATCATCATCCCAACCGGCTGGTGGCGCACGCGTGATGCCACGCTGTATCGGCATCTATGGCGCAGCGTGCTGGCGTTCGACGGGGCGGCGCGGTTGCGGCGGCGGCTGAGCGACGCCGGATTCATCGACGTGCGAAGCGCTACCATGCCTGGTTGGGAACACAACGTCGTGCACACCTTCCTCGGGGAGGCGCCCCAATGACCGACCGCCGCCGCCACATTCACCCGGCCGCGCCGGGGCTGCCCCACGCGGGCGCGCTGTCGTCGCGTCCGCGCGTCGCGGTGGTCGGGGCCGGGATCGCCGGCCTGACGGCCGCCACCGCGCTCGCCGAACGCGGCGTCGCCGTGGACCTGGTGGAACGCGAGGGGTACCTCGGCGGCCGGGTGGGCGGCTGGACCGAACGCGTCGACGGCGCCGAATTGCCCATGAACCGGGGCTTCCACGCCTTCTTCCGCCAGTACTACAACCTGCGGGCCCTGCTGCGCCGGGTCGATCCGCGGCTCGGGATGCTCGCCCCCGTCGAGGATTACCCCCTGATCGACGGTGCCGGTCGCCGCGACACCTTCCGCGGATTGCCCCGCACGCCACCGTGGAACGCGTTGGCGTTCGCGCTGCGCAGCCCCACGTTCTCGCTGCGCGACCTGGCGCGCATCAACGCCCGGGCCGCCGCGCCGCTGGCGGCGGTGTCGGTGCCCGACATCTACCGGCGGCTCGACCACATCGACGCCGAAACCTTCTTGAAGAGCATCAACTTCCCGGAGTCCGCGCGCCACCTCGCGTTCGAGGTGTTCTCCCGCAGCTTCTTCGCCGAGCCGGCGCAATTGTCCGCCGCCGAACTGGCGACCATGTTCCACATCTACTTCCTGGGCTCCAGCGAGGGCCTGATCTTCGACGTCGCCACCTCGAATTTCGATGTGGGGCTGTGGAATCCGCTCGGCGACTACCTGCGGGACCGGGGTGTTCGGGTGCACCTCGGCGCAAGCGCGGCCCGGATCTCCCCCGGCGGCGCGAAAACCCTTCGCGTCCAAACGGATTCGGGGGGGCACTTCGACGCCGACGCCGTCGTCCTGGCGCTCGACGTGGGCGGCCTGCAGCGGGTGGTGGGCGCGTCGCCCGGGCTGGGCGACGATCCGTGGCGCGACCGGATCCGGCGGCTCCGCACCGCGCCTCCGTTCGTGGTGCAGCGGCTCTGGCTCGACCGACCGGTCGACCGCGACCGCCCGGCGTTCCTCGGCACCGCCGGCCATGAGCCCGTCGACAACATCAGCGTGCTGGAGCGCTACGAACGCGAGGCCGCCGCGTGGGCGCGTCAGCACCGCGGATCGGTCGTCGAATTGCACTCGTACGCGGCCGGCGCCGAACCGACCGGCGCGGCGGCGATCGGGCGCCTGCACGAGCTGTACCCCGAAACCGCCACGGCGCGTGTGCGTTACGAACGCGAGCTGCGCCGCAGCGACTGCCCGCTGTTCGCGCCCGGAACGTACGGGCAGCGCCCGACCGTGGCCACGCCGCAGCCCGGGCTGGTGCTGGCCGGTGACGGGATTCGCATCGACCTGCCGGTGGCCCTGATGGAACGGGCGGCCAGCACGGGGTGGTCGGCCGCCAACCGGCTGCTGGCGTCGTGGGGCCTCGCCGGTCACCAACTGTGCACGGTGCCCGTCCGCGGGCGGTCGGGCCTGCTGCGGTCGCTGGCCGAGCGCCAGGGGCGGCGGCGATGAGCGTCGGCGACCGCCTGCGCCGGCGGTACAAGGACTGGCCCGTCGGCGTGATACCGCGTGTGGCATGGGCACAGCAGCGCCCGACCTACCGCGACGCGCAGCCGGCGATCATCAACGCCGCGTTGGAGCGCTCCCAGCGCCGGCCCACCGGGAACTGGTTCGTGTTCACGGCCAGCCGCGACGTGGGCATCGGCCGCCCCTTCGGCGCGCGCGTCGCCGGCGTCGAGCTGGTGGCCTGGCGGGACAAGCACGGCCGGCTGCGGGTTGGCCCCGCGAGCTGCCCGCACCTGGGCGCCGACCTCGCGACGGGCCTGGTGCGCGGGGGCGTCCTGTACTGCCGCTGGCACGGGCTGGCCCTCGACGGCGAAACGTGCGACTTGCGTTGGAAGCCGTTTCCCAGCCACGACGACGGCGTGCTGGCATGGGTTCGGCTCGACTCCGTGGGCGGCGAGGCCCCGATGGATCAGCCGGTGGTGACGCCGCGGCCCACGCATGACACGTTGACGGCGGTCACCCGCGTGGTCGGGCACTGCGAGCCGTCCGACGTCGTCGCCAACCGGCTCGACCCCTGGCACGGCGCGTGGTTTCACCCCTACTCGTTCACCCGGCTGGAGGTGCTCACCACCCCCACGGAGGAAGACGACCGCTTCCTGGTCTCGGTCACGTTCCGGATGGGCCGCTTCGGTGTGCCGGTCATCGCCGAGTTCACCACGCCGGAGGCGCGCACGGTCGTCATGCGCATCATCGAGGGCGAGGGCACGGGTAGCGTCGTCGAAACCCACGCAACGCCACTGGGTTCGGGGCCCGACGGCCGCCCCCGCGTCGCCGTGATCGAAGCCACCGTCGCAACCTCGCAACGCCCCGGCTTCCGAACCGCGCGCCGCGCGGGCCCGCTGATCACACCGCTGATGCGCTACGCCGCCACGCGGCTGTGGCGTGACGATCTGGCCTATGCCGAACGCCGCTACCAACGACGCACGGGTGGCTAGCTCCGGCCCCGCGCGAAACCGGGCGCGTCGCGCCTGCTTTCGGTACCTCGTCATCGTCACGGCGGTCGCGCACTTCGGCTACCTCGTCTACGTGCCCAGCGGCGGGTTCCTCGCGCTGCGCAGGCCGGGCACCCGCTGGGCGCACCTGGCGAGCGTCGGCTGGGGCGTGGCGATCGTCGCGCTGCGGTGGCCGTGCCCGCTGACGTCGCTGGAGAATTGGGCGCGCACCCGCGCCGGGATGAACCCGCTGCCGGCGAGCGGGTTCATCGACCACTACGTCGCCGGCGTCTGCTATCCGCCGGACCGCACCGGTACCGCGCGGGCCGTGGCTTTCGGGGCGGCCGCCGCGTCGTGGATCGCGCTGGGCGCGAAACATCGCGGCGCCCGGCGTGTTCAGCGACCCGGACGCGGGTACCCGACACTGGCCGATTTGAGGCCCACTTGAGGAAAGCGAAGACACTTGACCGACAAGAGGTTCCGCAAGGGCGACAAGGTCGAATGGCAAAGCCACGGCAGCACCGTCGTCGGAACCGTCCAACGCGAGATCACCTCGGACACCGAGGCCGCCGGGCGCACGGTGCGGGCGTCGAAGGATGAGCCGCAGTATCAGGTGCGCAGCGACAAGACCGGCGCGGACGCCGTCCACAAGCCGAGCGCGCTGCGGCACCACCAAGACTGATGGCCGAAGACGAGGGCGATGCCAAGCGACACCTCGCCCAGCGGCCGCACGGCGATGTCGGCGACGCCTCGTGGCGATACTCGCTGATGAACTGGGGGCACGATCCGGCGCGGACCTGACGCCGATCGCCGGACGGTTGCGGTAGGTTCGGCGCTGACGCGCGGCGGGTAGCCGTAGATCCGGGATTGCCGCGCGGTTACGCTGGTGTCTCTGATGAAGGATGCGGGTAGGTGACCAAGCGCCGGGCACAAGACGCGCCGCCGGACCGGACTGAGCTGGAAAAGCAGCTGTCGGCCGACATGCGCGCGATCACCGCGCAGTCCGACCGCATCGGCCGCCACTTCGCGCGGGAGAACGACGTGGGCAGCAGCGATTTCCACGCGCTGCTGCACATCATGGTCAGCGAGACCGCGGGAAAGCCGTTGACCCTGGCCCAGCTCAAGCAGCGCATGGACGTCTCGCCCGCGGCGATCACCTATCTCGTGGACCGCATGATCGAAGCGGGCCATATCCGTCGCGAGCCCGACCCCGAGGACCGGCGAAAATGGCTGCTGCGCTATGAGGAAAGCGGCATGACGTTGGCGCACGCCTTCTTCAGGCCCCTCGGGATCCACCTCAGCAAGGCCCTGGCGGAGTTCAGCGACAAGGACCTCCTCGCCGCACACCGCGTCTTCACCGCGATGATCACGGCGATGTCGACGTTCGAGGATGAGCTCGCCGACCAGCCCCCGAAACCGTCAAACCACCTCGGGCGAGGCGCCGCGGGCGCCCGGCGCCGGGAAGCCGCGCGGTAACACCCGTCCCGGCAGCAGCTGCTCGACCAGGTCCGCACCGCGCGCCACGCCGCCGGTCGCGGCGAACCCGGCGGCCACCCGCCGCGCGCCTTCGGTCATCGTCATCGCCTCGCGCACGGCCGCGCGCAGCCGCGCCGCGGTCAGCCTTCGCGCCGGCAACCGGGTGCCGCAGCGCGCCACCTGTACCCGGCGCGCGACTTCGGCCTGATCGCGGGCGAAGGGCACCGCGCAGACCGGGACGCCGCGGTCCAGCGCCTTCACGGTGGTGCCCATCCCGCCGTGGGTGACGGCACAGACCGCGCGGTCCAGCACGGCGCCGTGCTGCACGAACCGGCACACCGTGGCGTTCGGCATGCGCGGCAGCCCCGCGGGGACACCCGCCGGGAACGTCACCACGACGTGGACCCGTTCGTCGGCCAACGCCTGCAGGGCGATACGGCCCAGCGCCGCATCGGCCTGCGCGATGGAGGAGGTGCTGACCAGGACGACCGGCCGGTCGACGGCGGCCAGCCAGTGCGGGGCCTGCGCGGGTGACGGCTCGAACACGCACGCGCCGACGAAATGCACGCGGTCCCAATCCGGGTGCGGGTACTCGAACGGCTCGCCGCCGACCGCCAACAGCAGCGGGGCGCGGCGCATCAGCCCGTCCACCGACTTGACCGCCGGCACACCGAGTGTCGCGCGGACGGCGTTGACCCGCGGCACTATCCGCCGATCGAACAGGCCGCTCACGAACGGTCGCATCGACGCGTCGCGGATGGTCCCGGCGAGGCCGGGCAGCGGGCGCAGCCCGGGACCGAACGGCGGCGCGACGCTCGACCGCAGGTAGGGCGTGAACGGCGAAAACACCAGCCAGGGAACGCCACTGGCCTCGGCCATCGACATGGCTCCCCAGCAGTTGGCGTCGACGATGACGGCGTCGGGCCTGACCACTCTCAGCGCCCGCCGGAGGTCCTCGACCTCGATGACGGCGCGCCGGCACAGGACGTCGAGCGTCGTCTTGAGGACCCCTAAGGCGTTGCGCGCGAGCCAATCCCGGCCGGTGATGGCTTCGATCCGCGGATCGACGGCCTCGGCGTTCATGCCGATGGCGCGCATGGCCGGAACCTCGCTCGCCATGGTGCGCAGGTGAATCCGGTGGCCGCGTCGGCCCAATTCACCCAGCAGCGCGCCCAGTGGGTACAGGTGCCCCAGCGCGGGCGACCCATAAGCCAGGATCACGGCCACGTGCCCACACCTAGATCGGCGTCACGCCAACGTCGCGCAGGCCGCCCAAATCGCCGGCGCCGCAACCATGCAGGCAGATGCGCAGTTCATCGATGAAGCGCTGCAGCCAGGCCGTCGCCGCGTCCGCGGACTCGATCGCGGGGTGCAACAGCGGCCGGGCGACGGCCACCATGTCGGCGCCCAGGGCCAGCGCCTTGGCCGCGTCCATGCCGGTCCGGATTCCGCCGGACGCCACCAGCGGGATGTCCGGCAGCGCGCCCCGCACCTCCCGTATCGCCTGTGCGGTCGGGATGCCCCAGTCGGCCAGGTCGGGGTAGCGCAGTTCGCCGTAGCGGACCAGTTGCTCGACGCGTGACCACGACGTGCCGCCGGCGCCGGCCACATCGATCGCCGCCACCGGCGGCTCGGCTGAAAACCGCATCAGATCCGCGACCGCGGCGGCGCCGATGCCGTGGCCGACCTCCTTCAGCAGCACCGGGTACCCGAGCAGGCCGGTCAGGTCGTGCAGCCGGTCCAGCGAGCCCGTGAAATCGGTATCACCATGGTGCTGCATCGCCTCCTGCAGCGGATTGGTATGCACCGCAAGCGCATTCGCTTCGACCCGGTCGAGCGCCCGCACGATGTCGGGAACGACGTCCTTGGTCAGCTGGGCCAGCCCGATGTTGCCGATCAACAGCACGTCGGGTGCCACGTCGCGCACGGCGAAGCTGGCGGCGGCCCGCTCGCCGGACACGCTGTCGAGCATGACGCGCTGTGACCCCAGCATCATTCCGATGCCGAGCCGTTGCGCGGCCGAGGCCAGGTTCCGGTTGATGGTGCCCGACAGCCGCGCACCGCCGGTCATGGCGCCCACCAGGATCGGCGCCCGCAGCCGAGCACCGAGAAAGGCGGTGGCCAGGTCGATGTCGTCCAGGCTGGTCTGCGTCAAGGCGTTGTAGGGCAGGCGATAGCGTTCCAGGCCCGTCGTCACGCCCCGATAACCCACATCGCCGTCGAGGCACACGTCGATGTGGCGGCGCTTGCGGGCGGTCAGCTCGCCCCGGTCGGCCGTCATGGCAGGTCGATTCTACGGCGCCGGTTCAACAACCAGATGTGGGCGGACAGCACGAAGGCGAACGCGCACCAAACGGGGTAGAGCACCAGCGGCGCTGCACGCCGTCCCCGCACGGCGATGGCGCGCCGGGCCAGGTCGGCGCTGCTGGCCGCCAGCACCGCGTTGACGACGGCCGCGGCCGCCAACCGGCGGCGATCGAAAAACACCCACGACCACGCCGCGTTCAGCACCAGATTGGCGGCGAGCCAGGTCGAGTAGGCGCGGGCGGCCGGCCGGTTCCCCGAGTCGCGCAGCGCGTCGACGGTCGCGGCGGACACGAGGGCGATGTCGGCGTACAGGACGGGCCACACGGTGGGGAACACCGCCCGCGGCGGCTGGTAGGGCGGCTTGCGCAACTGCCGGTACCACACGGACTGCACCGCCGGCCGGGTGGCCAGCCCACCCGCCGTGGCCGTCGCCACCACCGCCGCCGCGCCGGCGATCAACGTGGATCCCCGCATGGTCAGGCCGGCTCGACCGGCACGGCAATCTCGTTGCGGCGCAGCGCCGGGATCGTCCAGGGCGGATCGTAGAACCAGGCCGCGGGCGCGTCGACGGCCTTGAAACCGTTGGCGCGCAGGGTGTTCATCAATTCGGCGGTCTGCGCCGCGACGGCGCGCCGACCCCAGCCGCCGGTGAACCGGCGCACGGCAATCGTTTCCGCCGGCACGGTGACCAGCCGCACCTCGGCGTCGTCGGGCTCGGGCAGCGACTCGAGCGTCTTGTCGGCGGGCATGAAGAACCGGATGACCCATTCGCCTTCGCCGGCGGCCTCCTGGGCCACCGGAGCGGTCATCGCGATCTTCTCGCCCCGCTTGCCTGCGGGGCGTTGCGCCACCGGCGCCGTCATCGCGATCTTCTGATCCGCGTGGTTGGCGCCGAAGATGTAGCGCGCGAGCCGGCGGAAGCCCGCGTTGCGGGCCGCCTCTTCGCCGGCGGTGACCGTGGTTTCCGCGGCGATCCGGGCACCGTAGCGGCGGATCTCGACGTCCTCGGCCAGCTTCTCGGCGCTGTACTCCGGCTCCGCGGTCCCGTGCCGGTAGCCGACCACGGAGCCCGCGGCATCGATGACCGGGTCCATCACAGCCTTGATCAGCCCGAGCACAGCCACCTCGTTCCTGGTCGTTCCGTCGTCAGGTGATACCCGGATGCCCACCCGGCAAATCCACGGTCCACCGCGAGCGAGCCTAACGCAAGTTCCGGATTTAGTTAAGTACTTGAATGGTTAAAAATCTTAACGTACTGTCGGAGCTGCACGTCGGCGACGGCCGACGGCGCTGGAGCTTTCGGCGCGACGATTGTGAGTCCGGCGGGCGACCGGCCGACGACACGGGGGTCACTCCAGAGGGCGGCACATGATAAAGCGATCGGCCCGGCTCGCGGTTGCGACACCGCGACGGGTCCTGGGCGTGGCCCTGCTGTTCGCGATCGCCGCCGCCGTCTTCGGCATACCGGCCGCGAAAAGCCTGTCCGCCGGCGGATTCGTGGATCCGGCATCGGAATCGGCCCGCGCCAACGCGATCCTCTCCGAGAAGTTCGATCAGGGCGGCATGGGACTGGTGCTGCTGTTGAGTTCGGCGAGCGGCGCCAAAGACGGGACCGCGCGGGCCGCCGGCACCGACATCGCCCGACGGCTTGCCGAATCCCCGTTCGTGTCGCAGGTGACATCGCCCTGGGACCCGCATCCGGCCCCGGGCCTGTTCAGCGACGACGGCAAGATCGCGATGATCCTGGCCGCGCTGAAGGGCGACGAGAACAGCGCACCCGGGCATGCCCAGCTGCTGGCGGATCGGTTCGCGCGGGACCACGACGGGATCACGGTGCAGGCGGGCGGCTCCGCGCTGGCCTACGAACAGGTCAACCGGCAGACCGAGAAGGACCTGCTGCGCATGGAGGTCATCGCGATCCCGCTGAGTTTCGTCGCGCTGGTGTGGGTGTTCGGCGGGTTGTTCGCGGCAGCGTTGCCGATGGCCGTGGGCGGACTGGCGATCCTGGGTTCACTCGCGGTGCTGCGGGCGATTGCGTTGGTCACCGACGTCTCGATCTTCGCTCTCAACGTGACGGTGGCGTTGGGGTTTGCCCTGGCCGTCGACTACACCCTGCTGATCGTCAGCCGCTACCGTGACGAGCTGGCCGCCGGGACGAGCCGCGACGCCGCCCTGGCGAAAACCGTGACCACGGCCGGGCGCACCGTGTTGTTCTCCGCGACCACCGTTGCGCTGGGACTGGCGGCGACTGCTCTGTTTCCGATGTACTTCCTCAGGTCGTTCGCCTACGCCGGGACGGCCGTGGTGGCCTTCGCCGCGGTCTCGGCGATCGTCGTGGCGCCCGCGGCCATCGCTGTGGTCGGCGACCGGCTCGACGCGCTCGACATGTGGCAGCTGGGCCGCCGGCTGCTCCGCCGACCGGCGCCGGTGCCGGGGAGCGCGGAACGCAGCTTCTGGTACCGGACCGCGAAAGCCGTTATGCGCCGGGCGATCCCGGTTGGCCTGACGCTCACGGCGCTCCTGCTGGCGCTGGGCGCGCCGTTCCTCGGCGTCAGGTGGGGCTATCCGGACGACCGGGTGCTGCCGACATCCTCGTCGGCGCGCGCCGTCAGCGACCGGATCCGCAGCGAATTCCGCACGAACTCCGAGACCCGGGTGCGGATCGTCCTTCCCCAGACGGGCGGCCTCACCGACGCGGACCTGGGCAGCTACGCCGGCCGGCTCTCCCTCGTGCCCGACGTCGCGGCCGTGTCCGCGCCCACCGGCACGTTCGTCGCCGGTGAGTACCGGGGGCCGCCGTCGGCTCCGGCCGGATTGGCCCGTGGCAGCGCCTATCTGACGGTCGACAGCACCGCCCCGCTCTACACCGACGCCTCCGCGGCCCAATTGGACCGATTGCACGCGATCGCGCCGCCGCGACAACCCGTCCTGCTCACCGGAACGGCGCAAACGAATCGCGATTGCGTCGACGGCATCACGTCGCGGCTGCCGCTCGTGTTCGGTTTCATCGCGGTGGTCACGCTGGTGCTGCTGTTCCTGCTGACAGGCAGCGTGATACTGCCGGTCAAAGCGGTGGTCCTCAACATGCTGTCGCTCACCGCCGCATTCGGCGCTCTGGTCTGGATCTTCCAGGAGGGTCACCTGGGCGCCGCGGGCACCACGTCCACCGGCACGCTGGCGGTGAACGTCCCGGTGCTGATGTTCTGCATCGCCTTCGGGCTGTCGATGGACTACGAGGTCTTCCTGCTGTCGCGGATCCGCGAACACTGGCTGGCCTCGCCCCGGACTCGCGCGGACAACGACGAAAGCATCGCACTCGGCCTCGCCCACACCGGCAGGGTCATCACCGCGGCCGCACTGATCATGTCGATCTCGTTCGCCGCGCTGATCTCGGCCGGCGTGTCCTTCATGCGCATGTTCGGCCTCGGGCTCACCATAGCCGTCCTGATCGACGCCACACTGGTGCGCACGCTGCTGGTCCCGGCCTTCATGCACGTGCTGGGAGGCCTGAACTGGTGGGCGCCCGAACCGCTGGCGCGATGGCATCTTCGAACCTTTCACGGTGAATCGCAGGGGAAGGCAAGGCATGCGGCGCGACCCCGGCACCGGCGCGCTAAGGGCTTCGAGCGCGCAGTTCGTCTTGAAAGTGACCCATCGCGGCGATGAGCGCGCCGAACACCCGATGCGCCGCGGCAAGGTCGTTCTCGGGTAAATCGTCCAGCGCCGCGCGGGTGTGCGCCCCCAGCGGGGTGAAAAACGAGCGGGCGGTGGCCATCCCGGGATCCGAGTAACGCAGGACGACCTTCCGCCGGTCCGCGGCGTCCGAGTCGCGCCGGATGTGCCCGGAGTTGATCATGCGCTCGACGAGGTAGGTGATCGCTGCCGCGGACAGGCCCATCTTCAGGCGCAGCTCCCCCGATGTCAGTGGGGCACCCGATGTTTCGGCCACCATGATATGCAGCAGAGCGCGAAAATCGCTGGGACGCAACTGATGCACCGCGGCGAAGACGCGACCCAACTGGTCGGACTCGGCGGTGAGGGCACGCGCGTCGGCCGCGATCAGCGCTTCGAGCCGCGCGCGTTCGGTGGCGTATTCCATCAGAATCGCAAGCATACCGCGCAAACGCGCGATTGTTAACTTGATTAATGTTTAAGCGACTGAAATGCTTGCGGGTGTGATGTGGGACGGGCTGGCCGCCGCGGTGACGAACCGGCGTTCGTGGCTGCCCGGACTGGCGGCGGTCCTACTGGGTATCGGCCTCGTGGTGCTCATCGGGGGAAACGCGGCGGCGGGGCAGGCGCCCCTGTCGGTGCCGTCCGACTCCGACTCGGCCAGGGTCGACACCCTGGCGCGCCAGTTCCCCGGCGGCGACCGGGTGCCGCTGATCGCCGTCGTCAGCCGCGCCGACGGCGGGGTGCTGGCGCCGGCGGACGTCGCCGCGGCGCGCGCGGCCCGCGACCGGATGCTGGCGCTCACCCGCGACACCGCGGCGGCACCGGTCACGGTCTCCGCCGACGGCAAAGCGGCCATCGGCGTGGTCACCGTGGACGCCGGGCTGTCGGGGCTGCCCCTGAACCACGCCGTCGCCGCCCTGCGCACAGCCGCCGGCGCCGACCTGCCCACGGCGCTGCGCTCCCACGTCACCGGGGGCCCGGCGTTCGGCGCCGACATCGCCAACGCGTTCACCGACGCCAACGTCACCCTGCTGGCGGTGACGGCGTCGGTGGTGGCGCTGCTGCTGATCGCGACCTACCGCTCGCCGGTGCTGTGGCTGGTGCCGCTGCTCGTGCTGGGGTTCGCCGACCGGGTGGCCGCCGCGGTGGGCACCGGCGTGGCGGCGCTGACCGGCCTGAGCTTCGACGGCGCCACCTCCGGTATCACCAGCGTGCTGGTGTTCGGGGCGGGGACCAATTACGCGCTTCTCCTGATTTCGCGTTACCGGCAAGAACTTTCGCGGCTCCCCGCGCACCGTGACGCGCTGCGCCGGGCGGTGCGCGCGGCCGGGCCGGCCATCGTCGCCAGCAACGCCACCGTGGTGCTGGCGTTGCTCACCCTGCTTTTGGCCGTCACCCCGAGCACCCGCAGCCTGGGCGCCCTGGCGGCGTGCGGACTGGTGGTCGCCGCGGTTTCGGTGCTGGTGGTGCTGCCGCCGGTGCTCGCGTTGTGCGGGCGGCGCCTGTTCTGGCCCTTCATCCCCCGCGCGGACGACGGCGCCGCAACGGATTCCGGGCCCTGGCACCGAATCGCGACCTGGGTGGACCGGCGACCTGCCGTGGTGGCAGCGGTCGCGATCGCGCTGCTGGCGGCCCTCGCCACCGGCCTGCTGGGAACGCGAATCGGCCTGTCGCAGACCGAGCAGTTCCGGGTCCGGGCGGACTCGGTGGCGGGTTATGAGGTTGTGGCCGCGCACTTTCCGGGCGGCATGGCCGGCCCCACGCTGGTCGTCGGGCCGTCTGCGCGGGCGGCGGAACTGCAGCGGGCCATCGTCGCCACCCCGGGTGTGATCTCGGCGTCCGAAACGGGCCGGTCGAGCACGGGCCTGACGAAGTGGTCCGTCGTGATCGACGCCCCGCCGTCATCGGGTCGGGCGTTGGGAACGATTGCGGCACTGCGGGATTCGACCACGTCCGTCGATTCCGGTGCGCTGGTGGGCGGCGCCGACGCGCAGGCGCTCGACGTCCGCGACGCGGCCGCGCACGATCGGTCGGTGGTGATCCCGGCGATCCTGGCGGTGATCCTGGCCGTCCTGTATCTGCTGCTGCGCTCGGCCCTGGCGCCGCCAACCCTGCTCGCCGCAACGATTCTCGGGGCGCTTGCCGCGCTGGGCCTCGGCGGCTGGGCCAGCATCCACGCCTTCGGATTCCCCGCGCTGGACAGCACCACACCGCTGTTCGCGTTCCTGTTCCTGGCGGCCCTCGGCGTGGACTACACCATCTTCCTGGTCACCCGCGCGCGCGAGGAGGCCGCGCGACACGGCGCGCGGGACGGCATGGTGCGCGCGGTGTCGGCGACCGGCGGCGTGATCACCAGCGCGGGCATCGTTTTGGCGGCCGTGTTCTGCGTGCTGGGCGTCCTGCCCTTGATCGTGCTGACGCAACTCGGCATCATCGTGGGACTGGGCATCCTGCTCGACACCTTCATCGTGCGCACCCTCGTCATCCCCGCGCTCTTCGCCCTGATCGGCGACCGCATCTGGTGGCCCGCCGATCCCACCCAACCGAAAGGAGGCACAGCGTGAACAAGTCGACGCTTGCCGCAACCACAGCCGCCGTCGCCATCGCCGCCGGCACCGGCAGCATCGCCAGCCCCATGCGGGTGCCCGGCTGGTACGCCCGGCTCCGCAAGCCGGCGTACCAGCCGCCCGGCGCCGCGTTCCCCCTGGTGTGGACCACGCTCTACGCCGACATCGCGGCCACCTCCGCGGCGGCCATCGACCGGTTCCGCGCCCGGGGACAGCACGACGAGGCACGCCGCTACGCCGCGGCGCTCGGCGTCAACCTGGCGCTGAACGCCGGGTGGAGCTGGCTCTTCTTCCGGTACCACAAGCTGGGCGCCTCCGCGCTGGGCGCCGCGGCGCTGACGGCGAGCAGCGCCGACCTCGCGCGCCGGGCCGCGCGGGCCGACCGGCGGGCCGGAGCGGCCCTGGCGGCCTACCCGTTGTGGTGCGCCTTCGCCACCGTGCTCGCCACCGGGGTCTGGCGGCTCAACCGCTGAGGAGGGGCACCGAATCATGCCGACGCTGTTGTGGTTTCGCCGCGACCTGCGGCTGAATGACCACCCCGCCCTGGCCGCGGCCGCGCGAGACGACGGCGACGTGCTCGCCTGCTTCGTCGTCGATCCGCGGCTGGAGGCGTCGTCGGGGTCGCGGCGGCTGCAATTCCTCGGCGACTCGCTGCGGCAACTCCGCGACGACCTGGACGGCCGGCTGCTGGTGATCCGCGGGCGGCCCGAAGAGCAGATCCCGCGCGTCGCCAGGGAAATCGGCGCGTCGGCGGTGCACATCTCGGACGATTTCGCGCCGTACGGCGCGCGCCGCGACGAAAGAGTGCGCGCGGCACTCGATTCCGTGCCGTTGGTGGCGACGGGCTCGCCGTACCTGGTGGCCCCGGGCCGGGTGACGAAGAAGGACGGCTCCCCCTACCGGGTGTTCACCCCGTTTCTGCGCGAGTGGCGCGAGGCGGGGTGGCGGGCGCCGGCCGCATCGGGCGCCGGCGCGGCGCGCTGGCTCGACCCGGCGCGGCTGCCGATCAAGCGGTGCGAGATACCCGACCCCGGCGCGGCGCTCGACGTGGTCGGCGGGGAGGCCGCCGCCCTGCGGCAGTGGAAGTCCTTCGTGGCCAACGGCTTGCATCGCTACGGCCAGGACCGCGACCGGCCCGACCTGGCGGGCACCAGCCGGATGTCGGCGTACCTGAAGTTCGGGTGCGTCCATCCACGCACCATGGTCGCCGACCTCGACCTGCGCGTCGCGGGCGCGCAAGCGTTCCTGCGGGAGTTGGCGTTTCGCGATTTCTATGCCGATGTGCTGCACCACTGGCCGTCCAGCGCGTGGCACAACTGGAACAGCCAGTTCGACGGCATCCGGACCGACGCGGGGCCCGACGCCAAGCGCCGCTTCGAGGCCTGGAAGGCCGGCCAGACCGGGTTTCCCTTCGTGGACGCCGGGATGCGGCAGCTCCGCGAGACCGGCTTCATGCACAACCGGGTGCGGATGATCGTCGCGTCGTTTCTGGTCAAAGACCTTCACCTGCCGTGGCAGTGGGGCGCCGAGTGGTTCCTGGACCAGCTGGTCGACGGGGACATTGCCAACAATCAGCACGGGTGGCAGTGGTGCGCCGGGTCGGGCACCGACGCCGCCCCGTATTTCCGGGTCTTCAACCCGGTCACGCAGGGCGAGAAGTTCGATCCGTCGGGCGACTACATCCGGCGCTGGGTTCCCGAGTTGCGCGCCGCCGACGACGCGCACCTGCGCGCTGGGGAACGACCCCGGGGATACCCGGTGCCGATCGTCGACCATGGCGCCGAGCGCGCCGAGGCCCTGCGCCGTTATCAGAGCATCTGAGCAATTTCACGCACCCGAAGCGTTTTGGCATGCAATTATCAGCCGACTCACAGTTGCCGATTCGCCCTCGGGAGGCGCCATGGCTCGGTCGATCGTCCGGACATTGTTGGTTGCGGGGAGCGCCGCGGGGCTGATGGCCGGCGTCGGCGCCTGTTCGTGTTCGGTCACGTCGAAGCATGCGGTGAGCAAGGGTGACGTCGCCGGCCAGATCACCTCGAAGATGACCGACGCGGCCGGCAACAAACCCGAGTCGGTGACCTGCCCGGACGACCTGCCCGCCAAGGTCGGGGCGCAGCTGAACTGCACGATGAAGGTCAAGAACCAGACGTTCAACGTCAACGTCACCGTCACCAGCGTCAACGGCAACGACGTCAAGTTCGACATGGTCGAGACCGTCGACAAGAACCAGGTGGCCGGCATTCTCAGCAACAAGCTGACCCAGCAGGTGGGCCGCAAGCCCGACTCGGTGTCGTGCCCGGACAACCTCAAGGGCGTCGAGGGCGCCACGCTGCGGTGCGAGCTCACCGATTCCGGCCAGAAGTACGGCATCTCGGTGACCGTCACCAGCGTCGACGCCGGCGATGTCAGCTTCGACTACAAGGTCGACGACCACGCCGAATAGGGCTACCGGGCCGCCTTTTTCCGCTCGATGTCGGCCAGCGCCGCCGCGAGTTCGGCGCGCTGCGCGGCCGAGCTCTCCCACGACAGCTGCCGGTTCTTGACCACCTTGGCCGGCGCGCCGACCGCGATCGAGTAGTCGGGGATCACGCCGCGGACCACCGCGTGCGAACCCAGCACGCAGCCGCGCCCGATCGACGTGCCGCGCAGCACCGTCACCTTGACGCCCACCCAGGTGTCCGGGCCGATACGGACCGGGGACTTGATGATGCCCTGGTCCTTGATCGGCAGGTTGATGTCGTCCATGCGGTGGTCGAAGTCGCAGACGTAGCACCAGTCGGCCATCAGCACCGAGTCGCCCAACTCGATGTCGAGGTAGGTGTTGATCACGTTGTCGCGACCCAGCACGACCTTGTCGCCGAACCGCAACGAACCCTCGTGCGCGCGGATGGTGTTCTTGTCCCCGATGTGCACCCAGCGCCCGATCTCCATCTCGGACAGTTCGGGGGTCGCGTGGATCTCCACGCCCTTGCCGAGGAACACCATCCCGCGGGTGATGATGTGCGGGTTGGCCAGCTTGAACTTCAGCAGCCGCCAGTAGCGCACGAGGTACCACGGGGTGTAGGCGCGGTTGGCCAGCACCCACCTCAGGGAGGCCAGCGTAAGGAACTTGGCCTGGCGAGGGTCCCGCAGGTTCGATCCGCGCCAGCGGCGGTGCAGCGGAGCATTCCACATGCTCGTCATGGCCGGAAAGCCTATCCCGCCGACGATGCACGCCCGAACGGCGGGCCGTGGAGGCGATCGGGTACGGCACAGCCCGCACGGGTTACCCTCACGTGTACGCGATCGCCACCCGCACAGAGGAGTTGGAAACCCGAGGTGCTTGCCCGACATCTCCTGCGTGGGCTTCGGCGTTCGGCCCGTGCGGCCCTGGCCGCCGCGCTCACGACCGGGCTCGCGGGCTGCGGCAACACCGACTCGTGGGTCGACGCCTCGCCCGCGCAGGGCTGGCCCGCGCAGTACGGCGACGCCGCCAACAGCGGCTACACCGCGACGGGCGGCGCGACCAAGCTCTCGCTGCAGTGGACGCGATCGGTCAAGGGCAGCCTGGCGGCCGGCCCGGCGCTGAGCGCGCGCAGCTATCTCGCCCTCAACGGCCAGACGCCGGCCGGGTGTTCGCTGATGGAGTGGCAGAACGACGACAACGGGCGGCAGCGCTGGTGTGTCCGGCTGGTCCAGGGCGGGGGCTTCGCCGGCCCGTTGTTCGACGGCTTCGACAACCTCTACGTCGGCCAACCGGGGGCGTTCCTGTCGTTTCCGGTGACCCAGTGGACGCGATGGCGGCAACCGGTGATCGGAATGCCCACCACCCCAAGGTTTCTCGGACACGGCCAGCTGCTGGTCGCGACGCATCTGGGGCAGGTGCTGGTTTTCGACGCACACCGCGGCGAGGTATCCGGCAGCCCGCTCGATCTGGTGGACGGCGTCGACCCCACCGATGCGACGCGCGGTCTGGCCGATTGCGCCCCCGCCCGGCAGGGCTGCCCGGTCGCGGCCGCGCCGGCCTACTCCGCGGGCAACGGGATCGTGGTGATCGGCGTCTGGCAGCCGGGCGCACCGGCGGCGGACAACACCGGGCTGGCGATGACGCCGCCGCCCACCGCGTCGCTGGTCCATTCCCGGCTCAGCAGCGGGGACTGGCCGGCGTGGTACTTCAGCCCGACCAGGCCCGCCGCCGGTGCGCCCGGCTGCCAGACGCCGATCACCACGATCCCGTTGCCCGCGGAGTAGGGCGGCGCGGCGGCG
>NZ_LZJH01000087.1:0-782 GCF_001666745.1 Mycobacterium sp. E2699 | reverse complement strand
GACGCCACCGGCAACGATGCCGAATTCGGAACGGCTGCGGCGGCCATCGCCGCGGATGCAGGACCCTGCCACGCGTGACCAGCCAACGCCGAGGTCACCGAGGAAAACGATCCCGCGGCCGCACTCAACTCATCGGCCAGCCCGTCCCACGCCGCAGCGGCCGCCAACATTGGCGCTGACCCGGCACCGGAGAACATCCGGGACGAATTGATCTCCGGCGGGAGCACCAAAAAGCTCATGACCGCGGTCCCTTCTCAGCAGCGAGCCCCGGGAGCCAAAGTGTGCCGTTGCTCGGGTTCGCACGCAACCGCGACTGCGAGCGCTTGATCCCTGCGGTCCGGTCCGCAACGATCGTGCGGCGGCCGGGATTGGATTCCCGCCTAACGGGGTATGGGGCAGGCCGGAGAATGTACGTTGCTCCAGTGGCTGCTGAAGGTCTGATCAACGACGATCGAGGGGAGCAGTGATGAACTTTTCGGTGTTTCCGCCCGAGGTCAACTCGGTGCTCCTGCTTGATGGGCCGGGCCCGGGGCCGATGCTGGAGGCGGCGGCGGCCTGGGACGGGATCCGCAGTGAGTTGAGCGCGGCGGCAAGCGCATTCAGCTCCGTGACCTCGGACCTGGCCGGGCAGGCCTGGCAGGGCCCGTCGGCGGCGTCCATGACCAACGCGGCCGCCGGGTACGTGGACTGGCTGGGCGGGGCGGCCGCGCAAGCCGAGCAGTCGGCGGCCCAGGCGCGGGCGAGGGCCTGGCCGTCGTCTACGAGGCCGCGCTGGCGACCAT
>NZ_LZJH01000086.1:0-788 GCF_001666745.1 Mycobacterium sp. E2699 | reverse complement strand
TCGGTGATCAGGATGTCGATGTCGCCGAAGTCTTCGATGCAGACCAGGCGTTTGACCAGGACCTTGGCCTTGGCCAGTTGCCGCGAGCCGGTCGCCAGGCCGGTGCTCACCACGGCGGGCAGCAGCTGCGGCGTGATGCCGACCGCGATCGCCAGCGAGAACAGCACCGAATCGATGATCGGCTTGTGCAGCAGCAGGTTGCTGACCAGGATGACCACCATCAGCGCGATCGCGACCTGCAGCAGCAGGTAGGAGAACCGGCGCAGCCCCACCTGGAAATCGGTCTCGGGTTGGCGCTTGTCCAAACCCGCTGCGATGCGGCCGAATTCGGCATCCCTGCCGGTGGCGTACACCACCCCGGTGCCCTCCCCGGCGCTCACGATGGTGCCCATGAAAGCGAGGTCGGTCGATTCGGCCAGCTCGGCGCCGGCCGGCACAGGCTGCGGCGATTTCTCCGAGCCCGTCGACTCGCCGGTCAGGATGCTCTCGTCGCATTCCAGGCCGGTGACGTCGATCAGCCGGACGTCGGCGGGCACGGCCTCGCCCAGCGACAGGCGGACCACGTCACCGGGCACCAGGTCGGTGACGCCGATCGTGACGAACTTCGAGTCGCGGCGCACCACGGCGTTGTGGTGCACGGCCGCGTGCAGGTCGGCGGCGGCCCGCTCGGCCCGATACTCGTTGACGAACCCCAAGCCGATGCTGGCCGCCAGGATCACGCCGATGATCAACGCCTGCATGCTGTCGCCGAGAAAGTAGGAGACGATCGCGGTGCCGGCCAGCAGGAT
>NZ_LZJH01000085.1:0-700 GCF_001666745.1 Mycobacterium sp. E2699 | reverse complement strand
AATCCGGACCCACCATGTCAGCGCGTGGGCGGTGCTGGCCCGCCAGCTGAACAACGCCGTGCTCATCCTGCTGGCCGTCACCGCCGTGCTGTCTTATTTCCTCGGGGACCACACCCAGGCGTTGATCATCGGCGTGATCCTCGCTGCCAGCGTCGGACTGGGGTTTTTCAACGAGTACCGCGCCGAGCAGGCTGCGGCCGCTCTGCATGCGCGCATCCATCACACCGCGATTGTTCGACGCGACGGGAAATTCGTCGATGTCGACGTCCGAAACCTGGTCCCGGGTGATGTGATCCGGCTTTCCTTGGGCCAAGCCGTCCCCGCGGACGTGCGATTGATCGAGACCGCGGCGCTGGAATGTGACGAGAGCATCCTGTCGGGGGAGTCCACCGGCTCGGAGAAGTCACCGCAGCCTGTGCCGGCCGACGCCGAGCTGGCCGAATCGACCGACCTCGCTTTCATGGGCACCATCGTGAGCGCCGGGGAGGGCACCGGGGTGGTGTACGCCACCGGCAGGGATGCCGAATTCGGCCGCATCGCAGCGGGTTTGGACAAGCGCCAACCCGAGACCGATTTCCAGGTGGGGCTGCGCCGGTTCTCCTACCTGCTGCTGCAGGTCGCGATCGCGCTGATGGTGGTCATCCTGGTCAGCAACCTGCTGCTGCACAAGCCGCTGATCAATTCGGCGCTGTTCGCGCTG
>NZ_LZJH01000084.1:0-97966 GCF_001666745.1 Mycobacterium sp. E2699 | reverse complement strand
CGGCGTCGACCCCACCGATGCGACGCGCGGTCTGGCCGATTGCGCCCCCGCCCGGCAGGGCTGCCCGGTCGCGGCCGCGCCGGCCTACTCCGCGGGCAACGGGATCGTGGTGATCGGCGTCTGGCAGCCGGGCGCACCGGCGGCGGGCCTGGTCGGGCTGAAGTACCACGCCGGCCAGTCCCCGCTGCTGAGCCGGGAATGGACCAGCGACGCGGTGGGCGGCGGCGTCATCGCCAGCCCGGTGTTGTCCGCCGACGGGTCGACCGTCTACGTCAACGGCCGCGACCAACGGCTGTGGGCCCTACACGCCCCCGACGGGAAGCCGAAATGGTCTGCGCCCCTTGGCTTTCTGGCGCAAACACCGCCCGCGGTCACCCCACAGGGGCTGATCGTGTCGGGCGGCGGGCCCGACACCCGGCTGGCGGCGTTCAAGGACGCCGGCGATCACGCCGACGCGGTCTGGCGCCGCGACGACGTCACGCCGCTGTCGTCGTCGAGCCTGGCCGGCGGCGGCGTCGGCTACGCGGTGGTCACCGGCCCGAGTGCCAATGGCGCGCCCGGCATGTCGGTGCTGGCCTTCGATCCCGGCAACGGCCACACCCTGGGTAGCTACCCGCTGCCCGCGGCCACCGGCTATCCCGTCGGCGCGGCGGTCGGCAACGATCGCCGGGTGGTGGTCGCCACCAGCGACGGCCAGGTCTACAGCTTCAGCCCGGCATGAGCACGCGCCGCCCGGCGGACGTGGTCGCCACAGTCGGCCTGCTGATCGTCCACGGGTTCTTGCTGGGCGCGACGGTGGTGCTGCTGGAGTTGCTCGTCATGGTCACCGACCCGTGCGGCTCGGTGCGCTGCGGCAACCCGGCCTGGATCGACCGGGCCATGATGCTGGGGATCTGGGGCGGCGCCACGGTCCTCATCGCAGACGTTGCGGTCTGCGTTTATCTGCTCGTCCGGCACCGGACCGCCTTCTTCGTGCCGATCATCGGCTGCGCGGCGCAGGTCGCGCTGGCGCTCGGCGCCGCGGCGATGGAGTGGCAGGCCGGGCCGGTCTGAGCCCGGGACCTGCACGCTGCGCTAGATGGCCAGCGGCGGAATGGCGTTGCGGGGCACCTGGGCCTGGGCCGGTCCGGCAAACGCGGGAAGCATCTCGCCCGGAGCGAAGTAGAAGATCAACTGGTCGTCGGTGATGGCGAAGTTCTGATAGTGCGACGGGTCGAGCCCGTTGGACGGCAATATCGCCGCGCCGAACGGGTTCTGGCGGTTCAGGTCGCGCTGCACCAGCGGGAAGATGCTGTCCAGCGGGGTCGTGCCCGGCGCGAACAGGTTGTCGAAGGTGATGGGCTGCTTGCTGCCGAGGTTGTAGTTGAACGCCTTGTACCAGGTGGACGTACGTGACCCGCCGACGTCCTGGAAGAACTTCAGCACGACGCTGCGGGTGTTGTGCGGCGGCTGGCCGGCGGTGTGCTGCTCGGTGGTGGCCTCCATCTGGTAGGGCTGGTCGCGGGGCCCGGACCCCTGCGCCACGTTGATGAACCCGTCGCGATTCTGCGTGATGTAGTCGGTCAGCGCCTGCTCGTCGGGATAGTCGGCGGGAAACGTCATGTTGAGTGTGTACATGGGGCCGCTGGCGTGCACGTGACACATCTGCCCGGCCTCGACGGTGCCGCCCAGGCCCGCGCACGACGGCGGCTCGGCGGCCGACCGAGGGGCCGCCGGCCAACCCAGCATGACCGCGGCGCACAGCACCGCGGCCGCTATCGGGTAACGCATCGTCGAATTGTCCTCGCAGATCAGGGCGGGGCGCCTACCAGAATGACCGCAGCCAGCCTACCCGCGCGTCAGCGGGAGGGACGGCAGACGAAGGCCGTCGCGCGACCGCCGGCCCCGGAGCCGATGCGGGCGATGACGACCGACAGCGGCCGGTCGCCGCGCGGCCGCAGGCGTCCGCGCAACGCGTCGGGGTCCACGCGCACCCCGCGGACGAGGATTTCCAGCGCGCCGCAGCCCAGCGCCGCCAGGGCCTGCCTCAGCCGGCGCTCGTCGAACGCCAGCTGCTCGAGAACCTCGAAGCCGCGCACGCCCGGCGGCAGCCGCTCCCCCGACAGGTAGGCGATGTCGGGGTCTAGTTGCCACAGCCCGTGGCGCGCCCCGTAGTGGCGCACCAGGCCGGCCCGGACCACGGCGCCGTCGGGGTCGACGATCCAGCGCCCCGCCGGTCGCACCCTGCACTCGTCCGGTTCGTTGTCGGTGACCTGTTCGCCGCGATCCAGCACGCTCGCCCGCCGGCGCACCCCCGGCCCCGCCAGGCCGGTCGACCACAGGCACGCCTCCCGGACCGACCCGCGATACGACGTCACCTCGATCTCGCCGTCGAATCCGAGGCGCCGCAACCGCTCGAAATCGATTCCGGGGGAACACTTCACGGCGAAATCGCGGTCCCGGTTGGTGTCGAGCAATCGACCGAGGCCGGGCTGGTAGTCGTCGACGTGGAAGCGCCGCCGCCCGCCGTCACGGCGCCCCGGGTCGGCGAGCACCACCGCGTCGCGGGTCACCGGGTGCAGCGCGTCGGCGCGGCAGAGGTCGGCCGCCGGCCCCAGGTTGTGGCGGGCCATCGCGAGGCGCACCGGGTCGATGTCGCTGCCCACGGCGCGGCTCCCGAAGCGGCGCAGCGCGGCCAGTTCGGTGCCGATCGAGCAGGTCGCGTCGTGCACCGGCACGCCGGCCTGCGCGAGCCGGGCGGCCCGGTGCAGCGCCACCGGCGCCGCGGTGGCCTGCTGCAGCGCCTCGTCGGTGAACAACCACTCCGACACGTCACCGAGCTCGCCCAGCTTGTCGGCCGCGCGGCGGCGCAGCAGCGTCGTCTCCACCAGCGCCGGTGCCCGGTCGCCGAACCGGGCGCGCGCGGCCGCGACGTCCGCGATCCTGGTGGCTTCGCTCAGCTCGAGTTCGCCGACGAAGTCCAGCGCCGCGGCCCCCGATTCCGACCGCAGGTAGCTGACGTCGTCGCTGCTGAATTGCAGCCCCGCACTCAGGAGGGTTTGACCCCGGTGACCATCACGTTGTAGAACCACCCCTTGGGCACCAGGTGCCGCGACACGTTGGCATCCAGCCAGCTCAGCGCCTTCCAGCTGTTGAACGCGAAGTGCGCCCAGCCCCAGCCCAGCCGCCCCGGCGGGACCGCGCATTCGAACGTGCGCAGCGGCCAGCCCAGCATCGCGGCGGTGAACTCCACGGTGGCGGTCCGCACGTCGACCGCGCCGGCGTTGCCGGCCATGCGCTCCAGGTCTTCGGGCGCGAAGGTGTGCAGGTCGACCAGCGCCTCCAGCGCGGCGGCGCGCGAGGACTCGTCCAGCTCCGCCTGCGGGCGGCGCCAGCCGGTCAGGCCCGGCAACCGGGTGACGTTGGTGACGACCCGCCAGGTCAGCGTCGAGAGAGCGCGCGCGTAGACCTCGCCGGCGTTGCTCGGCTCGCCGGCGAACACGAATCGGCCGCCGGGGCGCAACACCCGGACCACCTCGCGCAGCGATAGCTCGACGTCGGGGATGTGGTGCAGCACGGCGTGCCCGACGACCAGGTCGAACGTGTTGTCCTCGTACGGGATGCCCTCGGCGTCGGCCACGCGGCCGTCGATGTCCAGCCCGAGCGATTGGCCGTTGCGGGTGGCGACCTTGACCATGCCGGGCGACAGGTCGGTGACCGACCCGCGCCGGGCCACCCCGGATTGGATCAGGTTGAGCAGGAAAAATCCTGTGCCGCAACCCAATTCGAGGGCACGGTCGTAGGGCAGCTCGGCGATGGCGTCCTCGGGGACGACGCCGTCGAAGCAGTCCCTGGCGTAGTCGATGCAGCGCTGATCGTAGGAGATCGACCACTTCTCGTCGTAGGTCTCGGCCTCCCAGTCGTGGTAGAGCACCTGGGCGAGCTTGCTGTCGTGCCGCGCCGCTTCCACCTGCTCGGCGGTGGCGTGCGGGTTGGGAACGGCGTCGCCTGGGAGATCGGTACTCGTCGTCATGAACGGCAGCCTAATCGGCTTGCGGTGGCGGGCCGAAAACGGCATTGATTCCCGCCTTGGCGGCGGCGAGCGCGCCGCGCGGCCCCTCCAGAAAGCGGCGCGCCCAGGCCGCGGCGGCGTCGTAGACGTCGTCGGGGGCCACCATCTCGTCGATCAGCCCCAGCGCCAGGGCCTCCTCGGCGTCGAAGAAGCGCCCGCTGAACACCAGCTCTTTGGCCCTGCTCGCCCCGGCGATGCGGGCCAGGCGCGCCATTCCCCCGCCGCCCGGGACCAGGCCGGCCAGGATCTCGGTGGCGCCGAACTTGACGTTGTCGCCGCTGACCCGCCAGTCGGCCGCCAGCGCCAGCGTGAGGCCCGCGCCCAGCGCGTAGCCGGTGATCGCGGCCACCGTCGGCTTCGGGATCGCCGCCACGGCGTCGACGGCCTCGCGGCGCACCCGGGCCGCGGCGTCGGCCTCCGGCGCGGTCAGCGTCCGCAGCTCGGGCAGGTCGTCGCCGGCGGAGAAGATCTCGTGGCCGCCGAACAGGATGACGGCGGCGACGTCGTCGCGCCGCCCCAGCTCGTCGGCCGCGGACACGATCTCGCGGTAGACCTGCCGGGTCATCGCGTTCGTGGGCGGCCGCGAGACGAGCAGCATCGCCAGCCCGGCGTCGCGCGTCCCGTCGCTGACGACGACGCTGACGAACTCCCTCAATGCCGCCATCCCATCCCGCCCGCCTCGCGGGCCTGGTGGTAGCGGTCGGAGTCGAAGAACTCGAAAACCCAGTTGTCGCCCTGGATTTCGAGGTGCGGCTGCACCGGGACGATCTGGCGCTCGACGGCCAGCACGTCGGCGACGGTGCGACCGGCCAGCGAGTCGAGTTGCGTCCAGGTCGGCGGCAGCAGGAAGCAGCGGCCGGCGGCGAAGTCGTCGATGGCGGCCTGCGGCGTCGTCCAGCCGGCGCGGTCGGACTCGGTGTTGTGCCCGTCCGCCCGCTGCCCTTCGGGCAGCGCCCCCACGAAGAAATAGGTGTCGTAGCGGCGGGTGCGCTCGGCCTCCGGGGTCACCCAGTTGGCCCACGGCCGCAGCAAATCGGAACGCAGCTCCAGGTTTTCGCGGCGCAGGAAGTCGGCGAAGGACAGCGTCCCCTCGGCCAGCGCGCGGCGCGCGTCGCCGTACACCGAGGCGTCGCCGACGATACCGTCCGGATCACCGGCCGGCCCGGCGAACAGCACGCCCGATTCCTCGAACGTCTCGCGGGCGGCGGCGCAGACCAGCGCCTCGGCCAGGTCGGGCTCGATGCCGAACCGCTGCGCCCACCACCCCGGCGGCGGGCCGGCCCACGCGATATCGGCGTTGCGGCGGCCGACATCGACGCCCCCGCCGGGAAACACCATCGTCCCGGCGGCGAACTCCATCTTGGCGTGCCGGCGCATCAGGAACACCGCGATACCCTCGGGGTCGTCGCGGACCAGCATCACGGTCGCGGCCGGGCGGGGCACCAGGGGCGGCGGATCCGGCGGGGAAGTCGGGGAAGTCGGGGAAGTCATAGTTGCCTCCGGTGGGCTGCGCGGGTGCGGACGCGGCGGGCGAAGTACCGCCCGTCGGCGACGTCGAGGGCGATGGACTGACCGAACGCGGCCGACAGGTTCTCGGCGGTCAGCACGTCGGGCAGCAGGCCGGCGGCCACCACCTTGGCCTCCGACAGCAGCATGCAGTGGCTGAAGCCGGGCGGAACCTCCTCCACGTGATGCGTGACCAACACCAGCGCGGGCGCGTCGGGGTCGGCCGCCAGGTCGGCCAGCCGGGCCACCAACTCCTCCCGGCCGCCCAGGTCCAGGCCGGCCGCCGGTTCGTCGAGCAGCAGCAGTTCGGGGTCGGTCATCAGCGCCCGCGCGATCAGCACCCGCTTGCGCTCCCCCTCCGACAGCGTGCCGTAGGTGCGGTCCGCGAGGTGTTCGGCGCCAAGGCTTTCCAGCATGTCGACGGCCCGCTGGTAGTCGACGTCCTCGTAGCGCTCCCGCCACCGGCCCAGCACCGCATAGCCCGCCGACACGACGAGGTCGCGCACCAGCTCGTCGGTCGGCACGCGCTGCGCCAGGGCCGACGAGCTCAGGCCGATCCGCGAGCGCAACTCGGACATGTCGACCCGCCCGAGCCGCTCGCCGAGGACGAACGCCACGCCCGACGACGGGTGCTCGCTGGCCGCGGCGATGCGCAACAGCGACGTCTTGCCGGCGCCGTTGGGCCCGATGATCACCCAGCGCTCGTCGAGTTCCACCGCCCAATCCAGCGGCCCGACCAGGACGCGTCCGTCGCGCTGCAGCGACACGTTCCTGAAGTCGATCAGCAGATCGGGGTCGGCTGCCTCACTTCCGTTTTCGGGCACCGAACCATCGTGCCGTACCGCGCCCCCCGAATACCCGCCGGGTGTCCCTCCCGCGAACAGACGCAAAAGCCCCCATTTCGCGCCGAAATTGGGGGCTTTTGCGTCTGGTCGGGCACCTACTCCGGCGGGATCTCCACCCGGCGCAACTGGCCGTCGACCGCGTCGGCGGCCTCGATCTCCGCCCGCGTCACGCCCAGCAGGAACAGCACCGTGTCCAGGTAGGGGTGGCTCAGCGACGCGTCGGCCACCGCACGCAACGCCGGCTTGGCGTTGAACGCCACGCCCAGGCCGGCCGCGGCCAGCATGTCGATGTCGTTGGCGCCGTCGCCGACCGCGACGGTCTGCGCCATCGGCACCCCGGCCTGCTCGGCGAATTCCCGAAGGGCCGCCGCCTTGCCGGCCCGATCGACGATCGGCCCGAGAACCCGGCCCGTGAGTTTCCCGTCGACAATCTCCAGCTCGTTGGCGGCGACGTAGTCCAGCATCAGCTCGCGCGCCAGCGGCTCGATGATCCGCCGGAACCCGCCGGAAACCACGCCGCAGTGAAAACCCAAGCGCCGCAACGTCCGAATCGTCGTGCGGGCGCCGGGCATCAGTTCCAGCTGGTCGGCCACCTCGTCGATCACCGTGGCCGGCAGGCCCTCCAGCGTCGCCACCCGCTGCTCGAGCGACTGCGCGAAGTCCAGCTCGCCCCGCATCGCGGCCTCGGTGATCGCGGCGACCGCTCCCTGGGCGCCGGCGCGGGCGGCGAGCATCTCGATGACCTCGCCCTGCACCAGCGTGGAATCGACGTCGAACACGACGAGCCTCTTGGCGCGCCGTTCCAGGCTGTACTCCTCGACCGCGACGTCGACGCCCTCGTCGGCGGCCACCCGGGTCAGCGTGTTGCGCAGCGACCCGTCGGCCAGCGGCGGCGCCGACACCCGCAGCTCCAGGCCGGTGACGGGATAGTCGGAGACGCCGCGGATCAGGTCGATGTTGACGCCGAGCGCCGCCAGCTCGCGGGCCACCGCGCCGAACGCGCGGGCCGTGATCGGCCGGCCCAGCACGAAGATGGTGTGGGTCGACGGGTCCCGGATGATGGGCACGTCTTCGCTGCGTTCGATGCTGACGTCGAGGCCCAGCCCGCGGACGGCTGATTCGACGTCGGCGCCCAACACGCCGCCGTCGGCGACCTCCGGTGAGCAGCACAGCAGCACACCCAGTGTGAGGCGCCCGCGGATCACCACCTGTTCGACGTTGAGCAACTCCACCCCGTGCCGCGACAGCACCTCGAACAGCGCCGACGTCACGCCCGGCTGATCCACGCCGGTGACGGTGATCAGCACCGACACCTTGAGTGGTGGGTTCACTCCCGGCAGCCGCCGCTACTGGTCGGCGGTCGAGCGATCGGGTTCGGTCCGCGGACCGAATCCCTTCGGCGACTCGAGCGCCGTCGCGTGGCGCCCCACGTGCGCCTCGGCGCGCAACCGCTCCACCATGTGCGGGTAGTGCAACTCGAAAGCCGGTCGCTCCGAACGGATCCGGGGCAGCTCGGTGAAGTTGTGCCGCGGCGGCGGGCAGCTGGTCGCCCACTCCAGCGAGTTGCCGTAGCCCCACGGGTCGTCGACCGTCACGACCTCGCCGTACCGCCAGCTCTTGAAGACGTTCCACACGAACGGGAACATCGACGCGCCCAGGATGAAGGCACCGATCGTCGAGACGACGTTCAGGGTCGTGAAGCCGTCGGTGGGCAGGTAGTCGGCGTAACGCCGCGGCATGCCCTCGTCGCCCAGCCAGTGCTGCACCAGGAAGGTGGTGTGGAAGCCGATGAACGTGAGCCAGAAGTGCAACTTGCCCAGCCGCTCGTCGAGCAGCCGGCCGGTCATCTTCGGGAACCAGAAGTAGATGCCGGCGAACGTGGAGAACACGATCGTGCCGAACAGCACGTAGTGGAAGTGCGCGACGACGAAGTAGCTGTCGCTGACGTGGAAGTCCAGCGGCGGGCTGGCCAGCAGCACTCCGGTCAGGCCGCCCAGCAGGAAGGTCACCAGGAAGCCCAGCGAGAAGAGCATGGGTGTCTCAAAGGTCAACTGGCCCTTCCACATCGTGCCTATCCAGTTGAAGAACTTGATCCCGGTCGGCACCGCGATCAGATACGTCATGAACGAAAAGAACGGCAGCAGAACGGCTCCGGTGGCGAACATGTGGTGCGCCCACACCGCCACCGACAGCGCGGCGATCGACAACGTGGCATACACCAGCGTGGTGTAACCGAAGATCGGCTTGCGGGCGAACACCGGGAAGATTTCGCTGACGATGCCGAAGAACGGCAGCGCGATGATGTACACCTCGGGGTGGCCGAAGAACCAGAACAGGTGCTGCCACAAGATGACTCCGCCGTTGGCCGGGTCGTAGACGTGCGCCCCCAGGTGGCGGTCGGCGGCCAGCCCGAACAGCGCCGCCGTCAGCAACGGGAACGCGATCAGCACCAGGATGGAGGTCACCAGGATGTTCCAGGTGAAGATCGGCATCCGGAACATCGTCATGCCGGGGGCGCGCATGCAGACCACGGTGGTGATCATGTTGACCGCGCCCAGGATGGTTCCCAGCCCGGCGACCGCCAGACCCATGATCCACAGGTCACCGCCGGCGCCGGGCGAGTGGATGGCGTCGCTCAGCGGGGTGTAGGCGGTCCAGCCGAAATCGGCCGCACCGCCCGGCGTGATGAAGCCGGCCATGCCCAGCGTCGCCCCGAACAGGAACAGCCAGAACGAGAAGGCGTTCAGCCGCGGAAACGCGACGTCGGGAGCCCCGATCTGCAGCGGCAGCACCAGGTTGGCGAAGCCGAATACGATCGGCGTGGCATAGAACAGCAGCATGATCGTGCCGTGCATGGTGAACAGCTGGTTGTACTGCTCGTTCGACAGGAATTGCAGGCCCGGCGCCGCCAACTCGGTGCGCATGAACAGCGCCAGCAGCCCACCGATGAAGAAGAAGATGAAGCAGGCGACGCAGTACATGATGCCGATCATCTTGTGATCGGTCGTGGTGATCAGCTTGTAGACCAGGTTCCCTTTGGGACCCGTCCGGGCCGGGTACGGACGGACGGCCTCGAGTTCTCCCAGCGGGGGGGCTTCGGCTGTCAACAGCTCCTCCAAACATCGTCGGTCACGGCCCGAACCAGTATTGACTTCGAATCTTAGCCTCCGGACAAGTCGTCGTCAGGGGCAGTCCTACAAACTGTCGTAAAAGGCTGCGGGGTCGCCGGATGTTAGCGTCGGACCCGTGCCGGGGAGGCGATCGATCGTGGCGGCGGCCGCCCTGGCGGCCGCGGTCCTGGCCTGCGCCGGATGCGGTTCGGAAGGCTCCAAGGCCTCGGCGCGATCGCTCGTCACTCCCACCACACAGATCGCCGGAGCCGGCGTGTTGGGCAACGACCGCAAGCCCGACGAGTCGTGCGCGCGCGACGCCGCCGCGGCCGATCCGGGGCCACCGACGCGGCAGGCCCGCAACGCGGCGGGCATCACCCCCGACACGGTCGCGGTACCCGCGGAGCCGCAGCGCATCGTGGTGCTCTCCGGCGACCAGCTCGACACCCTGTGCGCGCTCGGCCTGCAATCGCGGGTGGTCGCCGCCGCGCTGCCCGACGGGGCCTCGAGCCAGCCCGCCTATCTGGGCAACGCGGTCCACGGCCTGCCCGGCGCGGGCACCCGCACCAACCCCGACCTGGGGGCCATCGCCGCGGCCCACCCGGACCTCATCCTGGGCTCGGAGGGGTTGACCCCGAGGCTGTACCCGCAGCTCGCGGCCATCGCCCCCACGGTGTTCACGGCGGCGCCCGGCGCCGCCTGGCAGGACAACCTGCGCGCCGTGGGCGCCGCCACCGCGCGCACCGCGGCCACCGACGCGCTGATCAGCGGCTTCACCCAGCGGGCCACCCAGATCGGGACCAGCCACGACGCGTCCCACTTCCAGGCGTCGATCGTGCAGCTGACGACCAGCGCCATCCGGGTCTACGGGGCCAACAACTTCCCGGCCAGCGTGCTCGGCGCGGTCGGGGTGGACCGCCCGGCCGCCCAGCGGTTCACCGACAAGCCCTACATCGAGATTCCCGCCACCGACGCCGAACTCGGCAAGAACCCGGACCTGTCGGCCGCCGACGCCGACGTGGTCTACGTGTCGTGCGCCACCCCGGCCGCCGCGGACCGCGCCGCCGCCGTGCTGGACAGCAACCCCTGGCGCAAGCTGTCGGCCAATCACGACAACCGGGTCTACGTGGTCAACGACGAGGTGTGGCAGACCGGCGAGGGCCTGATCGCGGCCCGCGGCATCGTCGACGACCTGCGCCTGCTGAACGCGCCGATCAACTAGCCGTCCTAAGCTGGCACGCGGGGCGCCACCCGCCAAGTGGCCCGAGAACGTTACCTTAGCTAAACTTCTTTACGACGCAATCGAGATCAAAGAGGGATATTTCATGAGCACAGTTTCGGCGTACGCCGCCACCTCGCCGACGGCACCGCTGACCAAGACCACCATCGAACGTCGCGACCCCGGCCCGCACGACGTCGTGATCGACATCAAGTTCGCCGGCATCTGCCACTCCGACATCCACACCGCCAAAGGCGAGTGGGGCACCCCGAATTACCCCGTGGTCGTGGGCCACGAGATCGCCGGCGTCGTGACCGAGGTGGGTTCCGAGGTCACCAAATACCGGGTGGGCGACCACGTCGGCGTGGGCTGCATGGTCAATTCCTGCGGTGAGTGCAGCAGCTGCCAGGCCGGACTCGAGCAGTACTGCAAACGGGGCGCGATCTTCACCTACAACTCCACCGACAAGGACGGCACGCCGACGCAGGGCGGCTACAGCCAGGCGATCGTCGTCGACGAGAACTTCGTCCTGCGCATCCCCGACTCGCTGCCGCTGGACAAGGCGGCGCCGCTGCTGTGCGCCGGCATCACGCTGTTCTCCCCGCTGCGGCACTGGAAGGCCGGGCCGGGCACCCGCCTGGCGATCATCGGCCTGGGCGGCCTGGGGCACATGGGCGTGAAGCTGGGCGCCGCGATGGGCGCCGAGGTGAGCGTGCTGTCCCAGTCGCTGAAGAAGATGGAGGACGGGCTGCGGCTCGGTGCCGGCAACTACTACGCGACGGCCGACCCGGACACCTTCAAGAAGCTGCGCGGCAGCTTCGACCTGATCCTCAACACCGTCTCGGCGAACCTGCCGCTCGACGACTATCTCAATCTGCTCGACGTCGACGGGACCCTCGTCGAGCTCGGGATCCCCGAGCACCCGATGGAGACCCACGCGTTCGCGTTGGCGCTCATGCGGCGCAGCCTGTCCGGCTCCAACATCGGCGGCATCGCCGAGACGCAGGAGATGCTGGACTTCTGCGCCGAGCACGACGTGACGCCCGAGATCGAGCTGATCGAGCCCGACTACATCAACGAGGCCTACGAGCGGGTGCTCGCCAGCGACGTGCGCTACCGCTTCGTGATCGACATCTCGAAGCTATGACGGGGTTTTCGACACGCCCTGGCAGGCAACCTCTTCGGCCGCCTCGGCGTGGTCGTCACCCGGGCATACCTCGCTGACGTCGATGCCGGCCAGCGGCCAGCCGGCCGCGGCCAGCGTCGCGGCCACCCGGATGATGTCCTCCCGACCGGGGTCGTGGTGGGTGGTCTGGGAGATGAACTCCTCGATCTCGTCGCGGCTGACTGAACCGTCGCCCTCGGCCTTGTGCTTCGAGACGATGTTGTGCACCACTTCGTCGAGCTGATCCTGGGTCAGTGGCGTGCTCTTGAGCAGGGCGAACAATGCGACCTGGTCCGGCCCGGGGACGCCCTGCGGGTACCCGACGTCCAGCCAACGGATCACTGACCGGAGAAACTTGGCGTGCTTGTGGTTCTCGTGGGTTGAAGTCACGTCATAAGTCTCACGTCGGCGCGCTCGCGGGGCGTCGCGGCCGACCCACAATTCATGCGCCGTTCACGACGGCGTCAGAAGTCGCAGTCCTCGGTAGCACGGCCCGCCGCGGCCCTCGCGTCCGCGCCTGCTCATCGGCTGTTCTCGTCACGCGAGGCTTGGATCGCCAAGTTGTCGAGCAACTGCCGGCCGTCCGGGGTGCGCAGCACGGGCAACAACGCGGAGACCACACCGGCGGCGGTGAGGGCGAGGCGGACCAGACCGTCGGGCGCCCTGTCCGCGTCGCGCAGCACCTCGTACTCGGCGCTCGGATCTCCCGAATGTTGTGCCATGGCCATCCGAGCCACCAGCCGATTGTCACAGTCCAGGCCGATCTCGTCGTCGGCGGACGCCAAGGTCAGGGTTTCGCCGATCTCCGCGACTTCTTCCGGTTCGCAGAGCTGAGCCATCAGTTGCCACAGGATGGAGATGGTGGCGCGGATCAACTGTGGCAGCCGACCAGCCGGGATGACTTCATCGTCGACGATGACGCGCATGCCCGCCACGTCGCCGCGCTCGCCATGCCGGATGAGCGCCAATGCGCGACGGAAGTCTGCCGCACCCACGCTGTCGTCACTGCTCATTCCCCACATCCTGCCCGACCTGGGCTTGGCCGCAGCGCCGCGAGCGAGCTACGGCCGTCAGACGTCAGGGCGACGGCCTCGCCGATCACGCACCGCGAGCCGGAGCCGGCGAGGAAGTGGCGCTTCGCGTCGGACGGCCGTTGCCCGGCCCGGCCACCCGGCTTTCGTGGCGAGCCTGGTTCCCGCCGCTGCGTTTGGCGGCGTACATCGCGCGGTCGGCGATCGCGATCAGCTCCTCGATGCCGGCGTGGCTCTCGCGACCGCCGAACGATGTCAACTCGGCGCTGGCGGTGCCGATGCTCGCCGTCATCTTCGGGGAAAGGCCGGTCAGGGCAGCGCAAATCCGCGCCGCCAGCGGTGCTATCTCGGAAGTCGCGCACGTCAGCGCGATGAGGAACTCTTCGCCGCCGGCGCGACAGATGACGGCGTCGGGAGGCGTGTGCTCGATCAGCAGCCCGCTCACCGCCCGGAGCGCGTCATCACCGACGGAATGTCCGTGGGTGTCGTTGATGCGTTTGAAGTTGTCGAGATCGAGCATCACCACAGTCAGATGCGTGTGCGCGCGGGACGGGTCCGCGAGCCGATTGCCGACCGTCTCGACGAATGCGCGCCGGTTCAGCAGACCGGTGAGCGCGTCCTCCTCCGAGCGCTGCGCGTACCCCCCCATTGCCTGCGACAGGCCCCAAGCACCAAGCAGCACAGACGCATTGACGAAGGTGATCAGCCAGAACGCCGCTATCGCCGCGGCGATGCCGACGTGGCCGGCCAGGCGCGCCACCGCCGCCAGCGCGACCGCGACAGCCACCGCCGAGTGGAACACCACGACCTTTCGACGGTGAAATATTGCGCTGTAGGCCCCGGTGACCGTCGTGGCGGTACAGGCCAGGACGGAGAGGGCCGCGGTGGGCTGGACCAAGCTCCACCCGCCGACCAACAGCACGCCAACGGCGGCGGCGGCCTCTGACTGCCGTCGCGTTGGAAAACGCATCAGCCAGAAAGCGGTCATGCCGATGGTGAACGCGGCGGTGAGGCCGCCCATGACCACCGCAGCCTCGCTCTGCCGGTGCTGGCTGAACAACACGGTCAACGGCGGCAGCGCCGCCGCCGCGCAGACAACAGCCATGATCCGCTGTGCGGCCCGTAACCGTCCCCGCTGACGCAGAAACGCCTTGATCCACTCGTACTTGTCAGGCCTATTAGGCCAATACCTCGGCCGGGACATCCGTCGGCGAACCCCCCAAAAAAGCGTTGCTGCGCACAGCGAGAGAAAGCGGTAGGAACAGTGGGCCCGACGTCATGAGTAGACCAGATAAAGAAGGGCAAAAGTCTGTTTTACTCAGATTTAATTGACTTCTTCCCCGTGGGTTGTCAGGCCCCGCGGCGGGTCTTCGATCGCCGCTTCGCTGACAACCGCAGCGTTAGAAGTCCCAGTCCTCGTCCTCGGTGACGACCGCCTTGCCGATCACGTACGAGCTGCCCGAGCCGGAGAAGAAGTCGTGGTTCTCGTCGGCGTTGGGCGACAGCGCCGAGAGGATGGCCGGGTTGACGTCGGTCTCGTCGCGCGGGAACAGCGCCTCGTAGCCCAGGTTCATCAGCGCCTTGTTGGCGTTGTAGCGCAGGAACTTCTTGACGTCCTCGGTCAGCCCGACCTCGTCGTAGAGGTCCTGGGTGTACTCAACCTCGTTGTCATAGAGCTCGAAGAGCAGCTCGTAGGTGTAGTCCTTGAGCTCGGCGCGCTTGGCGTCGTCGACCAGCGCCAGGCCGCGCTGGAACTTGTAGCCGATGTAGTAGCCGTGCACCGCCTCGTCGCGGATGATCAGCCGGATCATGTCGGCGGTGTTGGTCAGCTTCGCCCGGCTCGACCAGTACATCGGCAGGTAGAACCCGGAGTAGAAGAGGAAGCTCTCCAGCAGCGTGGAGGCCACCTTGCGCTTGAGCGGCTCGTCGCCGCGGTAGTACTGCATGACGATCTCCGCCTTGCGCTGCAGGTTGGGGTTCTCCTCCGACCAGCGGAACGCGTCGTCGATCTCGGCGGTGGAGCACAGGGTCGAGAAGATCGAGCTGTAGCTCTTGGCGTGCACCGACTCCATGAAGGCGATGTTGGTGTAGACGGCCTGTTCGTGCGGGGTCAGCGCGTCCGGGATCAGGCTGACCGCCCCGACGGTGCCCTGGATGGTGTCCAGCAGGGTCAGCCCGGTGAAGACGCGCATCGTGAGTTGCTTCTCGTGGGCGGTCAGCGTTCCCCACGACGGCAGGTCGTTGGACACCGGCACCTTTTCGGGCAGCCAGAAGTTACCTGTCAGCCGGTCCCAGACCTCGGCGTCCTTCTCATCCTGCACCCGGTTCCAGTTGATCGCCGAGGTCCGGTCGATCAGCTTCATGTTTTCGGTCACCAGAACCCCATCTCACCAGCCGGTTTGCCTTTGATATCCAGGCCACAAACACTACCCCTGGGGTACGACAAGGCGCGGCAACACAACCACTTGTGTTCGCCGTGTCGTGGCGTCATTCCAATCCGACCTCTCGCAAGGTGTGCGTGAGGCCGTCCTCGAGGGCGCGCAGCGCGACATCGGTGAGGCGACTGAGTTCGTCGACATCCTCGCCGCCGGTGCTCATCCAGGCCTCGAGCGACGCGAAGACGGCGGTGGCGAGGCTTTGCGCCGCGATGTCGGCGATCATCGCCCCCTCGGCGCTGGGCGCGGAACGCTCGTGGATGAAGCGGCCGATCTCGTCGGCGACCTGATCGCGCATCCGCCGGATGTGGGTGGTGATGATGTCCTGGTCGAGGTCGCGGGACCGGATCGTGGCCGCCTCGCGGACCATCGCGAAATCAAAGGGGAAGGCGTCCATGGCCTTTCGCACCGACGCCGCGATGGGTTCCCCGTGTGGTCGCAACGCCAGGGCGCGGGCGAACCATTCGAAGCCGATGTCGTAATCGGCGAAGATCACCGCGTGCTTGGACGGGAAGTGCCGATAAAACGTTCGCTCGGTGACCCCGACGTCGGCGGCGATATCCGAAACGCTGGTCCGGTGCACGCCGTCGGCGACGAAGCGCTTCATCGCCGCCTGCTGCAGCGCCTGACGGGTGCGCTGTCTACGAGATTCCACGGACCAAGCAGACACCAAATGTCACCATTGACGCAAATATGTCATATGTGACATTGTGCCTGCTGTCGGGGTCACTACCGGAGGAGTCGGCATGGCGGACTATGACGCGATCGTCATCGGGGCAGGTCACAACGGTTTGGTCGCCGCGAACGTGCTGGCGAAGGGCGGCGCGAAAGTGCTTGTCGCCGAACGGGCCAACTTCCTGGGTGGGATGGCCGCGACCCGCGAACTGTTCGACGGGTACAAGCACAGCGTCGGCGCGTGGGCGGTGCTCATCTGGCGCCAGGAGATGACCGAGCGGCTGGAGCTCACCAAGTGGGGCTTCGAGCTGATGGATCAGTGGACGTCGACGTGCACCTTCGGCGACGAGGCCGACACCCCGTTCGTGATGTACAACGACCTGGCACGCATGGCGCGCCACCTGCTCGACGACCACGGCGCCGACACCGCGGCAGCCCTGGGCGCCCTGTTCGCCCACATCGGCCGATTCGCACCGTATTTCGTCGACTCGGCGTTCGGGCCGCCGCTGGACATCGTCGAGGTGATCGCCTCCCAGCCCACACCGGAAGACCGCCACGATTTCGCCCAGATGTGGTACGGCAGCACTATGGACACCGTCCGGCGCTTCCTGGCGCCGGATCAGGCCCGCTGCATCCAGGGCTCGCTGGCGGCGATGTCCATCGACGCCTTCGACGGCGGCCCCTGGACCCCGGGCTCCAACGCGTCGACGCTGTACCACTACCTGATCGGCGGCGGCAACGTCGAGTACATCATGCCGCGCGGCGGCATCGGGGCCCTGAGCGCGGCGCTGTGCCGCCGCGCCGAAGCGTTGGGCGCCGAGGTGCAGCTCAAGCAGCACGTGAAGCGGGTCCTGGTCGCCGACGGCCGCGCCACCGGGATCGAATTGCGCAACGGCACAACGATTTCGGCCGACGCGGTGCTCTCGTCGCTCGACCCCTACACCACCTTCGTGAATCTGGCCGGCGCGCAGAACTTTCCGCCGGACTACATCCGCAAGGTCAAGGAGATCAACTTCAACCTCGGCTACATCCAGGCGCACCTGACCATCGACCAGGCGCCGCAGTGGATCGAGCGGCTGCAGCCGTTCATGCATGACAACGGCCAATGGTGCCCCACCGTCGCGTACGCGCCGTCGCCGGAATACATCAGCGACGCCTGGGAGCAATACCGCAAGGGGCAGCTCCCCGACGCCCCGCCGACCTATCTGTACATCCCCAGCATGGTCGACTCGTCGCTGGCGCCCGAAGGCAAGCACAGCGCAACGATTTTCACGCCCTACTTCCCCACCGGGCTGGACGCGGACGAAAACCGAAGCTGGAAGGAGCAATACGCCGACACCTGCGTGAGAATCTTCGACACGTTCGCGCCCGGGTTCGCCGACTCGATCACCAATCGCGTCGTCTTCTCCAACCGCTATTTCGGCAGCACCTTCAGCGCACACGCCGGCGACTACTCGCACGGCCTGCTGCAGCCCAACCAGCTGTGGACGGGCCGCGTCGTCGAGGGCGCCGACAAGTTCGCCACGCCGGTCGACGGGCTCTTCCTGTGCGGCCAGTGCACCCACCCGGGGCCGGGGGTGACCGGTATCCCCGGCTGGAACGGCGCCGAGGCGGCCCTCAAGCACCTCAACGCCCGCGTCGGATAAGCCCTAGGCACAGCCCGGCGGTTTATGTACCATTTGGTACATGATTACCGTAGACAGCATCGACATCGACGCAGCGCCGCAGGTCGTATGGGACGTCTTCAGCGACGTCGAACGCTGGCCCGAGTGGACCCCATCAGTGACGTCCCTGACCGGGCAGGACGGCCCCACCCTGGCCGTCGGCAGGCGGTTCGCGATCAAACAACCCGGCATGCAGAAGCTGGTATGGCAGGTCACCGAGATCCAACCGGGCGCCTCCTGGACGTGGGCATACCGCGCCCCCGGCGTGCTGGTGACCGCCCGCCACCACGTCACCGCCCTACCCGGCGGCCGGGCGTGCGTGCGCCAGGAGCTCGATCAGCGAGGTGTGCTCGGTGCGCTGGTCGGCCGGTTGACGGTCAAGCGGACCAAGCGCTACCTCAAGCTCGAGGCCGAGGGCCTCAAGGCCCGGTCTGAGCAGCTCAGCCGCGCCCATGGCCCGCACGCCTGACACCGAACGGCGCCGCGAACTGCTGCACGCACTCTTCGACGAGTTCGCCGCCAACGGCATCGGCAACCGTTCGCTCCGCGATGTCGCCGCCGCGATCGGCACCAGTCACCGGATGTTGTTGCACCACTTCGGTTCTCGCGAAGACCTGCTGATCGCGATCGTCGAGGAGGCCGAGCGCCGCCAGCTGGCCCTCGTCCCCGGCCTGCCGCACGATCCGGCCGACGGCTTCGCCGCGATGTGGGCCGACCTTCGTCGCCCCGAACTGCGCCAGCTCGAACGGCTCTTCTTCGAGTGCTATGCGCGCGCCGCCCAGGGCGAAGAGCCGTTCACGCGACTGGTCCCCGGCGCCGTGGACGGGTGGCTGCGCGAGGTCGAGTCGGCCGCCGCCGGTGTCGCCTATGACGGCGCGCTGGCCAGGCTCGGGCTGGCCGTCACCCGCGGCCTGCTGCTGGATCTGGTGGCCACGAATGACGACGCCGGCGTGGACGCGGCCGCGAAGGCCTTCACCGACCTTTTGCAGCGCTGGTCCTGACCGGCGCGCCTCACAAAGCCCGCGACGCGGACCGAACGCCGCGTCGCCCCAGCAGCACGGAGTTGACGACACTCCAGCTGATCAGGGTGCCCAGCGCGATCGAGAACACCGTCGCGACCGCGCTGATCAACGTTGAAAGATCGGCGGGTCCGCCGGTGGCGGCCTGCGACAGCGTCTCGAAGCTCAACGCTCCGGGCACCAGCGACCAAAACGCCGCCAGCACCATCACTAGGGCCGGCGGTGCGTGTTTGAGACGCCCGGCGATCAGCGCAACCGGCAGGACGAGTGCGGCGCCGAGCGCACCCGCGTGCGCCGGGGTCAGAAACAAACTGCCGAGCTTCTGCCCGATCAGTGCCGCCGCGACCGCCAGGGTCAACCAGACCAGCGATCCGCGCGGCGCGGACAGGTAGACGTAGAGCCCCACGCCGATCACCAGGATCGCCACATAAAAACCCCACGGGCCGATTTGCGGCGAGGGTTGCTGGGGTGCGACGTTGCCCACCAGCGCCACGCCGAGCGCCACCCCGAAGACCAGCAGCATCAACTGGACGACGCCGTAGATGAGGCGGCTCGCGCCGGCGATGATCTCCGATCCCGCCAGCTCCATCGCACCGACGGTCAACGCCAGCCCGGGCAGCATCGCCACCAGCGAGGGCGCGATCACCCGCATCAGGCCGTCGTTGGCGGCGTCGGCGACAAACCAGGTGGCCAACACCGTCACGGTCATCGCCGCCAGGGTCGGCGCGATGGCGTTCAACGCCGGAACGAACCGTGCCGCAAGCAGAATCACGCCGACGACCGCCCCGAGAAACGCGTGCCCCCACAGCGACGCCCACGTCGGGTTGATGATCATGCCGAAGCCCAGTGTGGTGATCACGTAGCCGCCCACCGTCAGCAGCGGGTTGAAGCGCGGCGGCATCGCGCGGGCCTCGGCCAGCGCGGCGACCGCGTCCGCCGGCGCGATGGCGCCGAGCGTGGCCAGGCGGGTGATCTCGTCGATGCGTCCGGCAAGATCCAATCGGAAGCCCGCCGGCCTGGTCACGTCGATCTCGTAACTCTCGTTGCCCAACTGGATGAGCATGACCGTCGGCAACACCACGATCCGCACGTCTTTGGTCGTGTAGCGGACGATGACGCGCCGCAGGCGCCCCCGCACCAGATGCGTCGGGTGCATCATCTCGATCATCGCAAGGCCGAGTTCGCGCAGCATCGCCGCGATCTCGCCGTCGTCGAAGGTGTCGGGCGGGGCGATCGGTGGGGGCGATTCTTCGGCGCGTGCGAGCCTTTTCCGGATGGACTGACTACTCCACATAGCGCTTTCGATTGTGTCGCATCGGCGCCCAGGCCTGCGGCCCGACGCCCCGTACGACGGGCGCCGCGGTCAGTTCACGGCGGCCGGCGCCGATCGCTTGGCCGGTGAGCCCTTGCCGACCCCGAAGAACCGGTACTCGTCGGGCTTGAGCGAACGGGTCGCGCGCCAGTACTGCCAGGTGTATCCGCCCCACAGCACCGTGTTCTTGCCGTGTTCGTCGAGATACCAGCTGGCGCAGCCGCCGGTGTTCCACACCGAGTGCGACAGCTTACGTTGCAGCTCGTCGTTGAAGGCGTCCTGCGCCTCGCGGGTGGGGGCGAGCGCCTGCGCGCCCATCTTGTCGCAGGTCTTGATCGCGTCGGCGACGTAGTGGATCTGGGATTCGATCATGAACACCACCGAGTTGTGCCCGAGCCCGGTGTTGGGTCCCAGCAGGAAGAAGAGGTTGGGCACGTCGGCGACGGTGATGCCGCGGTGGGCGCCGATGCCCTCGCGGTTCCAGCGGTCGACCAGGTCCTCCCCGTGCCGCCCCTTGATCTGGACGTAGGTGTAGGAGTCGGTGACGTGGAAGCCGGTGGCGTAGACGATCACGTCCGCCTTGTGCTCCCGGCCGTCGGCGGTGACGATCCCGTCCGGCGTGATGCGGCGGATGCCCTCGGTGATCAATTGGGTCTTCGGGTCCGCGACCGCACCGTAATAGGTGGAGGAGTTCAGGATTCGCTTGCAGCCGATGCGGTAGTGGGGGGTCAGTTTGCGGCGCAGCTCGCGGTCCTTCACCGACCGGCGGATGTTGTATTTGGCGTACGCCTCGATGACCTTCAGCGCGTTGGGCCGCTGGGTCATGCCGTACGCCAGCGCCTCCTGGGCCCAGTAGATCCCCAGCCTCGTCAGTGCGCGCAGCCCGGGGATGTTCTCCATGGCGCGGCGCAGGGCCACCGGCAGGTCCGGGTTGGAGCGGGGCACCACCCAGGGTGGGGTGCGCTGGTAGAGCTGCAGTTCGGCGACCTGCCCGACGATCTCGGGCACGATCTGGATCGCGCTGGCGCCGGTGCCGATGATCGCCACCCGCTTGCCGGTCAGGTCGACGCTGTGGTCCCACTGCGCGGAATGGAAAGCGGGGCCCCGGAATTCGTCGCGGCCCTCGATGTCGGGGAACGCCGGGATGTGCAGCGCGCCCGCCCCGGAGATCAGGAACTGGGCGACGTATTCGCGCCCGTCGGCGGTGAACACGTGCCAGCGGTTCTCGTCGTCGTCCCAGTGGCCGCGATCCACCAGCGAGTTGAAGACGATGTAGCGGCGCAGCCCGTATTTGTCGGTGACTCCCTGCAGGTAGTCCCAGATCTCGGGCTGGTAGGAGAACGGGTTCTTCCAGTCGGGCTTGGGCTCGAACGAGAAGGAGTAGAGGTGCGAGGGGATGTCGCAGGCGCAGCCGGGGTAGCTGTTGTCGCGCCAGGTGCCCCCGATGTCGCCGGCCTTCTCCAGGATGACGAAGTCTTGCCCGCTGAAGCCCTGCTTCTGCAGCGCGATCGCCATGCCGAGACCGGAGAAGCCGGTCCCGATGATCAGGGCGCGGGTGTGCACCGGCTCGTGCGCCTGAGTCGGCTCAACATGTGTCATGGCATCGGTCACGATGGTCGGTCTTCCTGTTGGCTAACGCAAATACCCGGTACCCAGGGTATCGGATGGCACGAGTGTTGACGATCGCCGCGGCGGTGTCAACGTGCCAAAAGTCCTCAGCTCGCGGCGGGCTTGGAGGGCACCACGCTGTGGATCGGCTGGTCAGGGTCCATCGAGATGCCGAGCACTTCCGCCGTGCCGACGATCACACCCATCATGATCGTCGTCAGGTGCGCGACGAACTGGTCCCGCGGCATGCGCCGCGGGCTGTCGGGATCGGGCCCCAACCACCACTCGGTGGCCGAGGCCGCCGAGCCGAACGCCGCGTGCCCGGCCAGCTCGACCGCCGCGGGGTCCAGCTCCATCTCGCGCAGCTCGTTGTCGAACATGTCGGCCACGGCCAGGGTGATGCCGCGGCCCTCCTCGAGGATCTGGGGACTCGCCGCCGAGCGGCCCTGAATGAAGACCCGCAGCACATTGGGGTGCTTGTCGACGAGGATGACGTACTCCTCGACGGCGCGCCGGATCACCTCGCGGGCCGAGTCGGTCTTCAGGTCGATCGACGGGAAGATCGCCCCCCACAGCATGTCGCGCAGCCGCTCGCCGATCGCCTGGAACAGGTCGGACTTGTCGTGGAAGTGCCGGTAGATCTTCGGCTTGGCGGTGCCGGCCTCCTCGGCGATCTCGCGCACGCTCAGGTCGGGACCCAGGCGGTCGATGGCGCGAAACGCCGCCTCGACGATCTCGCCGCGCACCTTCTTGCGGTGTTCGCGCCACCGTTCGCTGCGCGCGTCGACCTTCATCCCTGGCTTCACGCTGGGATGCGGTCTCGAAGGCCGAGGCATTCTCACCACATCAAGCACCATACCGCGTAGGACCCGCTGACCTGGGCGGACGGCGCTCTTGCTGCCGGGCGGTTCACCATCGCAGCATCGGAAACGGCCGTCGTGGGTGGGTGACCGCGTAGCCGGTGAGGCCGCGCACCAGGAAGGCATGAAAACCCAGGTAGGGCAATTCCCGCACGATCCCTTTGACGAACGATCGCTCGAGGGAACCGGTCAGGAGACCACGGCTGACGTCGATGCGGTCGGCAATGCGAAACGCCTCGCTCATCGGGTCGCCGACGGCGCGCAGCTTGTGATGTTCGGTGATCATCCTTCGCGAGTGGCCGACTTCGCCGATGCCGAACTCGCCGGCCAACCCCGACGCGAGGTCGGCCGAGGGCTCCAGGTAGTCGAAGGTGCCCGCGGTCCAGATGCCCAGGTCGTGCACCGCCCATGCGAGCGCGGCCCAGTCGGGCAGGGGGCCGCCCGACAGTTCCTGGTGGTAGGTCAGTCCGCGATAGACATGGTTGCGATACGCGGGCAGGTCAGCACCTAGCGCATCCCTATGGCGCCGCAGCACAGCGTCGACGATGGGGTGAGCGGTGACGGCGTTCATCTGCTACCGGCGCCGCGCTACAGCATGCAGGAGACGCAGCCCTCCACCTCGGTGCCCTCCAGCGCCATCTGCCGCAGCCGGATGTAGTACAGCGTCTTGATTCCCTTGCGCCAGGCGTAGATCTGCGCCTTGTTCACGTCGCGGGTGGTGGCGGTGTCCTTGAAGAACAGCGTCAGCGAAAGCCCCTGGTCCACGTGCTGGGTGGCCGCCGCGTAGGTGTCGATGATCTTCTCGTAGCCGATCTCGTAGGCGTCCTGGTAGTACTCCAGGTTGTCGTTGGTCATGTAGGGCGCCGGGTAGTAGACCCGCCCGATCTTGCCTTCCTTGCGGATCTCGACCTTCGACACGATGGGGTGGATCGAGCTCGTCGAGTGGTTGATGTAGGAGATCGACCCGGTCGGCGGCACCGCCTGCAGGTTCTGGTTGTAGATGCCGTGCGCTTGGACCGATTCCTTCAGCCGCTTCCAGTCGTCCTGGGTGGGGATGCGGATCTCGGCGTCGGCGAACAGCTGGCGCACCTTGTCGGTCGCCGGCTCCCAGACCTGCTCGGTGTACTTGTCGAAGAACTCCCCCGACGCGTATTTGGACTTCTCGAAACCCTTGAAACGCGTACCGCGTTCGATCGCGATGCGGTTGGACGCCCGCAGCGCGTGGTAGAGCACCGTGTAGAAGTAGATGTTGGTGAAGTCGATGCCTTCCTCGGAACCGTAGAAGATACCCTCGCGGGCCAGGTACCCGTGCAGGTTCATCTGCCCCAGCCCGATGGCGTGGGAGTCGTTGTTGCCCTGCTCGATTGACGGCACCGACCAGATGTGGGTCTGGTCGCTCACCGCGGTCAGGGCGCGGATCGCCACCTCGATCGTCTGGGCGAAGTCCGGCGAGTCCATCGTCTTGGCGATGTTCAGCGACCCCAGGTTGCACGAAATGTCCTTGCCCACCTTGGCATACGACAGGTCCTCGTTGAACAGCGACGGCGTGGACACCTGCAGGATCTCCGAGCACAGGTTCGAGTGCGTGATCTTGCCCTCGATCGGATTGGCCCGGTTCACCGTGTCCTCGAACATGATGTACGGATAACCCGACTCGAACTGCAGCTCCGCCAGCGTCTGGAAGAACTCCCGCGCCTTGATCTTCGTCTTACGGATGCGCGCGTCGTCGACCATCTCGTAGTACTTCTCGGTCACCGAGATGTCGGCGAACGGCACGCCGTAGACCCGTTCGACGTCGTACGGCGAGAACAGGTACATGTCCTCGTTCTTCTTGGCCAGCTCGAAGGTGATGTCGGGGATCACGACACCGAGCGAAAGCGTCTTGATCCGGATCTTCTCGTCGGCGTTCTCCCGCTTGGTGTCCAGGAAGCGGTAGATGTCGGGGTGATGCGCGTGCAGGTACACCGCGCCGGCGCCCTGACGCGCCCCCAGCTGATTGGCGTAGGAGAACGAATCCTCCAGCAGCTTCATGATGGGGATCACGCCCGAGGACTGGTTCTCGATGTTCTTGATCGGGGCGCCGTGCTCGCGAATGTTGCTGAGCAGCAAGGCCACTCCCCCGCCGCGCTTGGACAGCTGCAACGCGGAGTTGATCGATCGCCCGATCGACTCCATGTTGTCCTCGATGCGAAGCAAAAAGCACGAGACCGGCTCTCCGCGTTGCTTTTTGCCCGAGTTGAGAAAGGTCGGGGTGGCCGGCTGGAACCGGCCGTCGATGATCTCGTCGACCAGCTTCTCGGCCAGGCCCGTGTCGCCGGACGCCAGCGTCAGCGCGACCATCACGACCCGGTCCTCGAAGCGCTCCAGGTAGCGCTTCCCGTCGAACGTCTTCAGCGTGTAGGAGGTGTAGTACTTGAACGCGCCGAGGAACGTCGGGAAGCGGAACTTCTTGGCGTAGGCGCGGTCCAGCAGCGACTTGACGAAGTTGCGCGAGTACTGGTCGAGAACCTCGCGCTCGTAATAGTTTTCGCGGATCAGGTAGTCCAGCTTCTCGTCCTGGTTGTGGAAGAAGACGGTGTTCTGGTTGACGTGCTGCAGGAAGTACTGCCGCGCGGCGAGAACGTCTTTGTCGAACTGAATCCTGCCGTCCGCGTCGTACAGGTTGAGCATCGCGTTCAGCGCGTGGTAGTCCGTCTCACCGGGCAGCGCGTGCGCGCCGGACGTTACAGGCTCTGCAGTGACCGTTGGTGGCACGTCTGTTCCTTCCAGAATTCAGCCAGGCCCGCGCGGACGGCATCCACGTCGTCCGGGGTTCCCATCAGTTCGAAGCGGTAGAGGTAGGGGACGCCGCACTTGCGGGAGATGACGTTGCCCGCGTAGGCGAATTCGGCCCCGAAGTTGTTGTTGCCCGCGGCGATGACGCCGCGGATCAACGACCGGTTGTGCTCGTTGTTCAAGAAAGCGATGACCTGCTTGGGGACGTAGCCGCCCGCGTTGAGGTCCGGTGTGGCCCGGCCGCCGCCGTAGGTCGGAACGATCAGCACGTAGGGCGCGTCGACCTCGATGCGCCCGTGCAGCGGTATCCGCGTGGCGGGAACACCCAGCTTCTGGACGAAGCGGTGGGTGTTCTCCGACACGGAGGAGAAATAGACCAGGTTGCGCGACTGCACCGCAACCTCCTTACCTGACGTTCTACCGCTGCTGCTCAGGCGCTGAGCGCCGACCCCGCGAGCGCCTTGATGCGGTCGGGCCGGAAACCCGACCAGTGGTCGTTGCCGGCGACCACCACGGGTGCCTGCAGGTAGCCCAGCGCCATCACGTAGTCCCGCGACTCTGCGTCCAGCGAGATGTCGACCTTCTGGTAGGCGAGGCCCTGCTTGTCCAGGGCCTTGAAGGTGGCGCTGCACTGCACGCATGCCGGCTTGGTGTAGACGGTGATGGTCATGGATGCCGCTCCTTTGCGGAAGATGGGAACGTGTCACGGACTGGCAACTGCTGGGGTACTGCAACAAACTGCGTCTTCACTGGTGTTCAGCGGCCCGCCAGACTCCGAGATTCCCGTCGAGCGGCCCTGGGAGCCGAAGGCGCTGCCTTCGACGTCTTCAAGCCGATTAGGGGAGGTCCCCCAAGCCCGGCCGGCCTGGGGAGCCTGGGATCTGCCGGTGCTCGAAACACTACACCTAGTGGCCGACAAGTTGTCCAGATACAAGATGTTCTGAATAACAATTTTGAAATTCCCTGGTCGTAAGGCCTCGACACGACACGCGCCCGGCGTGTCGCAGATCACATCGAGGTCAGGGATGCCCATGCCCACCGGTATAACAGCGGCCACCGACAAGGCCGGAAGCGACCGGCCGGCCGCGCCGCCCTCCGGCCGACCGCCAGCAAAGCGGCCCGGTGACCGGAACGTGGGCGGCGAGCGGCTTGCCGGCTATCGCCGGAGTCAGCCCACTTCCGCGGCGAGCTTGCCCAGAACGTCGCGCACGTTCGCCGTCAGCTCGGGGTGTTCGGCGGGCGCCCGACCGTCGAGCGTCTTGAACGGCACCGACAGCTTGATCGCCTCGACCACGCGAGCGCCCGCGATCCCGAACGACTTGCGGGTCTCGTCGTGCGCCCAAACCCCGCCGTACTGCCCGAAGGAACCCCCGATGACGGCCAGCGGCTTGCCCTTCAGCGCGCTGTCCCCAAATGGGCGGGACAGCCAGTCGATCGCGTTCTTGATGACCGCCGGAATGCTGCCGTTGTACTCCGGCGTGACCACCAGGGCGGCGTCGGCGTCGGCCGCCGCGGCGCGCAGCGCAACCACCGGGGTCAGCGGCGAGGCGTCGGCGGTCATCGCGTCGTCGATCTCTTCGTTGTAGAACGGCAGCTCATGCAGCCCTTCGAAAATCGTGACGGTGACGCCGTCCGGGGCGACGGACCCGGCCAACTCGGCGATCTGGCGGTTGATCGACGCCGCCCGCAAGCTGCCGACTAACGCCAAGACTTTGGTGTCTGCCACTGTTTCGTTCCCTTCGGTCATAGGTCCTCATTCTCGCATGCCCCAACCGGACTCTAGTCCGTTTTATTCCGGCGGCGTTAAAGTGCAGGAGTGAGAGCCGTCGAGCCGTTGGGCGAGTTGCCCGTGTCCGCGCACCAGGAGCGGGGCGATGCGGCGCGCAACCGCGCCCTGTTGCTCGAGGCCGCCCGCGCCCTGGTCGCCGAGCGCGGCGCCGACGCCATCACCATGGACGACGTCGCCGCGGCCGCGGGCGTCGGCAAGGGCACCCTGTTCCGCCGGTTCGGCAGCCGGGCCGGCCTGATGATGGTGCTGCTCGACGAGGACGAACGGGCCAGCCAGCAGGCTTTCCTCTTCGGTCCCCCGCCCCTGGGACCCGATGCGCCGCCCATCGATCGCCTGGTGGCGTTCGGGCGGGAGCGGATCCGGTTTGTGCACACCCACCATGCGCTGCTGTCGGAGGCCAACCGCGACCCCCGCAATCGCTACAACGCACCGGCCACGGTCCTGCGCACCCACGTGCGACTGTTGCTGGCCTCGGCGCACACCACCGGCAATCTGGGCGTCCAGACCGACGCGCTGCTGGCCCTGCTCGACCCGGATTACGTGGAGCATCGACTGGCCGAAGGCGGCCACACTCTCGAGACGCTGGGCGACGCGTGGGAATGCCTGGCGCGCAAGCTGTGCGGGCGATGACGGGCTGGATCCTGCACGTGGACCTGGACCAGTTCCTGGCGTCCGTCGAGCTGCGTCGCCATCCGGATTTGGCCGGGCTGCCGGTGATCGTCGGTGGCAGCGGCGACCCGGCCGAACCGCGCAAGGTGGTCACGTGCGCCTCCTACGAGGCCCGCGAGTTCGGTGTGCATGCGGGCATGCCGTTGCGCACCGCCGCCCGCCGCTGCCCCGAGGCCACGTTCCTGCCGTCGGATCCGGCGGCCTACGACGCGGCCTCCGACGAGGTGATGGGTTTGTTGCGCGACCTGGGCCACCCGGTCGAGGTGTGGGGCTGGGACGAGGCCTACGTGGCCGTGTCGGACCACGACCCCATCGAGGTCGCCGAGCAGATCCGGACGGTCGTCTCGTCGGAAACGGGGCTGTCCTGCTCGGTCGGCATCAGCGACAACAAGCAGCGCGCCAAGGTCGCCACCGGCTTCGCCAAACCGGCCGGCGTCTTCGCCCTCACCGATGCCAACTGGATGACGGTGATGGCGGACCGGCCGGTCGACGCGCTGTGGGGCGTGGGCCCCAAGACGGCGAAAAAGCTTGCGGCCCTTGGCATCACCACGGTGCGGGAACTTGCGCACGCCGACGCGGAGCTGCTGACGTCCACCTTCGGGCCGCGCACCGGCCTGTGGCTGCTGCTGCTGGCCAAGGGCGGCGGGGACGCCGACGTCAGCGCCGAACCCTGGATCCCGCGCTCGCGCAGCCACGTCGTCACCTTCCCGCGCGACCTCACCGATCGGGCCGAGATGGATTCGGCGGTAACGGAATTGGCGCGCCAAGCGCTGGACGACGTGCTGGCCGGGGGGCGGATCGTCACCCGCGTCGCCGTCACCGTGCGGACCGCGACGTTCTACACCCGCACCAAGATACGCAAGCTGCCCGCGCCCACCACCGACGCGCACGAGATCGTCGACGCCGCCCTGCGCGTCCTGGACCTCTTCGAGCTGGACCGCCCGGTGCGGCTACTCGGGGTGCGACTCGAGCTGGCCATGCCGGGATGACACCGGGGCGGGGCGCAGCGCGCGCGTGAAGATGACGTTGACCTGACGCATCGCCACGCTGTAGGGCCACCAGGCCAGCCGCTTGAACGCGTACAGCGCGCGGATGTCCGGCGACGTGTAGATGAGGTACCGGTTCTTTGCCACCCCGGACAGGATCTTCTCGGCCGCCCGCTCCGGCGACACGGCGTGGCCGCTGAAGCGGTCCACCCAGCGCGCGACGCCGGGGTCCTGGCGGTCGACGCCCGCGATCTCGACGGTGTCGACCAGCGGCGTCCGCACCGCGCCCGGCACCACGACCGACACCCCGATGCCCTGGCGGGCCAGGTCGAAGCGCAGCACCTCGGACAGGCCACGCAGCCCGAATTTGCTTGCGCTGTAGGCGGCGTGCCACGGCAACGCGACCAGCCCGGCCGCCGACGACACGTTGACCAGACGCCCGCCCCGCCCGGCGGCCACCATCGGCGGGACGAACGTCTCGATGACGTGGATCGGACCCATCAGGTTGATCGCGATCATCTTGCTCCACTGCTCGTGGGTCAGCCGGTCTACGGTGCCCCACGCCGATACGCCGGCGATGTTCAGCACGACGTCCATGCTCGGATGCCCGGCGTGGATGTCGGAGGCGAACGCCGCCACCTGGTGGTAGTCGGAGATGTCGAGCGTGCGGTGCACGGGCACCCGTGCGCCGAGGGCGCGGGCGTCGGCCACGGTCAGCTCGAGGCCGTCCGCGTTGCGGTCGGTCAAAAAGAGCTCGGCGCCCTGCGCCGCCAACCGCAGGGCGGTCGCGCGGCCGATGCCGCTGGCCGCCCCGGTGACCAGGCAACGCTTTCCCTCGAAGTACCGCTCAGCCGCCTTCCCCGCCATGGCCGTGACCCTACCGCGTCAGCTGTGGCCGCCACCCCAGAGCGAATGCAGCCACAGTTGCTCGAGCACGCGGACCCGGCGCTCCGGGTCGTCTTCGGGACCGACCAGGATGGAGTCACCCGTGAGCATCAAGGACGTGGTGCCCGCCAGGGTGCGCACCAGGGTGGGGATGTCGTCGCTGATCGGGTTGGCGGTGCCGGCTGTCATCTCGGCCTCGACCACCGCCGCGATCTGGCGGAGCACCACCTCGAACTGCCGCTCCAGAATGTCGCGGATCTCGATGTCGGTGTAGCGGGACACGTTGCAGGCCGTCATCACCGGGTCGTTGTGGGCGTAAACCGCCGCGGCGCTGCGGACCATCCGCTTGGCGAACTGCTCCGGCGACTCCCCCGGCTGGCGGGGGGCGAAATACTGCGTCAGCTCCTCGAGTTCCTCGGTCGCGTCGGCCACGATCTGGGCCAGCACGGAGTACTTGGAGTCGAAGTAGAAGTAGAAGCCGGATCGCGCGACGCCCGCCCGCTCGCTGATGGTGCTGACGGACAGCTCCGCGAACGGTTTCTCCTGCAACAGCTCGCGCACCGCCTGCATGATCGCCTGCCGGTGCTTGTCGCCGCGCCGGCGCGTCGCGGGTTCGCCCGGCGCGTCGGCGGCGTGACTGCTCACCCCCACGACCTTGCACCACGCCGTCGGAAAAGCAAACTTGACAGCCGTCAAGTTTTTCCCGAAGGATGTGGATCAGTGACCGCTGTCACCCGTCCCCCGGGCTTGCACAGGAGCGCAAAGGAGCCTCATGGCCGCCACCATCAGCACCCCGCACTACCTGCTCGACCAGGCGCGGCGCCGGCTGACGCCGTCGTTCAACAACTTTCCCGGCATGGGGCTGGTCGAACGCCGGCTGCTGAACACGCAATTCCCCGAGCACAAGCTCGCCGACCCGCCGGCGGGCAGCGGGCTCAAGCCGGTCCTCGGTGACGCGGGGCTGCCGGTCCTGGGGCACATCATCGAGATGCTGCGCGGCGGACCGGACTACCTGTTGTTCCTCTACCAGACCAAGGGCCCGGTCGTGTTCGGTGACTCGCCGGTGCTGCCGGGCGTCGCCGCGCTGGGCCCGGACGCCGCGCAGGTCATCTACTCCAACCGCAACAAGGACTATTCACAGCAGGGCTGGGTCCCGGTGATCGGGCCGTTCTTCCACCGCGGCCTGATGCTGCTGGACTTCGAAGAGCACATGTTCCACCGGCGGATCATGCAGGAGGCGTTCGTCCGGTCCCGGCTGGTCTCCTACGTCGAACAGATGGACAAGGTGGTCTCGCGGACCGTCGCCGACGACTGGGTGGTCAACGACGCGCGCTTCCTTCTCTATCCGGCGATGAAGGAGTTGACCCTCGACATCGCGTCGATGGTGTTCATGGGCCACGAGCCGGGCACCGACCGCGAGCTGGTGACCAAGGTGAACAGGGCGTTCGCGATCACCACCCGCGCCGGCAACGCGATCATCCGGACCCCCGTGCCGCCGTTCACCTGGTGGCGTGGCCTCAAGGCGCGCGAACTGCTGGAGAACTACTTCCGCGAGCGGGTCAAGGAGCAGCGCGGCAAGAACGGCAACGACCTGCTGTCGGTGTTGTGCGAAACCGAGGACGAGGACGGCAACAAGTTCTCCGACGAGGACATCGTCAACCACATGATCTTTTTGATGATGGCGGCGCACGACACGTCGACGTCGACCGCGACGACGATGATCTACCAGCTTGCCGCCCACCCGGAGTGGCAGGAACGCTGCCGCGACGAGTCGGACCGCCTCATCGGCGACGGGCCGCTCGACATCGACTCGCTGGAGAAGCTGGAGTCGCTGGACCTGGTGATGAACGAGTCGATCCGGCTGGTGACGCCGGTGCAGTGGGCCATGCGGCAGACGGTGCGTGACACGGACCTGCTGGGCTACTACATCCCCAAGGGCACGAACGTGATCGCGTACCCCGGGATGAACCACCGGCTGCCGGAACTCTGGACGGACCCGCTGCGGTTCGACCCGGAGCGGTTCACCGAGCCGCGCAACGAGCACAAGCGGCACCGCTACGCGTTCGCCCCGTTCGGCGGCGGCGCCCACAAGTGCATCGGGATGGTGTTCGGGCAGTTGGAGATCAAGACGATCCTGCACCGCCTGCTGCGCCGGTATCGGCTGGAGTTGCCGCACCCGGGATACCGGGCGGAGTGGGACTACGGCGGCATGCCGGTGCCCAAGGACGGCATGCCGATCGTCCTGCGCCCGCTCTGACGCCCGCGAGCAGACGCAAAAGCCCCTATTTCCTGCCGAAATCGGGGGCTTTTGCGTCTGTTGGGCACAGTCACGCCAGCAGCCGGTTGGCGCACGCGATCACCGCGCGCAACGCCGACCGGGTCGGATCCTCGGAGAGGCCCATCGCCCATTCGGCGCGAATTCCGTTGCCGCCCTGGATGAAGGTGGCGGTGATACCGCCGGCCCGCAGCTGGTGAAACCTCAGCGTCTCCACCACGATGCCGCGCTCGTGCAGCATCGTGGTCAAAGCGGCGATCGGCCCGCCGGCGGCGGCCGTCGAGGTGCTGAGCTGATCGCCGACGGCGATGACGGCCCGATAGTTGCGGGCCTGCGGCCCGAGCCGCCCGGCGGGCCGCTCGTCGTCGGTGCACGCGAAGTCCCCGAGCCGCACCGGGCCGGCGGTGTGGCCGTAGGTGGCGACGAAGCTTTCCCAGGACACGGCGTCGGCCTGCTCCCGCAGACCGCGCGGCAGCGGGGCGCCGAAGTGGCGGCCGAACCATCCGCCGGCGCCCTCGGGCGCCGTGGGTTCGGCCGGGTTGAGATCCGGAAGGGTGATGGACATCGCGTCGGTCTTCTCTGGTCAGCGGGGGCGACCGACGGTAGTAGCTTCCGACCCACAGCGGGGGGTCGGTCTGGGATCAGACCCCGCTGCGGGTGCTGGCTACTACGGCACGTTTGACAAGACGCACGGGCGCGACGATAGACGCCCCATGCCGGCGATGCAAATTCATTTCGCGCGGCGCGGGAAACCCTTGCCGGGCAAGCGGTTCCGCCGTCCGCTCAGCCGTTCGGCCCCTGCGCCTGCTCGAACCGGAGGTAGGCCTGAATCGTCGTCCCGGCGGACGTGGTGTGCGTGCGCACCAGGTCGGATATGGCGTTCACCAGGAACAGCCCGCGGCTGGCGGGGGCGCTCGGGCCCGGGTCCAGGCGCCCGACCAACGGGTCGTCGAGCCGGCCGGTGTCGCGCGCCTCACAGACGAGATGGTCGTCCTGGCGCCAGAAGGCCAGTCGGCACGCGCCGTCGGTGTACATCAAGCTGTTGGTGGCCAGCTCGGTGGCGATCAGTTGCAGATCGTCGATCCCGTCCCGGGACATTCCCACCCAGCCGGCGTAGTTCACCGCGAACGACCGGGCCGGGCTGAGGTCCGCGGACTTCTTGACCATGTACGTGACGGCCCCCGGGTGGGCGGTCAGCGGCCGGTTGCAGCGTTCCAGGACGTCATGCGGCGCGTAGTCGGCGCTGGGCTGCAGGGCACCGCCGTTCCACAGATAGGGGTGGGTCGCGCGGGAGTCCGCCAGCAGGTCGTCATCGAGCCGGCTTGCGTCGTAGAGGCACAACTTCGTCGCCGGGTAGCCGTCGAGCGCCTCGTTGACCAGCGCCTCGTGCTCTGTGCAGGCGACGAATTCGTTGTCGCTGCGCCCGGGCCAGGCGATTTGGTTCACGATCCGCACCCGCCGATCGGGGTGTTCGTCGACGAAGGAGCCCTCCAGGGCCATGAAGCGGCTCGGATTGCGGCCCACCTCGGCGATGTCCAGCATGCGCAATTCGCCGGCGAACGATCCGGACAAGGCGTCCCGCAATGAGGCCAGCTTGTCACCGGGCACCGCCACCAGGACCGCTTCGTCGGCCGTCAGCCCGTCGACGACGAAGCGAGAAACGAAATCCAGATACTCCCGCTCGGAGCGGTAAAGCAGCGCGGAATGGATGAAACCCGAACGGCCGGTTTCGGTTCCCCTCAAGCCCCCCCGCATTCCAGCCCTGTCGCTATCGATCACTACGCCAACCCCCTGCTGGACCGGCCGCCTACATTTCCACCTCCCCATACCCGATTGGGACCTTCGCTATGCAAACGAACGGATCACACCCGCGCGGACGCCCCGTTACAGCCACCACGACGCGGCGGCGTCCAGATGACGCCGGGTGCGGTAGCGGGCGAGGCTGTCGTCGCCGGCCTTGATCGCCTGCAGAATCCGCGCGTGAGCGTGCTCGACGGCGGCCACGTCGGCCGGGGTCGGCTCCGCCTGCCCGGTGCTGGACCAGTGCCGGTGAAACAGCTCGATGATGATCCGGAGGAACAGGTCGAGCAGCGCATTGCCGGCGAGCTGCGCCAGCCCGAGGTGAAACCCGACCTCGGCGGCGACGTCCCGCGCGCTGGTGTCGAAAGCGGTCAAGAAGGCCGCCACGCCGGGTTCGGCGCGCCGCTTGACGACTCTGGCGACGTTGTCGATCTCGATGGCGTCGCGCACGCTGCGCAGGTCTTCGCGGGTGGGCTTGCGGTACTGCAGGTACAGGGCGATGGTGTCGATGCTGGCCTGCGCCCGGGGGCGGCCGACGATCAGGCCGCCGCCGGGTCCGCGGCGCATCTGCGCCACGGAGTGATATTCGAGCAGCCGCACCGCTTCCCGGAATACCGCGCGGCTCACCCGGTAGCGATCCAGCAGGACCGTCTCGGTCCCGAACACCGAACCGGGCCGCCAGCCGCCGTCGGCGATCTCGTCGCCGATCGTCGCCGCCAGCATCTCGGCGAGCTTGCCGTGGGGCGCCTCGCCGTCGAGCGGCCGGCGGCGGGTCGGGCGCGCTCGGCCCTTGCCGCCGGGGTGATGCTGCTGCAGCCAAGCGGTCACCGCCTCGACGTGCCGCTCGGACAGCGACTTTGCGCGCGCCGCGTCGCCGGCGGTGACGGCGGCGACGATCTCGGCGTGGCGCTTGTGCATGTGGTCGACCGCCTCGATCGCCTCCGTTTCCGAGTCGGTCCGCGACTGCAGCGCGTATCGGGTGGTGAGCCTGATCAGGATGTCGATGAACAGTTCCAGCACCGGGTTCTTGGATTGCCCGGCCAGCGCGATGTGGAACTCGTCCCGGGGCGCCGGCAGACCCGGCCGCCACTGCTGCTCGGCGCGCAGCACCGCTCGCAGGCGCTCGATGCCGGCCTCGTCGATCCGCTCCGCGGCCACCGAGGCCGCCAGCGGCTCGAGCACCAGGCGCGCGTTGAGCAGGTCGACCAGGGTGGTGCCCGCGTACTCGAGGTAGATCACGACGGCGCGGGTGGCGGGGCCGGCATCCGGCTCACAGATCAGCAGCCCGCCGCCCGGCCCGCGGCGCATCCGGGCAACCCGGTGGTGTTCGACGAGGCGCACCGCCTCCCGCAGCACGGATCGGCTCACGCCGTAGCGCTGTTGCAGAGACTGCTCCGAGCCCAGCGACTCACCGACCGTCCAGCCGCGGCGGACGATGTCCGCCTCGATGTCGCGGGCAATCTGTGCGGCCAGTTTGTCCGCGGGACCGGAATCGTGCTGTGCCACAGGCTATCTCAACATGTGAGCAGCATGCATCCGGCGACCGGCCCGCCGCCCACGGAAACCACCCCGACCTCCGGGCGTTTCGGCACCTGGCGCTCCCCCGCCTCGCCGCGCAGCTGCAGGCAGCCCTCGTGCAAGGCCCAGTAGCCGTGCATGCGCCCGGCCGAGAGTTGGCCGCCGTAGGTGTTCAGCGGCAACCGGCCGTCGCGGGCGATCCGCGCGCCGCCCTCGACGAACGGCCCGCCCTCGCCGTCGCCGCACACCCCGAGGGCTTCCAGCCAGGCGAGGGTGAGAAACGTGAAACCGTCGTACAACTGGGCGACGTCGAGGTCGGCCGGCGTCAGCTGCGTGCGCGACCACATCTGCGCGGTCGCGTCCGACATGGCCATCTTGGGGTAGTCGGCGCGGTGGAACCAGCCGCCGGCGCCGTCGGATCCGCCGATCGCCTCCACCGCCACCGCGCGGTGCGGGCAGTCGCGGGCGTACTCCCCGTGCGACACCACCACCGCGATCGAGCCGTCGATCGGCACATCGCAGTCCAGCAGCCCGAACGGCGTGGACACCGGGCGCGCACCCAGGTAGTCGGCCATGGTCATCGGTTCCCGGTACACCGCAAGGGGATTCAGCCCGGCGTTGCGCCTGCCGTTGAGCGCCAGCCAGCCCAGCTGTTCCTTGGTGGTTCCGTACAGCTCCATGTGGCGGCGGCAGTTCAGCGCCAGCCAGTTCGCCGCCGAATAGGCATGGGCCGCAACGAGATCGTTGACGTCGTCCATCGCGCCGACGGCCGGCCGCGGCGCGCCCTCGGGCGTTTCGAACATGCGCGCCAGCGGCTGGGCGGGCGCGTTCTCCTCCCGCTTGACCGGCACCGTGCCGCCGAGCATCTGGATCGTCCGGTAGACGACCACGTGGCGGGCGCGCCGCTCGGCGACCGCGCGGCACGCCGACATCACCGGGCTCAGCAGGCCGCCGGTTCCAAAGCCGGCGCCGCAGTCGGCCGCTTCGATCCGCAATTCGGCGTTCACGTCCGACGCCGGCGTGTCGCCGAGCGTCGCGATCCCGTCGATGTCCGCGGGCGCCAGGCCGGCGTCGGCGATGGCGGCGCGCACCGCCTCCATGGTCAGCTCGAGGCCGGGAATGCCGGTGCGGCGGCCGATGCGCGAGATGCCGATGCCGGACAGGATCGCGTCCTTTTCGAAATACGCCATACGCACCGCCCGTTCCCGTGAGCCGCCACCCGCGCCGAATCAATAGAGTGTACTGTATTTGGCGTGTCAGGCCAGCTGCTGATCGAGCACTGCGAGCAGTGTGCGCGCTGGGTGCACCCGGCGACCGGCGAATGCCGCGACTGCGGCGGGCCGCTGGTGGCGCGGCCGGTGTCCGGCCGCGGCACGGTGTTCACCTACACGGTGAACCACCACCCGTACAACCCGGACATCCCGACGCCCTACGTGATCGCCATCGTCGAACTCGCCGAACAGAGCGGGTTGCGGGTGGCGGCCAATATCGTTGGCTGTGAACCGGATTCGGTGACGTGCGGGATGCCCGTCGCGATCCGGCCCGAGAAGGGCAGCGGCGGCGCGCCCCAATTCGCCCCGGCCACTTAGCGCGAGCAGACGCAAAAGCCCCTCATTTCGCGCCGAAATGGGGGCTTTTGCGTCTGCTCGCCGGGGGAACCGGCCTAGTTGATCAGCGGGTCGCGCGGCATGCCGAGGATCCGTTCGGCGATCTGATTGCGGGTCACCTCCGAGGTGCCGCCGGCGATCGACATGCCGCGCGCACCCATGATCATGCGGGCCGCCAGCGCGCCCTGGCCGTCACCGAGCGCGACCTCGGGACCCAGCAGGGCCGCCGAGATCGCGGCCCCGTCGACCATGTGCTCGGCCAGCTTGAGTTTGGTGACGTTGCCCTCGGGTCCCGGGCCCGCGCCTTCGACGCTGCGTGCGACGCGGCGCAGGTTCAGCAGTCGCAGCGCGTGGTCGTCGGCCAGGTAGTTTCCGACACGAATCTTGGTGCCCGCCAACTGATCCGGGCGCTGCTTGACGAGTTCGATCAGCATGTCCGCCAGGCCCTCGTAGAAAGACCCGCTGCCGCCGATGCTGACGCGTTCGTTGCCGAGGGTGGCGCGGGCGACCGTCCACCCGGTGTTGGGCTCGCCGACGACGTCCTCGTCGGGCACGAACAGGTCGTTGAAGAACACCTCGTTGAAATCCGAGCCGCCGGTGATCTGCCGCAGCGGGCGCACCTCGACCTCGGGCGCCTTCATGTCGACGATCACCGTGGTGATGCCGGCATGCTTGGGCGCCTCCGGGTCCGTGCGTACGGTGGCCAGCCCCCGCGCGCAATAGTGCGCCCCGCTGGTCCACACCTTCTGCCCGTTGATCTTCCAGCCGCCATCGACCCGGGTGGCGCGGGTCTTGATCGACGCCGCGTCCGATCCGGCGTCCGGCTCGGAGAACAGCTGACACCAGATCTCGTCCTTACGCAAAGCCTTCTCGACGAATCTCTCGATCTGCCAAGGCGTTCCGTGCTGGATCAGGGTCAAGATGACCCATCCGGTGATCCCGTAGTCGGGCCGCTTGATGCCGGCGGCCCGGAACTCTTCCTCGATCACCAGCTGCTCCACCGGGTCGGCCGCGCGGCCCCACGGCTTGGGCCAGTGCGGCATCACGTAGCCGGTCTCGATCAGCTTGTCGCGCTGTGCCTGCTTGTCCAGCGCGGCGATCTCGGCGGCGTCGGCGTGGATCCGGGTGCGCAGCTCTTCGGCCTCGGGCGGCAGGTCCAGGCTGTTCTCCCGCACGGCGCCGGCCGCGGTGCGCTCGAAGGCATCGGCGGCCGGGGCGTCGCCGCCGAACAGCGCCGTGGTCACCAGCGCCCGGCGCAGGTGCAGGTGCGCGTCGTGCTCCCAGGTGAAGCCGATGCCGCCGTGCACCTGGATGTTGAGTTCGGCATTGCGCGCATACGCCGGGAACGCCAGCGCCGCGGCCACCGCGGCGACGAGGCGAAACTGGGCTTCATCCTCGGAGGAATCCTCCCCCGCCGCGCGCGACGCGTCCCACACCGCGGCGGTCGCCGACTCCGAGGCCACCAGCATGTTCGCGCAATGATGCTTCACGGCTTGGAAAGTCGCGATGGTGCGGCCGAATTGCTGGCGCACCTTGGCGTAGGCGACGGCGGACTCCACGCAGTCCGTCGCCCCGCCCACGGCCTCTGCGGCCAGCAGGGTGCGCGCGCGGGCCAGCGCCGACTCCCGCGCCCCCGCCACGACGTCGTCAGCGCCGATGCTCACGTTCTCCAGGCGGACGCGCCCGGAGCGCCGGGTCGGGTCGAGGTTGTCGGGTACGTCGACCGAGACACCGGACCGGCCGCGCTCCAGCACCAGCAGGTCGTCGCCGGCGGCGATCACCAGCAGCTCGGCAAGCCCGGCCCCCAGGACGATGCCGGCCTCGCCGTCCGCGGTGCCGTCGGTGACCCGCACGCGGCCGCCCAGGCCGATTCCCGCGGTGACGGTGCCGTCGATCAGCCCGGGCAGCAGCCGCGACTTCTGCTCGGGCGTGCCGTCTTTGGCGATCACCGCCGACGCGATGACGGTCGGCACGAACGGTCCGGGCGCCACCGCGCGGCCGAGTTCCTCGACGACCACGACGAGTTCGGGCAGCCCATAGCCCGAGCCGCCGTGTTCCTCGCCGATGTGCAGGCCGAGCCAGCCGAGCTCCACCACGTTCTGCCAGAACGGGGGCCGGGATTCTTCGGCGGCGTCGAGCAGGGACCGGGCCGCCCACCGCGCCTTCTGCGCGGTCAGGAACGCGCGGGCCACCTCGGCGAGTTCGCGGTGGTCGTCGGTCAGTGCGATACCCATGAGGGGCCTCCTCGCGCCGCTGCCGGGATGGTGGCCTGCCCCGCTCCGAGGGGAAGCGGGGCGGCTGGGTAAAGAGTGTACTTAATCCCCGCGGCGGCCCGGGTGGGGGTGCCTACTTCGGCGCGAACCGCTGCCCGGCGTCCAGCCGCAGGCACTGACCGTTGAGCATCGGGTTGTCCACGATGGCCGCCACCAGCTTGGCGTACTCCTCGGGCCGGCCCAGGCGTTTCGGGAAGGCGGCGTCCTTGGTGAGCGCCGCGGCGAATTCGTCCGGGATGCCCTGGGTCAGCCCGGTGGCGAACAGGCTGGGCGCGATCGCCAGCACGCGGATGCCCAGCGAACCGAGGTCGCGCGCCATCGTCAGGCACATGCCCGCGATGCCGGCCTTGGCGGCGGTGTAGGCGACCTGGCCGATCTGACCCTCGAAGGCCGCGATCGACGCCGTGTTGATGATGACGCCGCGCTCTTCGTCCTCCGGCTCGTTCTTGGCCATATGGGCGGCCGCCAGCCGGCTGATGTTGAAGGTGGCGATGAGGTTGAGATCGATGACCGACTGGAAGGACTCCAGGTCGTGCGGACCGGACTTGGTCATCGTCCGCTTGGCGATGCCGCCGCCGGCGGTGGTGATCACGACGTGCAGGCCGCCGAGCTTGTCGACCGCGGCCTGCAGCGCCTCCTCGGTGCCGGTGAAGTCGGTGACGTCGACCGGGTAGAACGAACCGCCGACGGCCTCGGCGACGGTCTTGCCGTCGGAGCCCTCGCGGTCCAGGATCGCGACGTCCGCGCCGCGTTCGTGCAGCAGTTCGGCGCTGGCGCGACCCATCCCCGACGCGCCGCCGACGACGACGACCTTCTTCCCGTTGATCTCCATCCGGGCCTCCTTCTCCAGGGTTGTCAGAATTCTCGAAATTTGTAACGTTAAGCGGACACGCTAGCGTGTCCGCCCGGCCGGGTTGTCGGCGAGCCATGCCAAGCTGAGCGGCGTGCTCCTCCTCGACGTGGCAAGCACGTCGCTTACCGTCGGCGGCACGTCGTCGCGGCTGACCAAGGTCGCCCACATCGCCGACCTGCTGCGCCGCACCGCCGAAGAGTTGCCCGCCGACCCGCAGGCGGTGGCGGTCGTCGTGTCGTGGCTCTCCGGTGAGCTGCGCCAACGCCAGATCGGAGTCGGCTGGGCGTCGTTGCGCGAGCGGCCGCGGCCGGCGGCCGACCCGACGCTGACCGTCACGGCAGTCGACGCCACGTTCTGTCAGATCGGGGCGGTCGCGGGCAAGGGGTCACAGGCGCGGCGGGCCGAAATGCTGCACGCGTTGTTCGCCGCGGCGACCGAAACCGAGCAGGCCTTCCTGGTGCGGCTGCTCGGCGGCGAGCTGCGCCAGGGGGCGCTGGCCGGGATCATGGCCGACGCCGTCGCCAAGGCCGCCGGAATCCCCGTCGCGTCGGTGCAGCGCGCCGCGATGCTGGGCGGGGATCTGCCGGCCGTCGCTGTGGCAGCCCTGTCCGGCGAACCCGCGGCCCTGGGCGCCTTCACCCTGCGGGTCGGCCGCCCGGTCAGCCCGATGCTGGCCCAGACCGCGACCGGCGTGGCCGACGCCATCGAACGGCACGACGGCACAACGATTTTCGAGGCGAAGCTGGATGGCGCGCGCGTGCAGATTCACCGGGCGGGCGATCGGGTCACGGTGTACACCCGCAGCCTCGACGACGTGACGGCCCGGCTCCCGGAGGTCGTCGAGGCGACGCTGGCACTGCCTGCCACCGACCTCATCGCCGACGCCGAGGCGATCGCGCTGCGGCCCGACAACCGCCCGCACCGCTTCCAGGTCACCGCCTCGCGGTTCGGCCGGTCCGTCGACGTGGCGGCCGCTGTTGCGGCGCAACGGCTTTCGGTGTTCTTCTTCGACATCCTGCACCGCGACGGCACCGACCTGCTGGACGCGCCCACCACCGACCGGCTCGCCGCCCTGGATGCGCTGGTGCCGCCCGACCAGCGGGTCGACCGGCTGACGACGTCGGACCCGTCGGAGGCCGCGCGCTTCCTGGACGCCACGCTGGCCGCCGGCCACGAGGGCGTGATGGCCAAGGCGCCGCGCGCGCCGTACCTCGCGGGCCGGCGCGGGGCGGGCTGGCTCAAGGTCAAGCCGGTGCACACGCTGGACCTGGTGGTGCTCGCCGTGGAATGGGGGTCGGGGCGCCGGCGCGGCAAGCTGTCCAACATCCACCTGGGCGCGCGCGACCCGGCGAGCGGCGAATTCGTGATGGTGGGAAAGACGTTCAAGGGCATGACCGACGCCATGCTGGACTGGCAGACCGCCCGGTTCAGCGAGCTGGCCTTCGGCGGCACGGACGGTTACGTGGTCCGGCTGCGGCCCGAGCAGGTGGTCGAGATCGCCCTGGACGGCGTGCAGAAGTCGTCGCGCTACCCCGGCGGGCTCGCGCTGCGGTTCGCCCGGGTGGTGCGCTACCGCGACGACAAGGGCCCGGCGGAGGCCGACACCATCGACGCGGTGCGCGCCCTGTACTGAATCGCCTTCGCAAACACCCATTGTCAGCCTTGCGCGCGTAGGGTTTCCGCCGTGGCCGTTCAAGAACACGACAAAGACGTCAGCTACATCCGCACCCACGAACACCTGCCGCCGGTCGCCATCATCGACCGGTCCCCAATCACCACCCGGCACAAGATCGTCTTCGCCGTGATCGCGCTCGTCGGCGCCGTCGCCTGGGCGATCATCGCGTTCGCTCGCGGCGAGACGGTCAACGCCGTCTGGTTCGTCGTCGCGGCGATCTGCACGTACATCATCGCCTACCGGTTCTATGCCCGGTTGGTCGAGATGAAGATCGTCCGGCCCCGCGACGACCACGCCAGCCCGGCCGAGGTCCTCGACGACGGCACCGACTACGTGCCAACCGACCGGCGCGTGCTGTTCGGCCATCATTTCGCCGCCATCGCCGGGGCCGGGCCGCTGGTAGGTCCTGTGCTGGCCACCCAGATGGGCTACCTGCCGGGCGCCATCTGGATCGTGGTCGGCGCGGTGTTCGGCGGGTGCGTGCAGGACTACCTGGTGCTGTGGATCTCCACCCGGCGCCGGGGCCGTTCGCTCGGCCAGATGGCCCGCGACGAACTGGGCGCCACGGGCGGGGCGGCCGCCCTCCTCGGATCCCTCGTCATCATGGTGATCCTGATCGCGGTGCTGGCGCTGATCGTGGTGAAGGCCCTGGCCGAAAGCCCGTGGGGCGTCTTCTCCATCGCCATGACCATCCCCATCGCCCTGTTCATGGGCTGCTACCTGCGCTTCCTGCGCCCCGGACGGGTGTCGGAGGTATCGGTCATCGGCTTCGCGCTGCTCCTGCTCGCGGTGGCGTCCGGCAGCTGGGTCGCCGAAACAACCTGGGGCGCATCGTGGTTCACCCTGTCACCGGTGACGCTGTGCTGGTGCCTCATCATCTATGGGTTCTCCGCGTCGGTGCTGCCGGTGTGGTTGCTGCTCGCGCCGCGCGATTATCTCTCGACGTTCATGAAGGTCGGCGCCGTCGCGCTGATCGCCCTCGGCGTCTTCCTCGCGCGCCCGGAGATGCAAGCTCCCGCGGTTTCGCAGTTCGCCACCAGGGGGAACGGCCCGGTGTTCGCCGGTTCGCTGTTCCCGTTCCTGTTCATCACCATCGCGTGCGGCGCGCTGTCGGGGTTCCACTCGCTGATCTCGTCCGGGACGACGCCGAAGCTGCTGGAGAAGGAAGGCCAGATGCGGCTGATCGGCTACGGCGGCATGATCACCGAGTCGTTCGTCGCCGTCATGGCGTTGATAACCGCGTCGATCCTCAACCAGCACTTGTACTTCGCAGTGAACGCGCCGGCGGCCCAGACCGGCGGCACGGCGGCCACCGCCGCGGACTACGTCAACCGGCTCGGCCTGTCCGGTCCACGGGCCACCGCGGACCAGATCGGCCAGGCCGCCCGCAGCGTCGGCGAGAAGTCCATCGTGTCGCGCACCGGCGGCGCACCGACGCTGGCGCTGGGGATGTCCGAGGTGCTGCAGCGGGTCTTAGGCGGCACCGGGCTCAAGGCGTTCTGGTATCACTTCGCGATCATGTTCGAGGCGCTGTTCATCCTGACGACGGTCGACGCGGGAACCCGGGTCAACCGCTTCATGCTCTCCGACACGCTGGGCAACCTGGGCGGCCCGCTGGCCCGGCTGCGCAACCCGAGCTGGCGCCCCGGCGTATGGATCTGCAGCCTGGCCGTGGTCGCCGCGTGGGGCGGCACCCTGCTGATGGGCGTGACCGACCCGCTGGGCGGGATCAACACGCTGTTCCCGCTCTTCGGTATCGCCAACCAGCTCCTCGCGGCGATCGCACTGACCGTCGTCACGGTCGTCGTCATCAAGAAGGGGCTGCTGAGGTGGGCGTGGATCCCCGGCGTGCCGCTGCTGTGGGACCTGGCCGTCACGATGACCGCGTCGTGGCAGAAGATCTTCTCCGGGGACCCCGCCGTGGGCTACTGGACCCAGCACGCGCAGTACCTGGCGGCGAAACACGCGGGCAAGACCGCGTTCGGTTCGGCCAAGAATGCCCATCAGCTCGATGACGTCATCAGGAACACCTTCATCCAGGGGACCCTGTCGATCCTCTTCGCGCTGGTCGTCGTCATCGTGTTCGCGGCCGGAGTCGTCGTCGCGCTCAAGGTGATTCGCGGCGGCGGCAGGCCGCTTTCCGAGGAAGAACCGGTGCCGTCCAAACGGTTCGCCCCGTCCGGCCTGATCGCCACGCCCGCCGAGCGGGAGGTGCAAAGGCAATGGGACGCGGCAGCCGCCCCGTGATCGGCTAACCCGATCTCATCCGGCATCGCGCTTGCCGTGCGGCGCCACGATCCATTCGCGCGCTTCGTCGGCCTTCGCCTCGGCGAACGTGCGGTACCTCCCGGGCCAGAGGAACCCGAAGAGCTCACTGAACCTGGCCATGTGCTTCACCCATTCCACGTCGCTGACGATCGCGCAGCGATCCCAGTCGAAGTAGTGGCCGATGCCGAACCTGGAATCCGCCCACACCGCGCCGGGTCCGAAACTCGTGAAGTCGGGCGCGATCTCGAGATAGATGCCCACCCGTTCGTGCCGGCTCAGTTTGTCCTCGAAGCCCGGTATGAGCACCGTGTCGTAATCGCTCTTGGTCACGTGCCCATGCAAAGCGAACGCGGCGACGTCGTCGGGGAAACCCTTGAGCATCTCGATCACGAAGTCATCGTCGGCGCACCGAGCGTGCGGGCCTAGGGGCGAAAGTCATCGATACAAACCAGCGCCCGCAACGGTTGAGGTAGTCGACTACGCATGCCCTGGGCGGTCGCCGACCGTACGGTGAGTGCACCAAGCGCCACATCGGAGAAGAGGTAGACGATGTTGGTATCCCCACCGGGAGTCGCGAGCACGACCGATCCCGTCGACAAGCCCACCCATCAACCGCCTCCCCCGGTTCAGGTGTCATCCACCGAGGTTGTGATCAGCACCCAGCAGGTGGTTTTCGGCAGCGCGGCCGCCTTGGGGGTGGTGCGCCGCAGGAGCATCGGCGTCCGGCTGGTCGCCGTCGCACGGCGAATGCTCACGACCACATTCGGTGAATCAGCCCCGCAGCAAAGGCATTGCCCGAAGCGGTACGAATTTCTCGAGAACGCCCTCATGGCGCGGGAGATGCACAGGCTATGAACGTCGTCCTGGCACTCGCGTCCGCGATGCTGATGGTGATGATCGCGAAGGGGCTGTACAGCCTGCAATGGTGGCTCGAGCGTACCGACTACAACCGTCACTTCGAGGATTGACCGGCACGCGCGGTCAAAGGTGGTGCCCAAGACGGTGACACGGTCCTAGAATTCTGCGGAATGAGGGTCGGCATCGACTTTGGCACCACCCACACCGTCGTTGCGGCCGTCGACCGCGGTAACTATCCGGTCATCTCATTCGACGGACTGGACGCCTGGCCGTCGGTCATCGCCGCCAATGCCGACGGGGACCTGAGATTCGGGGTGGCCGCGGCAGCCGTCCGCCACGAGCCGGGCTGGTCGGTGCTGCGATCCTTCAAACGCCTCCTCAACGAGGCCGGACCGCAGACTGAGGTGACCCTGGCCGGCCGCAGCCATCGTCTCGCCGACCTCCTCACCGGCTTTCTGGCCCAGCTGAAGAGCGACCTGCAGCGCCGCTCGAATGCCAGCCTGGCGCCGGGCGAGACCATCGAGGCCGCGATCAGCGTGCCCGCCAACGCCTCCAGCGCCCAGCGCCTGCTGACGCTGGACGCGTTCGTCGCGGCGGGTTTTCACGTCGTCGCGCTGCTGAACGAGCCGTCGGCCGCCAGCCTGGAGTACGCGCATCGATACCGCTCCACCATCACCGCCAGGCGCGAGTACGTCCTCGTTTACGACCTCGGCGGCGGCACCTTCGACGCGTCGCTGCTGAGGATGACCGGGCACGAGAACGAGGTGGTCGTCAGCGAAGGCATTCAGCGCCTCGGCGGTGACGACTTCGACGAGGCGATCGTCGACCTCATCCTGGGCCGCCTGAACCTTCCCGAGGTGACCCCGGCCGCCCGCGACCTGCTCAGGGAGGAGTGCGCCGCCCGCAAGGAGGCCGTCGGGCCGCAGACACGCCGTTTCCTGGTCGACCTGACCGGGATCGACGAGGTGGACCGGCCCCCGTTCTCCTGCCGGATCGACGACGTCTACGCCGTGTGCGCGCCCATGGTCGACCAGACGACCGAACTGCTGCACCGCGTCCTGCACGATCCGGCGGGCGGCCCGGACGTGACCTGGTCGGAGGTGGCGGGCATCTACGTCGTGGGCGGGGCCGGGGGCTTCCCGCTGGTCTCCCGGATGCTGCGTACGGCCTTCGGCGAGAAGCGGGTGAAGCGCTCCCCGCACCCGTTCGCCGCGACGGCGATCGGGCTGGCGGTCTTCCTCGACCAGGAGGCGGGTTTCGCCCTGTCCGAACGCTTTTCGCGGCACTTCGGGGTCTTCCGCGAGGCGCACGCCGGCACCGACGTGGTCTTCGACCCGATCGTCCCCAAGGATGCCTCGCTTCCGGCGGATGGGCATACCCCGCTGGTGGTGCGGCGGACCTACCGGGCCGCGCACAACATCGGGCACTTCCGATTCGTCGAGTGCAGCCGCCTCGTCGACGGTCGTCCCGACGGCGACGTGACGCCCTACGACCCGGTCCTCTTCCCGTTCGACCCGGCGCTCTACGACCGGGATGACCTCGGGCGGCAACCGGTCGGCCGCTGGAGTGACGGCCCCGACGTCGAGGAGCGCTACGTGGTGGCCCCCAGCGGCGCGGTGGAGGTGACGCTGACGACGCGCCCGACCGGCTTCGAGCGCACCTTCCGGCTGGAGCGGTGCGCGGCGGCGAGTTAGCGAAACGCTCGCCGGGCCGGCCTCATTCGATGGCGTCGGCGTAGATGTCCAAGAGCCGGAACCTCGTCGCATCGAGATATTCGCCGAGCACCGCGATCACGCGCTTCTGCAACTCGTAGCCGAGTTCGTGATCCTCTTCGCACTTCTCGCGCAGGCACTTGCCGTCGAAGACGATGGCCCGCGTCGTCTCCACCGCGCGTGCGTCGAACCGCGAGTTGTAGGGCGGCACCAGCCACGACCAGCCGAGGATCTCGCCGTCGCCGAGCGTCTGCACGGTCAGGCTGCCATGGCCCGGCGCGCGAGTCTCGAGCGCGATCCTGCCGGCGCGGATGAGATAGAAGTGATCGGCCGGGCGGCCCTCGCGGAAGATCAACTCACCCGCGCCGAAGCGCACGTTGGCCGCGCACCCGACGGCCAACTGCAGGTAGCGCGGGTCGATGCCGCGGAAGAAAGAATGCCCGGCCAGCAGGCCTTCGAGCGTCCTCACTGTGTCCTTCCTTCGCTCTTCGTCAACGCTTTCCTGAAGCGTAGAACGCGGCCGGCGGGGCGACCAGCACGATGCGCCCGCCGTCCCGATCGCCGGCGCCGACGGGGCTAGCGTCGGACTATGGCACAGATCGATTTGGAAACGCCATGCGTCACGTGCTCGCCAAATCCGACTACGACGATAAGGACGACGAGGTCGTGGGCGAGCCGGACCCGCGGATCGTGGGCCGCGCGCTGACCGACTGAGTTCCGCCCGACCGAAGGAGACACCGCATGTCCACCTGGCTCATCACCGGCTGCTCGACCGGGCTCGGCCGCGCGCTCGCCGAGGCCGTCATCGCGGCCGGCCACCATGCCGTCGTCACCGCGCGCGACGTCACCAAGGTCGCCGACCTGGCGCAGGCCGCACCGGAGCGGGTGCTCGCGGTGGCGCTCGACGTCACCGAGCCCGCGCAGGTCACCGCCGCCGTGCGGGACGCGCACGAGCGGTTCGGCGGCGTCGACGTCCTGGTCAACAACGCCGGCTACGGCTACCGCGCCGCCGTCGAGGAGGGCGACGACGCCGAGGTCCGCGAGTTGTTCGAGACGCACTTCTTCGGCACCGTCGCGACGATCAAGGCCGTGCTGCCCGGCATGCGCGCGCGCCGCACCGGCGCGATCGTCAACATCTCCTCGATCGGCGCGACGGTGACCCCGGTGGGATCCGGGTACTACGCGGCGGCGAAGGCCGCGATCGAGGGGATGAGCGGGGCCCTGCGCGGTGAGCTTGCGCCGCTGGGCATTTCGGTGACGGTCGTGGAGCCCGGCGCGTTCCGCACGGACTTCGCCGGTCGCTCGCTCGTACAGTCGGCCGCGGTCATCGACGACTACGCGGCCACCGCGGGGCAGCGGCGCAAGGAGAACGACACCATGCACGGCACCCAGGCCGGCGACCCCGCCAAGGCGGCCACCGCGATCATCACGGCCGTCGAGTCGAGCGAGCCGCCGGGGTTCCTGCTGCTCGGCCCCGACGCGCTGGGTCTCTATCGCCACGTCGCGGACGCGCGCGCGGCCGAGATCGCGAAGTGGCAAGAGCTCACCTGCGGCACCAACTTCGGGCCGTAACCGGGCCGAGGGCCTTTCAGCCCTTCTTTCGATCGAGGCGGCCGACGTAGCATCTGCTCATTCCGGGGACGCTCAGCGTCCCCTTCCCGAGCCGAAACGCGACCATGACCACGACGCAAAGCCAGCCCGCCTCCGGTCTCGAAGCACCCGCGCTTGCCGAAGAGCGCAGACGCGAGGTCGACGCGATCGTCGACGTGGCGGCCGAGGCGGCCCGGGCATTCCGCAGGCTCGACCAGGAGCAGGTCGACGCGATCGTCGAGGCGATGGTGCGCGCCGGGGTCCGCGCGGCGGGCGAATTGGCCAGCGTGGCGATCGAGGAGACGGGCTTCGGTGTCTTCGAGGACAAGGTCGTCAAGAACTATGTCGCCACCGAGTTCCTGCACGACTACCTGCGTGGCAAGAAATCCGTTGGTGTCATCGACGAGGACGTCGAACACAACATCGCCTATGTGGCCGAGCCGATCGGGGTCGTGCTGGGCATCACCCCCGTGACCAATCCGACCTCGACGGTGCTGTTCAAGGCGATCGTGGCCGCCAAGACGCGCAACGCGATCCTTTTTCGGCCGTCACCGTATGCGGTGCGCTGTTGCGAACGCAGCCTGGAAGTCCTCCGCCCGGCGGCCGAAGCGGCCGGGATGCCGCCCGGAGCGCTGCAGGTCATTCCGGACGCCGCGCACGAGGTGACGCACTACCTGTTCAAGCATCCCGAGGTCGACTTCATCTGGGTCACGGGCGGACCGAAGATCGTGGCGCTGGCGAATTCGGCCGGAAAGCCGGGTCTGTCCGTCGGTCCGGGCAACGCGCCGATCTACGTTCACAAGACCGCGGACCTGAAGGGCGCGGTCGTTGACATCCTGATCTCGAAAACCTTTGACTCGTCCGTTATTTGCCCGGCCGAGCAAACCTGCATCATCGACGACGAGATATACGACGAGGTGATGGCCGAGTTCGAGCGGATGGGCGCCCAACTGCTCACGCCCGCCGAGGCCGACGCGGTGGCGGAGTTCGCGTTCGGGTGCGGCGACAAGATCTCGCTCGAGGCGGTCGGGAAGAAGGCTTCGGAGCTGGCCGCCCGAGCCGGCTTCAGCGTGTCACCGACCGTCAAAGTGCTGCTGGCACAGCTTCCCGCCGACCTGGACGAACTCGCGTCCCACCCCCTGTTGCGGGAGAAGCTGATGCCGGTGCTCGGGGTGGTGCGCGCAAGAGGCGTCCAGCACGCCATCGACGTGGCCGTCCTGGTCACCGAGCATGGGGGGCTCGGTCACACCTCGGCGGTGTACGCCAGCGACGAGGACGTCATCGAGGCATACGGTCTGGCGGTTCGCACCGGGCGCATCCTGGTCAACGCGCCCACCGCGGTCGGAGCCCTCGGCGGCGTCTACAACAACCTCACACCCACGTTCTCGTTGGGTTGCGGCACCTGGGGCGGGTCGAGCACAACGGAGAACGTCAACTACCGCCAACTGCTGAACATCAAGACCGTCTCGCGGCGCCGCACCCCGCCGCAATGGTTCCGCGTCCCCTCCAACACCTACTTCAACGAAGGCGCACTGGACAACCTGCGCGAACTCGACTGCGAAATCGTCGTGGTGATCACCGATGCCCTGACCGATGAGCGCGGCGTGGTCGACCAGTTGCGCGGCAAGTTACGCACCCAACACGTGCAGGTGTTCAGCGAGGTGACACCGGAGCCCGACGAGGCGACCATCCGCCGTGGCGTCGCGCTGCTGCAGCGGGTCCAACCCGATCTGCTGCTCGCCGTCGGCGGCGGCTCGGTGCTGGATGCCGGCAAGGCGATCCGGCTGTTCTACGAACACCCGGAGAAGAGCCTCGACGAGTTGACGATGCCGTTCCTCGACCCGCGCAAGCGCGTGGCCGACTATCCGACCGACCGCCATCGCGTCCAATTGGTCGCTGTTCCGACGACGTCGGGGACCGGTTCCGAAGTCTCGCCGGCGGCGGTGCTGACGGTGCGCGGGAAGAAGGAAACGCTGGTCGACTACAGCCTGGTGCCTGACCTCGCGATCGTTGACCCCGTCCTGACCTCGTCCATGCCACCGAAATTGACCGCCGACACCGGCATCGACGCGCTCACCCACGCTCTGGAAGCGATCGTTTCGATCTTCGCGTCGCCGTACACGGACGCGCTGTGCGCCCAAGCGGCACGATTGATCTTCGACGCGTTGCCCAGGGCCTACGATGACCCCGGCGAGCTATCCGCGCGAACCGACATGTCCAACGCGGCAACCCTTGCCGGGCTTGCCTTTTCGAATGCGTTCGTCGGGACGAACCATGCGCTCGCCCATGCCGTCGGCGCGAGATTCGGGATCTCGCATGGCCGAGCCAACGGCATCTTCCTGCCTCATGTGCTGCGCTACAACGCAAGTCTGCCAAGCAAGTTCATGCCCGCCCCGGGATATTCCGCCTACGTGGCGCCGGACAAATACGCGCAGCTCGGCCAACTGATCTTCGGCGGGCATGAGCCCGACGAATGCCGCGGCCGGTTGTTCCACGGAGTTGACGATCTGCTGAAGCGACTGGACATGCCGCGATCGCTGCGGGAGTACGGCGTCGAGGAGGAACAATTCCTTACGGCGCTGCCCGCGTTGGCGATGACGGCATTCGAGGATCTCAGCAACCGCACAAATCCGCGGATGCCCTTGGTCAGCGAGATCACCGCCCTGCTTCGGGTGGGCTACTACGGCGACGCCGAAGCTGAAGCTCAGCCGCGCAGTTGAGGCAGCACGTCGCGTTCCCACGCCGCGAAGAACCCGTCCATGTCGGGGCCGATCTGCTGGACGTACACCTCGTCGATGTCGGCGTCGACGTACCGGCGCACCTGCGCCACGTGTTTGTCCGGATCCGGCCCGCACGCAACGCTTTCCGCGACCGTCTCCGGCGGCACCAGCGACATCAGCGCGGCAAAGTCCTTCGGCCGCGGCAGGATCTGTGCGGTCTGCCCCGGCAGCCCCTCGTTGCCCCACAACCGGTGCGCCACCTTCAGCGCGGCGTCGGCGTCCCGATCCCAGCTGACCTTGGTGCCTCCCTGCACCGGCTTGTCGCCGCCGCCGGCGTCCCGGAAAGCCTTGACCAGCTCGGCCTCCGGCATCGCCAGCACGTAGCCGTCACCGATGCGCCCGGCCAGCTCGGCGCCCTGCGGTCCGAACCCGGAGACGTAGATCGGCACCGGCTGCTCCGGCCGCGTGTAGATTCGCGCCTCGGAAACGGTGTAGTGCTTGCCGTGGTGGCTCACCTCGTCGCCGCGGTGCAGCAATCGGATGACGTCGACGGCTTCCTCCAGCATCTCCTGCCGCACACCCACGGACGGCCAGCTGTCGCCGAGGATGTGCTCGTTGAGCGCCTCGCCGCTGCCCACCCCGAGCACGAAGCGGCCGTCGAGCTGCACCGCGGCGGTGGCCGACGCGTGGGCGATGATGGCCGGATGCGTCCGCACGGTGGGGCAGGTGACGGCCGTGCTGACCGGCAGTGACGTCGCCTCCGACAGTGCGCCGAGCACGCCCCACACGAACGGGCTCTGACCCTGCTCGTCGTTCCACGGATGGAAGTGGTCCGAGATCCACAGCGCGTCGAACCCGGCGGCCTCCGCGCGCTTGGCCTGGTCGACCAGTTCCTTCGGGCCGAACTGCTCACTGGAAAGGAAGTATCCGATCTTGGTCATGGCGGCGGGCTACCCCGCTCAGCCCCGGCCTAACACAGCGATCGGCCGCGGGGCCGCCCCGCGCAACGTCGAGAATCGCTTCGCCATTTTGGAGAAGATTATTCTCCTCATCCGAGAGACGCTTTACGATCGGTGGGTGTCCCACACGCTGGAACTCGACCGGCCCGCCGACGGCGTCGTCGTCGTGCGCCTGAGCCGTCCGGAGCGGCTCAACGCCATCAACGCGGCCATGCAAGCCGAATTGGCCGCGGCCCTGGCCGATTTGGGGGCCGACCGGTCGACGCGTGCCATCGTGCTCACCGGAGCCGGTCGCGGCTTTTGCGCCGGCATCGACATGCGCGACTTCGGGCCCGACGTGCCCGAGGCGACGGCGCCGGCGCTGGACCGCATGCGCTTCCAGGAGAGCATGGCCGCGCTCGCCCAACGCGTCCGCGAGGTGCCGCAGCCCGTCATCGCCGCGGTCAACGGCCCCTGCGTCGGGGCGGGTTTCGCGCTGTGCCTCGCCGCCGACATCCGAATCTGTTCGGCGCAAGCCTCGTTCGGCAACGCCGCCATCCTGCTCGGGCTGTCGGGCGCCGAGATGGGCATGAGCTATCACCTGCCCCGCATCGTCGGCACCAGCGTCGCGGCCGACTGGATGCTCACCGGGCGCACGGTCTCGGCCGGCGAGGCCGAGCGGCGGGGGCTGGTCAGCGAGGTCGTCGGGCCCGATCGGTTGGTCGATCGCGCCGTCGAGTTGGCGTCGCTGATCGCCGGCCTGGCGCCGCTCGGCGTGCAACTGACGAAGCGCGCGCTGCAGGTGAACACCGACGCGGCGAGCCTGCCGGCGGCGCTGGAACTGGAGAACCGCAACCAGGTGATCGCGCATGCGACCGAGGACGCGGCCGAGCGCCGCAAAAAGTGGCAATGACCCGAGAAGGGACAACGGATGTCGTGGGACTTCTCCACCGAGCCGCAGTGGGCCGAACAACTGAAATGGGTCGAGGAGTTTGTGCGCAACGAGTGCGAGCCGATCGACCTGATCGTCAAGGAATCCCACGACCTCAGCGATCCGGTGCGGCAGGCCCTGATCCCGCCGCTGCAGGAGATCGTCAAGGAGCGCGGCCTGTGGGCCACCCACCTCGGGCCGCACCTGGGCGGCCCGGGCTACGGCCAGGTGAAACTCGCTCTGCTCAACGAGATCCTGGGCCGTTCGGAATGTGCGCCCATCGTCTTCGGTTCGCAGGCCCCCGATTCGGGCAACAGCGAGATCCTCGCGCATTACGGCACTCCCGAGCTCAAGGCGCGCTACCTCGAGCCGTTGCTGGACAACCGCATCGTGTCCTGCTTCTCGATGACCGAGCCGCAGGGCGGCGCGGACCCCAAGGTGTTCCGCACCACCGCGGTGCCCGACGGCGATCACTGGATCATCAACGGGGAGAAGTGGTTTTCCTCGTTCGCCTCGATGGCTTCTTTCCTCATCGTGATGGCCATGACCGACCCCGAAGCGCCGCCATATCAACGCTATTCGATGTTCGTCGTACCGGGCGGCACCCCGGGCATCAACGTGCTGCGCGATGTCGGGTTGGGGTATCAGCCGCCGGGCGGCGGTCGCGAGGGGTACGTCCGTTACGAGAACGTGCGGGTGCCCGCCGACCACATGCTGGGCCCGCGCGGCGGGGCGTTCGCCGTCGCCCAAACCCGCCTGGGCGGCGGGCGAATTCACCACGCGATGCGCACGGTGGGCCTGGTCCGCCGCATCTTCGACATGATCTGCGAGCGGGCGGTGTCACGCTACACCCAGGGCGAGGTCCTGGCCAACAAGCAACTGGTCCAGGAGATGGTCGCCGACTCGTGGATGGAGATCGAGGCCTTCCGGCTGCTGACGCTGCAAACCGCTTGGAAGATCGACCAATTCAACGACTATCACGCGGTGCGGGCGGACATTTCGGCGGTCAAGGCGATGATGCAGAAGGTGTTGCACGACGTGTCGGCGCGGGCGCTCCAGCTGCACGGGTCACTGGGCACCACCCACGAGATGCCGTTCGTGCAGTACCTGGTGGAGTCGTTCGTGCTCGGCCTGGCCGACGGTCCCACCGAGGTGCACAAGGTGACGCTGGCCCGGCTCCTGCTCAAGGACCGCTCACCCGCGCCCGATCTGTTTCCCTCCGAACACCTGCTGCGCCTGCGCGCGGCCGCCGAGGCGAAGTTCGCCGACCGGCTGGCGGGCATACCCCGCGGCGTGGCGATGGCTAGCGCGGCGGAGCCGGGCGAAGCGGGTCGCCACCATCGGCCTTAGACGGCTTTGGTGACGCCGACGTAGGACAGCACCACGTCGGATTGATCGGTCTCCCGGGTCAGCGTCGCGTAGGAGCGGATGAACGACTGCCCCACGCAGCCGTCGATCTTGACGTGGAAGTTGCTGACCATCACCCAGGGACTCGGCCCCTTGAACTGCTTCTTGACCACCGGCACCACGATCACGAGCCCCGGCTTGAGGCCCACGGTGATCACACCGTTGACAGGAACCGTGATCAACGGCACGGGGGTCACCACGCCGGTGAACGCGCCCGCCAGGCCAAGACCCGGGGTGACGCCTGCACTCCCGCCCATCGTGACGCCGTTGGAAGTGCTCATGTCGATCCCGCAGCCGATCTCGTAACCCACCTCGAGGGTGCCCCGCGGCTGCTCAGGCCCTATGAGCGAGCCGACGAACGTCCCGCTCGCCAGGTATTCACGGGACGAGACGGCGGTGGTCAGCGGCGCCACCGGAATCTGCGACTCGTCCTTGGCGCCGAGGCCCAGGGTCCAGCCGTCCGGGGTCTTGAGGATTGCCGGCGCGTTCGAGGGCACGCCACCGTCCGGCGCGGGCACTGTTACGGCGGCGGGGTCGACGTCGGGATCCGCGCTTGTCGACGGCGCCGCGGCCACGGCCACGAACAGACAAACCGCGATAACCGCGGCGCGGCGAACGACCACGGTTACCGGCCCCACGCGCGACACCGTAGGCGCGGCGCGAAACGCGTCAGGGAATTTGCTGGGCAACCGGTCGAAGTCGTTGTGCGTTCGTAACACATCCGCGATATGGCCCCGGAACGTTGCGCCGATCCTGTATCGGTTTGTTTGCCAGGGGGCTACAATAGGCGGGCGACAGAGAGGGCGGGAATGAAGCGGGTTTTGGTGGCCGGCGCGATGAGCGCGATGGCTCTCGCCGCCAGTTCGGCCGTGGCCAACGCCGATCCCGACCCTTTCTCACCGCCGGCGCCCGGGGTTGTCGATCTGATCACGACGGAGAGTCCGGCGCTGTTCGTCGACCCGGCCGACGAGGGCGGCCCGTCGCTCGCCTGGGGCGGCGCCGGGATGTACTGCGAAAACATGTTCGTGCGGTGCCGCTGATCCACCGTTAGCCCAGCATCGACCGCGCCCGCTCCAGCAACCGCGGCGGCGTCGCGGCCATGGCCTCCAATTCGGCCCGGGGAGAGCGCCTTCGGCGGTTGTGCTTGACGATCAGCGACCACGTCGCGGCCGACTTGAAGCACGCCAGCGCGCCGAACCAGCCCAAGTCGGTGACTTCCCAACCTGATTCGCGTTGATAGATCTCGGCCAGTTCGCCGGCTGGGGGCGCGACACCGGCGGAGGACGGAACCCGTTGGTACGTCTCGGGGTCGCAGTTGATCAGCAACCAGCCCAGATCGATGCGCGGGTCGCCGATCGACCAGATCTCCCAGTCGATCACGGCGGTGATCCTGGCGCCGACGGCCATCAGGTTGCCCAGCCGGAAGTCACCGTGCACCACGCTGGGCCGCAAAGCCCTTGGCGCGCAGGCAAGCAGCGCGTCCCGCACACCGCGCCAGTCCGGCACCAGCTCCGCATCCACGGTCCGCAGCGTGTCGCACCAGCGCTGGACCTCGGCGGCCGCATCGACGACCGGCTCGCCGGCCAGACCCAACTCGGACGGCGACAGGCTGTGCAGGGCGGCCATCACCCGGCACGCGTTGCGGTAGCGCTCGAACAGCCCGGCAGCCGGCGGGCAGCAGTCGAACAGCGGCTCCACGCACTGTCCTGAGGCGTGGGACATCACGAACAGCGGCGGGGTGTCGGGCGGGTCGCCCGGATCCTGCCACACCACCTCGGGCACCGGAACTCGCGTCCCGGCAAGCGCTTTCATGATCCGGGCCTGGCGCAACACGTCGCGGTGCGCGACCGGCTCCACGCCCGGCGGGGCAACCTTGATCACCACCGGCCGGGCGTCGCGCGCGCCGCGGAACGTGAGGCTGGACGCGCCCCCGGCGAGCGCGGCGACGTCGACCACCCCGGCGGCCGCGAGCCGCCGGCGCAGCCCCTCGAGATCGAGCTCGGGCATTCAGCCGGCCCGGCCGACCTCGGCCAGGAAGGACTGGGTGTGCGCGATGCGCCCGGTCATGGTCCTCGGATCGCAGGTGCACAGCCGCAGGGCGGTCTCGGTGATCAGTTCGATGTCCTCGGTGTCGGTCTTGGCCAGATCCAGGGCGCCGGCCCCCGGCGTCGCCACCGGGTTGGACGGAGCCGCGGCGTTGACGGCGATGCCGTCGTCATACAGTTCGGCGGCAAGGCTTTTGGTGAGCCGGTTGAGCGCGGCCTTGGCGGTTCCGTAGATCCCGAAGCCCGCGGTCCGGTCGAATTCGGAGAACGGCGGTCCGGGCGGCAGGTCGCCGCCCACCGACGTCAGATTCAGGATCCAGCCCCGCCCGCGCTCGCGCATCGCGGGAATCGCCAGCTGGCTCAGGTGCAGCGGCCCCAGCACGTGCATCTCGATCATCAGCCGGGCCCGCCGTTCCGGGAACCCGTCGAGCGGCCGCAGGAAGGTGACCGCGGCGTTGTTGACCAAGATGTCCGGTGCACCGACGGCGCGCACGACCTCGCCGAAAAGCCGTTCGCGTTCCTCGGGGTGCGACAGGTCCGCCGGGATGGCGACCGCCCGGCCACCGGCGGCGACGATCTCTTCGCGGGTCTGGCGGAGCGATCCCTGGTATTTGGGGTCGGGGTCCATCGTGCGGGCGGTCAGCGCCACCGTGGCACCGCGCGCGGCAAGCCGCGCCGCGATCGCCTTGCCCAGGCCCCGGCTGCTTCCGGTGACCAGGGCCACCATCCCGTCGCATCGTTGCTCCGTGCCCACCGACGACCTCCTCCGGAAATGGCTTCTCCGCTCAAGAGAATGCCATTATCGCCAGGAGATAGGAAGTGTCACCCCACCGCGGAGGGCGTCGACCGAATATCGTCCGCCGCCGGTGAAGACCAGCAGGAAGAAGGCGAAGCAATAAAGGATCGCCATGGCGCCGCCGTTGCCGTCCGGAGGCTCCCCGACGGGCCAGAGCCCCCGCGGTTGATGCATCCAGAAATAGGCGACCGCCATGTGCCCCGAGGCGAAAAACGCCGCAGCGCGGGTGAACAGGCCAGCCGCGATCAGAAGTCCGGTCACCAGCTCGATCAGGGCGGCGTACCAGCCGGGCCAGGCCCCGAACGCGGCGGGATAGCTGGGACGGGCGGGCCAGCCGAACAGGACCACCGAGCCGGAGGCCGCGAAGAGCAAACCGTAAACCAGGCGAAAGAGGCTCAGCACGGCCGGCGCATGCCCGGCGAGGCGTTCCTCGAGCGTCTTCATCACATCGCCGACGTTACGGTCGCCGCCCAGCCGAGCAGGCGCCTCCAGAGCCGCCGGCGGCTCGACGCCATGTTGTGGCAGTGCGCGCTGTCGGCCAGGACCACGGTCGTGATGTCGGGGCTGCTGCGGAACAGGCCGGCCTCCGCCCGCGGGTCCGGCGAGACGTCGACCGCGCCATAGCCCAGCAGCACCGGGACATCGATCCGCGCGGCGTGCTCGGCGACGACGCCGGGGATCATCGCGGTGCCGAACACCCGCGGCACCACCGACTTTGCCGTGACGCAGTCGGCCGCGACCACGTCGGCAGGCACGTCGGGGAGGTGAAACCAGCTCTGCAGGTATTCGCGGGGGGCCTCGGCATAGGGCTCGGCAAGGGCGGAAAGGATCTGGCGCGCCAGCTCGTCGCGGCCCTGCGGGGTCGCGGCCCGGGCGATGAATGCCGCATCCAGGTTCAGCGGCGCGACGTGTCGATTGGTGCACCCGAGGGCCGCCAATCCGGCGTAGCCGGGAAACAGCGATTGCTGAACGATCGCCAGATAGGCACCCAGCGAGTGCGCGACGGCCACCGCGGGTGCGTGGCCACCTGTCAGCGCCGGCAACTCCGAGACCGCCCGCGCGAGCGCGGCGGCGATGTCGGTGAAACCGAAATCCCTTGCGGGCTTCGAACTTTCGCCCGTACCCAGGGGGTCGATCGTGACGACGTCGTAGCCGTTCCCGGTCGCGAACTCGGCGAAGCTGTAGCCGCTACGGCCGGGGATCTTCAGGTCCCAATATTCGCGGCTGTAGGTGCCGCCCGGCAGGCACACGAGCACCGCGTCGGCGGGGCTCGCGGCCGGGTAATAGGTCGCCGCCAAAAAGGCCTGCTCGCCGACCACGTCGCCGACATCGAAGCGCACCGGTCGCGGGGAGACGGTCATGGCTGGCCTTCCGTCGTAGCCGTCATCGTTTTCACCGTCGTAGCGTGATAGTTGATTGAAACAGGTGTGCTCAGCCTCGACGGCACGGTGCGGTGGGGAGTTGGTCATGAGTGAACGGCCCGTCGACGGGCAATCGCGCCCGGCGGAACGCGCGGCACAGGTGGAGCAGCGAGTGAAAGAACTGCGCAACCGCAGGGCGGAGTTGGCCGCCGGCCAACGGCCGTCCCCCGAGTCGGTCAGCCTGGCGCGACACCGGGCGGAGGAATCTCTGCAAGCCGCGGCGGCCGCCCACCACGCCGCCGCCCAACGGCACGAGGAACTGGCGCGCGTCCACGAGCAGACGGCGAACACCTATCAGCGAGCCGCCATGGACGGACTGGGCTCGTCCGCCCAGCTGCAGCGGGCGGCCGACGAGCACTGGCAGGCCGCGCACGACAGTCACCTGGACGCCGTCGCGGACGAGGCGCAGGCCGAAAACCCCAAGAAATCGTCGTCGGACTAGCGCGTTGACGTACCTGTTCCTGCTGTGCGCGATCTTCGCCGAGGTCGTCGCGACCAGCTTGCTCAAGAGCACCGAGGGATTCACCCGGCTGTGGCCGACGGTCACCTGCCTGGTCGGCTACGCCGTTTCCTTCGCGCTGCTGGCGCTGTCCATCTCGCGGGGCATGCGGACTGACGTCGCCTACGCGCTGTGGTCGGCGATCGGGACGGCCGCCATCGTGCTGATCGCGGTGCTGTTCCTGGGCTCCCCGGTGTCGGTGGCGAAGGTCGTCGGCGTCGCGTTGATCATCGCCGGTGTGGTCACGCTCAACCTGGCCGGCGCGCATTAGGTAACGCGGGGGCCCCCAGCGCAGACATTCACAGCATGATCGTCACCCGGGCCGCCGGTCTCGCAGCGCTGGGCGGCGCCGCCGCGCTGGTCCTCGCCGTGGGCACCGCGCACGCCACGCCCAACCCGCCCCGCGGGCAGGGCACGGTCTACGGAGACCCCGCGGCGGCCGCCGCGTTCTGGCGCTACCAGGGCTACGACGACGACTGCGTGGAAATGGCCGTCGCCGACGTGATCGGTGAGCTGACCGGCCGGGCGCCCTCCGAACAGGCGATCGTCAAGCTGGCCCAATCCACGCCCAGCACCGTCCATTCCGGGCCGGTCTACACCAAGCCGAAGAAGCGCCGGCCCGGCGCCGGCACCTCGTTCGACGACGAGCCGGCGCTGCTCGCCCACTACGGCATCCACGCGGTGTCCACCGACAAGGCCGGCGCCGCGAAGAAGGGCGTCCCCACGGGCATGACGGCGCTGGAGCAGGATTTGGCCAAGGGCCGCAAGGTCATCGTCGGGGTCAACTCCGAACTCATCTGGCGCGAGCCCGTCGAGGACAAGACCCCGGACGGGCAACCGGAGGCCGACCACGCCGTCGTGGTGACCGGCGTCGACACCGCGGCCGGCATCGTGCACCTCAACGACAGCGGCAGCGAGCAGGGCCGCGACGAGCAGGTGCCGATCGACGTCTTCGCGCAATCGTGGGCCAGCAGCGACGACCAGATGACCGTCACGGATTAGCCGACGGGAGCCACGCTCAACAGGCGCACCAGCGCGTCGGTCACCTCGCGGGGCCGCTCCTCCATGACGTAGTGGTCGGCGCCGCGCAATCGTGGCTGATTCCGGGCAGCATCTGCCGGGCGAAGTGCGCCCCGGTGCGGACGGACAGCACCGCTACGAACGCGCCGAACAGGCAGACCGTGGCGGTGATGATCATCGCCACTGAGAAGCCGGGCCCGAGCGGATGCCCCGGTCCGGCGGTGATGCCGGACGCGACCGGCAGCACCGCGACGGCAAGCAGGCCGGCGAGGCGGGCAAGGGCGTTGTTGACGCCGGAGGCGGTGCCCGCGTAGGCGGCGGGCACGGCGGAGAGAACGGCCGCGGTCAGCGGCGCCACGGTGATCGCCAACCCGACACCGAAGACGACCACGGCGGGCAGCACCGCGCCGAGATAGGTCGCCCCGGGCACGATCCGGGCCATCAACGCCAGCCCCGCCGCGGCGACCATCGGGCCGACCGTCATGGGCAGCCGCGGCCCCGCGCTCTGCCCGAGCGCGCCGGCCCACGGCGAGCCGATCAACATGATGATCGTCATCGGCGACATCGCCAGCCCCGCCGCGAGCGCAGAGTAGTGCAGGCTTTGTTGCAGCTGCAGCGCCAACAGAAACAACGCGCCGCCGACGGCGGTGTAGACGGCCAGGGTCGTGAGGTTGGCGCCGGTGAATTGCCGGGATCCCAACAGCCTCAGCGGCAGAAGTGGCGATCGCGCGCGTCGTTCGATCGCCGGAAAGGCAAGCAGGGCCACCGTTCCCACGATCCCGGCGGCCGCTGTGACGAACGTCCAACCGCGCGAAGGCGCCTCGATGAGCGCATAGATCGCCCCGGACAACCCGATTGTGACAGCGGCGGTCCCCAGGACGTCCGGGCGGCCCCGCGCGGTCGGATCGCGCGATTCGGGGATGTGCCGAGCGGCGATCCACACCACCGCCGCGGCGAGCGGAAGGTTCAAGAAGAACACCCAGCGCCACGACGCCGCGTCGACGAGCCAGCCGCCGACGAACGGACCCAACGCCGTCGTCACGCCGGACATCCCCGCCCAGATCCCGACGGCCCGGCCCCGGTCGTCGTCGATGATGCCGGCGTCGATCAACGCGAGGCTGCCGGGAACCAGCGCCGCCGCGCCGACGCCCTGCACCAGCCGGGCCCCGACCAGCCAGCCGACGGTCGGCGCAAGACCGCAGACGACAGAGGCCGCGGTGAAGACGACCAGCCCGGCGATGAACACCCGTCGGCGGCCGTAACGGTCGCCTGCGGCGCCTCCGGAGAGCAGCAGCGCGGTGAGGGTCAGCAGGTAGCCGTCGAGGACCCACTGTTGACCGGTCAGGCCCCCACCCAGGTCGCGCCCGACGGCCGGCAGCGCCACGTTGACGACGGTGCCGTCCAGCAGCGCGATGCCCGAACCGAGTACGGCCGCCGCAATCAGCCAGCGCGCACCGGACGACGCCAGCGGCAGTCGGCTTTGCTCGGCCGATTTCCCGCTCGTGGGCTGATTCATCGTCGAGAATTCTGCGCCGGCGTTCGTCGGGTTGACATCGGGCCTACGATTTCCCGCATGCCGATTCTCGGAAACCAGACCGTCGTGGCCGCGCGGGTGTCGAGGGCGACCTCTAACGCGTTGCGGATCGAGCTCACCGCGGCCGACGGCACCGAATTGGCCCGCGCCCAGCAGAAGGGCGGCGTCGGCGTTCTGCTCGGATTCAAGAACGGCGGCAAAGCCGACTACACGCTGTCCGGCGCGGCGGGCGACGAACTGAGGCTGGCGGTCGCCGGAACGACCACAGTCACCAACCCGGACAGCACCGTGGGACGGATCGTCCCGGCCGACGGCGCGGCGCGGCTGGAGGACGGCGGCGGCACCGTCCTGGCGGTCGTCCGGCCGCACACCGGGTCCAAGGCCGACGGCGCCTGGCATCACCCGATCCTGTCCCCCGCCGGCGACGAACTGGGCGTCCTGACCCTGATGACGGTGCACACCGGCTGGAGCGACATCGAAACCGAGGCAATCCAATTGCTGACCAACCGCAACGTCGCCACGCTGAAAGCGCCGTCGGCCGGTGCGATGCTCAGACTCCGCGCGCCGGTCAACGCCTGGCTGGGCGACATGCTGGCCGCGGCCTGCGTCGACTTCTCCGTGCTGCCCCGCGGCTACATCGCGTAAGTCCCTGCCCCGGAAGCCGTTTCGTCGCCCGCAGGTGGGCTCGCGTTCACGTGGCGGATGCCCATTGCGCGCCTGGTGTGCAAACACCGCTGCCACACTGACTCACCTGCGCGCCGCCGGCATGCCCAAGGGAGTAGGACTCACGATGACCGATCTCGATCAGACACCCCCCGACGGAAGCTCCCCCAGCCCCACCCGGGCCGACCTCGTCGAGCACTCCCGCACCGGGATGAGCGCGGCCGCGCTGCAACGGGCGATCAACGACCACCTGCGCTACTCGATCGGCCGTCCGGCCGCCGCGCGACGGCCCGAGCACTACTACCGGGCGCTCGCCCTGGCCGTGCGCGACCGCATGCAGGACCGCCGGGTGGCGTCGACGCAGACCTCACTGGACCTCGGCCGCAAGGTGACCTGCTACCTGTCGGCCGAGTTCCTGATGGGCCCGCAGCTGGGCAACAACCTGCTGAACCTGAACATGGAGCGCGCGGCGCGGGAGGCGCTGTCGGCGATGGGCCAGAACCTCGACACGGTCCTGGCCTGCGAGGAGGAACCCGGCCTGGGCAACGGCGGCCTCGGCCGGCTCGCCGCGTGCTACCTGGACTCGCTGGCCACCCTGGAGCGGCCGGCGATCGGTTACGGGATCCGCTACGAGTTCGGCATCTTCGACCAGGAGATCCGCGACGGCTGGCAGGTCGAGCAGACCGACAACTGGCTCGACCACGGAAACCCCTGGGAGATCGCCAAACCGGACGTCACCTACCTGGTCAAGTGGGGCGGCTACGCAGCGCACTACACCGACGACGACGGCCATGACCGCGTCCGGTGGGTGCCGGGCCGGCTGCTGAAGGGCGTCGCCTACGACACGCCCATCCAGGGCTACGGCGTCAACACGTGCAACGTGCTGACGCTGTGGAGTGCGCGGGCCGTGAAGTCGTTCGCGCTGGAGGCCTTCAACACCGGCGACTACTACGGGGCGGTCGAGGACGAGGTGATGTCGGAGACGGTCACGAAGGTGCTGTACCCCAACGACGAGCCCGAGGCGGGCAAGCAGCTGCGCCTGCTGCAGCAGTACTTCTTCGTGTCCTGCTCGCTGCAGCACGTGCTGCACATCATGGACGACCTCGCCGACGCCGGCGTGCGCGAGCTCCCCCAGCGATTCGCCTTGCAGCTCAACGACACTCATCCCTCGATCGGGGTCGCCGAGCTGATGCGGTTGCTGATCGACGAGCGCCACCTGGACTGGGACGAGGCCTGGGAGATCACGGTCGCGACGTTCGGCTACACCAACCACACGCTGCTGCCCGAGGCGCTGGAGACCTGGCCGCTGGAGTTGTTCGCCGAGTCGCTACCCCGCCACCTCGAGCTCATCTATGAGATCAACCGGCGATTCCTCGACGAGGTGCGCGCCCGGTTCCCCGGCGACGAGGACCGGGTCCGCCGGATGTCGCTGATCGGCGAGAACGGCGGCAAGAACGTCCGGATGGCACATCTGGCCACCGTCGGCAGCCACGCCATCAACGGCGTCGCCGCGCTGCACTCGGAGCTGCTGAAAACCAGTGTGCTGAAAGACTTTTACGAGATGTGGCCGGAACGGTTCAGCAACAAGACCAACGGCGTGACGCCGCGCCGCTTCCTTGCGCTGGCCAACCCCGGGCTGCGGGAGCTGCTGGACCGGACCGTCGGCGACGGCTGGCTGACCGACCTGGGCCGCCTGCGCGGACTGGAGCCGTTCGTCGAGGACGCGGCCTTCCGCCGGGAGTGGCGCGACATCAAGCGCACCAACAAGGCGCGGCTGGCCAAGTACATCCGCTCGGTGGCGGGCGTCGAGCTCAACCCGGACTGGATGTTCGACGTCCAGGTCAAGCGCATCCACGAGTACAAGCGCCAGCACCTCAACGTCCTGCACATGGTGGCGCTGTACCACCGGATCAAGCAGAACCCGGGGTTGTCGATTCCTCAGCGGGCGTTCATCTTCGGCGGCAAGGCCGCGCCGGGCTACTTCATGGCCAAGCGGATCATCAAGCTGATCAACGCGGTCGGCGAGACCGTCAACGCCGACCCGGACGTCAATCGCTTCATGAAGGTGGCGTTCGTGCCGAACTTCAACGTGCAGAACGCGCACATGATCTATCCGGCGGCCGACCTGTCCGAGCAGATCTCCACCGCGGGCAAGGAGGCGTCGGGGACCGGCAACATGAAGTTCATGATCAACGGCGCGCTGACCATCGGCACGCTCGACGGGGCCAACGTCGAGATGCGCGAGGAGGTCGGGCCGGAGAACTTCTTCCTGTTCGGGCTGACGGAGCAGGAGGTCGAGGCGGTCAAGGCGGGCGGGTACCGCCCGGCGGACTACATAGACGGCGACGACGAGCTGCGCGCGGTGCTGGATCTCATTGCGGGCGGGACCTTTTCGCACGGCGACACCGAGGTGTTCAAGCCGCTGGTGGACAACCTGCGCTACGACGACCCGTTCCTGGTCTGTGCCGACTATGCGTCCTACGTCAAGTGCCAGGAGCAGGTGAGCTCGGCCTGGCAGGACACGGAGTCGTGGACGAAGATGTCCATCCTGAACACCGCACGCAGCGGCAAGTTCTCGTCGGATCGCGCCATCGCCGAGTACTGCGACGAGATCTGGAACGTGTGGCCGCTGACCGTCAAGATGTGAGGCCGTGGGGCGCCTCGGTCGAGCGATTTTTCGCACCACGTGCACGTTCGGCGCGACGGCAGCATGGCCGGTCAGCGGTAGCCCGGCAGGTCCGGCACGCCGCTGGCGGTCAGCCAACCACCGCCGTCGACGACGAGCGTGGCGCCGGTGACGTACGAGGCCGCGTCGCTGGCGAGGAACAGCACGGCTTCGGCGACCTCCGTGGTCGAACCGCGGCGCCGCAGCGGGTTCTGAATCGTGCGGTGCTGGTCATCGCCGGCGATGCGCCGCACGCCCTCGGTGCCCGACATCGCGCCCGGCGCAACGATATTTACGCGCACCCCGGCGGGCCCCCATTCGATGGCGCAGCTGCGGGTCAGCGCGTCGATGCCGGCCTTGGCCGACACCACGTGCGCCTGCAGGGCCATGCCGCGATATTGGGTCGCCGCGCTGATGTTGATCACGGCGCCGCCGTGCTCGTGCAGCCATAGCTCGTAGGCCGCCTTCGACACGTTGAAGGTCCCCAGCAGGTCGATGTCGACCACCGCTTTGAACCCGTTCGGGCTCAGGTCGCTGATCGGCGCGGGGAAGTTTCCGGCGGCATTGTTGACGACGATGTCGAGGCGACCGAACGTTTGCACCACGTCCGCGACGACCGTCATGACCTCCTCGTAACGGCGGACATCGCACACGCCGTAGATCGCCTCGATCCCGGCACCCTGCAACTCCGTCACCGCGGATTGCAGGTTGGCTTCCTTGCGGCTGCAGATGGCGACGCGGGCGCCGTGGCCGCCCAGCACGCGGGCGGTCTCCAGGCCGAGACCGGTGGCGCCGCCGGTGACCAGGGCGACCCTCCCGTGCAGCAGGTCGGCCCGGAAGGGGCTGGGGCGGGCCATCAGCTGTCCCAGCTCGAGACCAGGCCCAGCGCGCGCATCAGGTGGCCCTCGAACCCGCTCAGCAGCGAGACCCCGGTGACCGGCGATTGCGGCAGCGGGAAGTTCAGGCCGGGATCGAGCGCCGGATTGAACGGATAGCCCGTCGGCATCATCGACTGCGGCAGGAACCCGAGATCGACCAGGGCCGCCTGTGGTCCCTGCACCGCGCCGTGCGCGAGGTCCGGGACGATGGTGAACGGGTCCGGCAGTTCGAACAGGCTGGCCGGGGTGGGGATGTTGGCGTACTCCCCCGATCCGTAGCCCATGTCGACGATCACCCGCAGATCCGGCTGCAGCAGGTCGGCCAGGGCGTTGCCGTAGGGCGCCGGCACGTACAGCCGCAGCGGCGAGACGAGCGGCAGGTTCTGGGTCAACAACTCGTAATAGCGGGTGGAACCGGTGTAACCGGGCGAGGTCGGCAGTTGGATCGCGCCCCCGATCTGTCCTGGTGTCGGGTCGACGTAGTCGTGGGTGCCGTGGTAGAGCGCGAACCCCATGAACGCGTTCAGGTCGCTGACCGGGTTGAGCACGTACCGGGGCAGGTTGGTCACCATGTCGTACTGGTTGGTGAAGATCACGGTGGGGTACGGCGAATCGGGGGGCGTCGCGCCGTTCATCAGGACGTCGAACAGCGGGATGTACAGCCCGGGAAAGCGTTCGAAGAACCCACCATTGGGGTTGCCGGGGTCACCGGTCAAAAAGAACGAAAGCCGGCTCGGGTCGGGCGGATTGGCCATGGCCATCAGGTTGCGGATCTCGTCGGTGGCCACGAGCGAACTCTGCGAGGTGCCGTACACGACCACGTTGTTGCCCGCCGCGAGTTCGGTGTTGATGGCGGTGTCGAGCAGCTGCACGCCCCGGGCCACCGACTGGCCCAGCGTCAGGTTGCCGAGTTGCGGTGTGAGCGGCCAGAACTGCTCCGGCGTGTAGATCGACTGCCCGAGCGCCCCGGTGAGCGGCGACAGCGCCGGGTTGTTCAGGAAGTTGGCCATGATGTTGCCGACGTACTTGGCGTCCGGCAGCGGGAACGTGGTGCCGCCGACGATCAGCGCCACCGACCCGTTGTGCGGCACGATCAGCGGCGGGATGCTGGTCGGAGCGGGGTTTTCGGCCTGCGCGGCGAACGAGATCAGGGGTGATTCCAACTCGCCGACCGCGTCGCGCAGCGCCTGCTGCGCGGCCTGTTCGGTCCCGGCATAGGCGATCCACGCCGCGCTCAGCAGTCGCGCGAATTGCCGCTGGAACGCGGTGACCTGGGTGGCAAGCTCCCGGTAGATCCCCGCCTGGTCGTTGAACAGCGGCGTGATCGCCGCGCTGACCTCGTCGGCCCCGGCGGGCACGATGCCGCTCGCCGGCAACGCCGCGTAGGCGTTGGCCCGGTCGAGCATCGCGCCGATGTTGCCGACGTCCTCCGCGGCCGACGCCAGCGCCTCAGGAACAACCTGGATCAGCGCCATCGGGACCATTCTCGGCAATGACGCGGGGGGCCGCGACCCGTTTGGCGAAGCTCGTGCCGTCGCGCGGCGAACGCGGGGCCTTACACTGGGCCGGCAAGGTGCGCGAGTGAAGGTGAACACCAGTGGGGATCACGAAAATCGCCGCCGGCGGGCTCGTCGGTCTGGCCGCACTGTTCGGCTCGGGGATCGGCTTGGGCATGGCGCGAGCCGACAGCAGCCAGGAGAAGGAAGCGTGCCGGCTGATGGACGATCCGGCGGGCCCCGAATCGGGTTACCTACCAGCCGAATACGCTTTCATGGTGTTGCGCGCCAAGGTGTCGGCCGAGGAAGCGCGCAATCTCATGTCCGAGGGGGCACACGACTACTGTCCCAATCACATCACCGACCTGCCGGCGGGCTGGCGGTAAGGAGGACGGGAATATGAGTACGGCTTTGTTTGGCTTCCTGACCGTGCTTGCGCTCGCGTTGGCGCTGGTGTTCGCCGCCATTGCCGGCGTGTACGTCCGGCGGCTGGGCGATCGAGCGACCACTCCGGTAAGCGAGCAAATCGGGGCCGCCAAGACGGTGCTGGCCAAAGTGCGCAAGGGCCAACCGATATCGCGCGAGGAGTTGGACTATGCGAAGCAGATCACGGCCGTCCGCAGCTCCCCGATGACGTTCTGCATCCCCGCCGCGCTGTTCTCGGTGGGCTGCTTTTATGTGTTCGGCAGCCTTTACCACCTGCACGGCGCGACGCCCTCCGAGCGGACGTTTCTCGGGGTGTTCCCCATGTTGGCCTCCCTCAATTTCACGACCCAGATTCTGCGCAGCGCACGCTTGAAGCGGCGACTGCGGAAGATGGCCTGACGCGGCCGAATCCCCCGGCCGCGGGCATGCCGCAACCCCCCCGGTCGCTTTCCGGCCCCGGTACCGATACTCTTTGCACGATGTCCATTGGGTACATGACCGTCTACTATCCGCGTGGGCCGGGAGCCGGGAGCGGGGGGAGAAGGTGACCGAGTGAGCCCTCGTTCAGTCGGCAGGACCGTCCTGGCGCGGGTCTGGATGCCCCTGGTGGCCGTCGTCGCGATCGCCGCCGGCGCGGTCGGCATGTGGAAGGTGCACCAGTTCTCGGCTCCGCCGCCCGTGGTCACCGTCAACGGCCCGGCGGCACCGCCGGAGTTCAACCTCAAGCGCCTCACGTACGAGTTGACCGGCTCGATCGGGGAAGGCGGGATGCTCGTCTGGGTGGACGTCGACGGGCATCCGCATCAGGTCAATCTCACGACTTTGCCGTGGTCGCACACGGAGGCGACCACACTCACCGTGGTGTCGGGCAGCATCTCGGCGCAGGTTCGCGGCGGTCAAGTCGGCTGCCGACTGCTGGTGAATGGCGTCGTCCGCGACGAGCACTCCGATGACCACCAGGATGCGCACGTCTTCTGTCTGGTCAAATCCGCATGAGCGAGCATTTGGCGGAGCAACGGCCGAGGCGGCCCTTCGTCCCCAGAATGGTTCGGATCTTCGCGATACCGATCATCGCCTTCTGGGCCCTTCTCGCCGTGTCGACGAACACCTTCATGCCACAGGTGGAGCGGGTCGCAGAGGAACTCGCGGGGCCGGTGGTTCCCCACTACGCGCCGTCGCAGCGGGCCCTGCTGTCCATCGGCGCGAAGTTCCACGAGTCCGATTCGACCAGCCTGGCGATGCTCGTGTTCGAAGCCGACCGGCCGTTGGGCGACGCGGACCACCACTACTACGACGACTTGGTCCGCCGGCTCAAGCAGGACCCCAGGCATGTGCAGTACGTGATGGACCTGTGGGGCAAGCCGATCACCGCGGCAGGGGCGCAAAGCCTCGACGGCAAATGCTCGTATGTGCTGCTGCGCCTTGCGGGCGATATCGGCCAGATGCAGGCGAACGAGTCCGTCGCCGCCGTTCGGGACATCGTCGCGAAGGACACGCCGCCGCCCGGGCTCAAGGTCTATGTCAGCGGCGCGGCCCCGCTCGCGTCGGACACGGTGGCCATCGCGAATTCGAGCCTGAACGACATCACGATCGTGACGATCTTCCTCATCATCGGGATGTTGCTGCTGGTGTACCGCTCGATCGTCACCCTCTTTGTGCCGTTGGCGGGGGTGCTGTTCGAGATGCTGGTCGCCAAGGGGGTCATCTCGTTCCTCGGGCATTTCGGATACATCGAGCTCTCGTCGTTCGCGGTGAACATCGTCGTCGCGCTGACCCTGGGAGCGGGGACCGACTACGGCATCTTCCTGATGGGCCGCTATCACGAGGCACGGCAGGCCGGCGAGACCAGGGAGGAGGCGTTCTACACCGCCTACAAGAGTGTCACGCCGGTCATCCTCGGCTCGGGGCTGACGATCGCGGGCGCGTGCTACTGCCTGACCTTCGCGCGACTCAACTACTTCCACACCATGGGGCCGGCCGTCGCCATCTCCATGCTGTTCACCATCGCGGCGGCGCTGACGCTCGGCCCGGCTTTCCTGACCGTGGGCAGCCTGTTCGGGCTCTTCGACCCGAAAAGCAAGGCCAAGGCGACTCTGTATCGGCGGATCGGCACGAGCGTGGTGCGGTGGCCGGTGCCGATCCTGGTGGCCAGCGCCGGTGCCGTCGTGTTCGGGGCGGTCTTCGTGCCGACGTACAAGCAGAACTACGACGACCGCCAATACCAGCCGCACAATGCCCCCGCCAACCTGGGTTTCGCGGCGGCGGACCGGCACTTCCCGAAGAGCAAGCTGTTCTCCGAGATGCTGATGATCGAGACGGATCACGACATGCGCAACTCGGCCGACTTCATCTCGTTGGACCGGGTGGCCAAGGCCCTCATCCGCCTTCCCGGCGTCGCGATGGTGCAGAGCATCACCCGCCCCCTGGGCCGGCCCCTGGAACACGCCACCATCCCCTACTTGTTCACCACGCAGGGCAGCGGCAGCGGTCAGCAGCTCCCGTTCAACAAGCAGCAGAACTCGAATACGAGCCAGCAGGCGCAGATCACCACGCACTCCGTCGAGGTCCTGCGGCAAGAGATCGTCTATTTCCAGAACATGTCGGATGAGCTGCACAAGACGGTTCTCACCGTGGAGGACCTGCAGAGGATCACCGCCGAGATGAACCAGGAAATCTCAAACGTCGACGATTTCTTCCGGCCGATCAAGAGCTATTTCTATTGGGAGAGGCACTGTTTCGACATTCCCATTTGCTGGACCTTCAGGTCGCTGTTCGATGCGCTCGACAACATCGACAAGCTGGCCGACGACATCACCGACGCCAAAACGTCCCTCGAGGCAATAGACAAGATCCTGCCGCAGGTGATCACGCAACTGAAACTCACCGCCGACGACTCGGAGTCGCTGGCCGGCCTGTTGGTCAGCAGCTACGGTCAGTCCGCGCTGCAGTCCACGCAGACCGCCCAGACCTTCGACGACCAGGTCAACGTGGGGCTGGACTTCGACCAGTCGCGCAGCGACGACTTCTTCTACATCCCCCATGAAGGTTTCGAGAACGACGACGTCAAGACGGGCATGCAGCTGCTGATGTCGCCGGACGGCAAGGCCGCCCGCATCATCGTCACGCACGAGGGGGACGCCAACGGGCCGGAAGGCGTGCAGCACGTCGAACAGTTCCCGACCGCGATCACCGTGGCGCTCAAGGAGACCTCGCTGGCGGGCGCGCGTGTCTACATCGGCGGCTCGGGCTCGACCAACAAGGACATCAAGGAATACGCCGCGTCCGACCTGCTCATCGTGGCGATCGCCGCCTTCGTGCTGATCTTCTTGATCATGTTGTTCCTGACCCGGAGCCTGATGGCCGCCTTGGTCATCCCCGGTACCGTGGCTTTCTCGTATGCCGGAGCGTTCGGGCTCTCCATACTCGTCTGGCAGCACCTCATCGGCCTGCCCCTGCACTGGCTGATATTGCCGCTGACGTTCATCATCCTGGTGGCGGTGGGTTCGGACTACAACCTGCTGTTGATCATCCGCGTCAGAGAGGAACTGCACGCGGGGATCCACACCGGCCTCATCCGCGCGCTGGGGAGCACGGGCGGCGTGGTGACGTCGGCCGGTCTGGTGTTCGCGTTCACCATGCTGGCGATGCTCACCAGCGATCTGCGCACGATCGGTCAGGTGGGTTCGACCGTGTGCATCGGCCTGTTGCTCGACACGCTGATCGTGCGTTCGTTCGTGGTGCCGTGCATCATCAGGATCCTCGGCCCCTGGTTCTGGTGGCCGACGCTGGTGCGTTCCCGCCCGCTACCGCAGGGTTAGGGCGTCGATCAAGTGGTGCGGGCGGTCTCGCGGGCGACGAACACCGAGACATAACCGATCGGGATGCCGGTGCGGTTGGCGATGCACCGCCGCGCCGCCACGTCCACCTCGGCCCGGCGGCCCACGCGGACGAGGCCACCAATCTCGGGAATCCGGATCATCCACCCGCCGGCATCTCGCGCGACTTCGATGTCAAAGCACTGACCGACCGTGGGGCAGTTCACCCGCGGGGCCGCGCGTCGCGTACGGCTGCGGCGCAATGCGTTTGGGTGCCGCAGACTGGGCTGAATGGGCATGTCTGCTTTCCTGGGTCAGAAACGGGCCGCGCGCAAGAGTAATCCGATTCGCGCCCAAAACCTAATCGGCCGACTGATCCCGCGCTAGCCGGCGCCCTTGCCGTTGTCGACGCGGTAGACGGCGCCGTGGACGGCGGCGGCGTCGTCGCTGGCAAGGAACGCGATGACATTCGCCACGTCGAGGGGCTGCATCATGCCGCGCGGCGAGGCCGTCCGCATGATCAGGTCGTAGTTCGGGTTCTCCGGCGCGCTGAACTGTTCGATCTGCGGTGTCAGCATGCCGCCCGGGCACACCGCGTTGACCCGCAGCCGATCCGCGGTGTACTCCACCGCAAGGGCACGGGTGAGGCCGATCAGCCCGTGCTTGCCGGCGCAGTACCCGGCCGAGTAGGCCTGGCCCTCGACGCCCGCGATGGAGCTGACGTTGACGATGTTGCCGCCGCGCTCCAGCAGATGGGGCAGCGCGGCCCGGCACAGGTAGAACGGCCCGTTCAGGTTGACCGCGAGGTCTTGGGCCCAGTCGTCGTCGGTCATCGACTCCGTGCGGCGCATCTGGTGCTTTCCGGCGACGTTGATCAGGACGTCGAGCCCGCCGAACTGTTGGACGCACTGCCGCACCGCGTCCCGGCAGGCCTGCGCCGAAGCAACGTCCACCGATGCGTACGAGCCCTTGATGTCGGCGAACACCTCGGCCAGGCGCCCGACATCCCGTCCGATGCCGAAAACCGTTGCGCCCCGCCGGGATAGCAGCCGCGCCGTCTCCGCGCCCAGGCCCGACGACGCCCCGGTGACCAGGATGACCTTGCCCTGTAGTGGTGACATACCGCGCAAGGCTACGAGACAATCAGCTGATGTCCAACGAACCCCCACCTCCCCAGCGCCCCGCGCCAAAACCGTCGCGGGAGCAACTCGCGCCCGAGGACTTGGAAAGGTTCGGCGACGAGGAGCAGGCACGCGCGGCGGACGACGAGCGGCGGCTCCGCGACGAGCGACCCCCGCACCACCGCTAGCCTATGTGCGCACCAGGTCTTCCGTGAGCGCCTCGTCGGCCAGGTCTTCGAGTTCTTTGCCTTTCGTCTCGGGTCCGAGCAGGTAGCCGCCCAGCGTCAGCACCCACAGGCCGGCGAGCGCCAGGTACGGCGTCTGCAGCCCGTAATGCGTGATGCCCCACCCGACCACGGCCGGGGCCGCGATGGAGACGATGCGGCCACCGCCGACCGCGATTCCGAAACCGGTGCCGCGCAAGACCGTTGGGAAGAGCTCGGAGACATAGGTGTCACCGACGCCCCACAGCCAGCCGAGGGTGGCGATGGCGATCGCCCCGAAGACCAGGTATCGGTCCAACGAGTGAGAGGTGGCCGCCAGAATCGTCGAGAGGAACTCGATGACCGCGGCAAGGATCGCCGAGGGACGCCGGCCCACCCAATCGGCGAGCGCGGTGCCCAGGTACACGAAAACCACCTGCAGCAAGAAGAACAGCAGTGCGTACCGGATCGCGTCGATCGGGGATGCGTGGAACCTCTTCACGATGTAGGTCGTCAAAAAGACTGTCACGCCCCAGTAGCCGACCGCGTTGGCGGTGTAGATGAGCCAGCCGGCGACGAGCCGTCGCCGCACCCCGGGCAGTTTCCACAGCCGCGGCTTGGCGACCCCGCGCACGATCTTCGTCTGCACGTCGGTGTAGCGGTGCGATTCGGTGATGCCTCGCCGGACCAGGAACAGGACGACGGCCGGGACGATCGCCACGATGAACGCCGATTGCCAGCCGAAGTGCGGCACCAGGGCGAGGGCGACGGCCGCGGCCAGCACATAGCCCAGGGAGAACAGCGAGAAGATCACGCCGCCCACACCGAGGGCACGGGTCTTGGCGGGCCACACCTCGGCCGTGTACGGCGCCCCGACCGCGAGCTCACCGGCACCGCCCACACCGGTGAGGAAACGGAGTCCGGTGAAGGCGGCGATGTTCGTCGTGAGTCCGGCCACCGAGGTGGTGATGCCGTAGAGCAGGATCGACGCCCCGAGCGTGGCCTTACGCCCCCACCTGTCCGCCGCGTACCCGAACCCGATGGTGCCGATGGTGTAGCCCAAGAGGAAGATCGAGCCGATGTATCCGGCCTCGGCGTCGGTGATGTGCAGCGTTCGTTTGATGTCCGGCAGCACCAGGCCGTAGATGTTGACCGCATAGGAATCGAAGCCATAGCCCAGCCCGGCCGTCACCGCGACGAAGAGGGCCTGCTTGAACGTTGCGGGGGTGGCCCGGGGTATCCGGGTGGGGACGCTGCCCACGCTGGAAGTCATCCCGGAAACGTATGCGGACGGGCTCCCGGCGCGGAAGGATCAGGATCCGCTTGATCGGAACGGAATTTTTGCCCTACTCAGTTCTCCACCAGGTCGGGAAGGGGTTCCGCGTCCGTCAGCCAGTGGCGCCCGGTCCGGCGGGCCGCCTCCCACTTGGGGATGCTCACCGCATCGTCCTGGCCCAGGTCCTCCGGGGTCGGGCCGATGCGCGCGGCCAGCGGGGCGAGGGCATCCAGGTCGAAGTTGTACACCTCGGCCGCGGCCAGGCCCAGCATTTGTCGCGTCTCCTCCACCGGGATGTCCCAGAAGGAGCGGTGCAGCCAGTCGCGGGTGTGCGGCCAAGTCCCCTCAGGGTGGGGAAAGTCGTTGCCCCACAGCATGTTCGACACGCCGATCTCGTAGCGCCGGGCCAGCTCCCTGCGCTCGGTGGTGGTGGCCCCGATGAAGCAGTTCCGGTCGAAGTACGCCGAGGGCGGCATCGTCAGGTCGCCCTCCATCTGATGGCTCATCTTCTTGGCCGAGTGCTCACGCAGGTACCGCGTGTCCATCAGCCACAGCAGGTCGTTGGCCCAGAACGCGCCGCACTCGGTGACCCCCCAGCGCAGCCGGGGGAAGCGCTCGAACACACCGGACCACAACGCGAACCACAGGGGCCGGGCGCCCCACCAGCGCACCTCGGTGACATAGATGCCCAGGTGCCCGCCGTACTCCTCCTGCGGGGCGGGACCGGAGTGGGTGTGCACCGGCATCTGCAGGTCCTGGCAGACGGCCCAGACCTTGTCGTAGCGACGGTCGTGGTAGGGCGGGTAGCCGACCCAGCGCGCCGGGATCAGGATCCCGCCCCGCAGTCCGGATTCCGCCGCTCGGGTGATCTCGGCGACCGCCGCGTCGACGTCCGCCAGTATCGGCACGACCGCGACCCCGGCCCGTCGCTCGGGGCTGTGGCTGCACAGCTCGGCCAGCCATCGGTTGTGGGCCCGCGCCCCGGCCATGGCACGCCCCGGGTCGAGGTCGCCGGACTGGCCCAGGCCGGCGCCGAACGGGGCCCCGGCCACCCCCGTCACGGCGTCCGCGTCGGGGAAGATGACCTCGCCGACGACACCGTCACCGTCCAACTCCTTGTCCCGCAGGCCCACATCCCATCCGCCGGCGATGCCGTCGCCATGCTCGGCGAACCATTGTTCGGCGAACTCCTCGTCGATGAATCCGCCCGCCTGGGCCGCGGCGGTCTTCTCGGCCAGGTAGACCTCGAAGTCGTCCCGGTATTCCGGGTCGACGTATTCGCGGTACCGCTCGGTCGGCAGCTCGGCGTGGCAGTCCGCCGAGATGATGAGATACGGGTCCACTGTGCTCCTTTCAGGTCCCATGGCGCTTACCAGGCACGGATGGGGTCGGGCTCGAAGACGGTGCTGCTCGCGTCGGCCGGCACGACGGCCAGTGGCTCGGCAACCTCGGCGACGGTCGGGCCGATTCGGCTGACCAGGGGCGCGAGGGCCTCGAGGTCGAAGCCGTACACCGCCGCCGCGTTCCCCCCGACAATGGCCGCCACCTCGTCGGCCGGGACGCCGCTGAAGGTGTGGCGCAACGCCTCCCGGGTGTAGGGCGCGGTGCCCTCCAGGTGTGGGTAGTCGCTGCCCCACATGATCTTCTCGACGCCGATCCGGTGGCGTTCGGCGCATTCGACGGGTCGCATGAAGCTGGCACCGACGTAACACTGGCGGGTCCAGTACTCACTGGGCTTGAGGCTGAGCGAGCCGGCGGTGGGCCCGGCGAAGCGGGCGATCGCGGAATTCGCCCGCCCGTAACGGGCCGCCGCCACGTCGAGCGAGTCGAGAGTGGCCGGTATCCACCCGGAGCCCTGCTCGGTGAACACCACGGTGAGGTCCGGATGGCGATCCAGCGCGCCGCTGAAGATCAGGTGCCACAGCGCCCGGTGCGCGAACCAGTGTGTCTCGTACACCCACACCGCGAACGAGCTGCCCCACCCGTCCGTCGGGTTGGGTCCGGCGTTGCCGCCGTGGTGGTTGACCACCACGCCGGCGTCGTCGCACGCCGCCCACAGCGGCTCCCAGTGCTCGGCGTAGAGCTGGGGGATGCCGGCGCCCGGGGGAATCCCGGGCAGCAGCACACCGCCGCGCAGGCCCAACTTGGCGATCTGCGGTACCTCGGCGACGGCTTCGTCCAGGTCCCCCAGCAGGATCTGGCCCACCCCGGCGCGCCGCTCGGGCGACGAAGAGCAGAAGTCGGCCAGCCAGCGATTGTGCGCGCGCAGGCCGGCCCAGCGCAGCTCGAGCTCGCGGGCGTCCACCGGTTGGGGGGCGGCCAGGCTCGCCTGAGGGAAGAACGGTGGCACGGTGTTGGGGAAGATGACTTCGCCCGCGACCCCTTCGGCATCCAGGTCCGCGTTGCGCCGGTCGCTGTTCCAGTTGCGCTCGGCGTCGGCCTCCGTCAGGTCTCCGAACGGGTTGACGTATGCCCTTGCCCAGCAGTCGAATTCGTCCCGGTACTGCCGATCGAGGTACTCGCGGTAGTCGAGCAGGTCAGCTCCGGCGTGGCAGTCGGCCGAAATGACCGTGTACCGGTCCATGGCGCTAGGCCCGCGCCGGCTCGGGCCTGGGGGCGGCGAGCAACGCCACATCGTCGTAACGCTGGTGCACATACGGCAGCAGCCACTCCTGCGGCACCCGCTGCGCGATCCGCCCCACCTGGATGGTGCGGCGGCGACACCAGGTCATCGACCTGATTTCGCGGATCACGATGTCGGCCACCGGGTCCAGCGGTGACTCCCCCAATTCGACGGTGCCGTCGATGTTTTCCAGCACTTCGTAGTGCCGGTGGTATTCGCCGTAGACCAGGTGGGGGTCGGTGATGCCGCTGCCGTCGGGGGCACGCAGGAACTTGAAGTAGAACTCGGTGTTCACCTGGTCGGGCGGCAGCTCCGCCGGGCCTGTGATCCGGCCGTTCACCTTGATGAGCGGATAGCCCAGCCGGTCGACGGTGGCGGTGACGCGATCGCCTTCCCGCTCGACCTCGATGTGGGCCAGTTTCTTTGGCTCGCCGAATGTTTCGCGCCCGCCCGTGACCGACTGTTCGGTCGACTGGGGCATGAAGAGCGGATAGTCGCCCGCGAGGTCGCCGTGCCGCGCGGTCACCGAGAACACCGCCGACCCGAACGGCGGCCTGCCTTCTATCCGGACGCGCTGAAGCTGAACGCGTACCAGTGGTTCGGCCGCCGGCTCCAGCGGCTTGGGCAGCACGGCCGCGACGATCTGCGGATCGGTGAGGTAGGTGACGGTGATCGCCTCGGTGGCGATGGGCGCCTTGGTAGCGTCGATCTCGTGGTCGACCTGCGCCTCGGGCGCGCGAGGACCGTAGCGAATTTCGTTGGTGCTCAACGTGTTCCTCCTTCGGTTTTCTCGGCATGCCGGCCGAGGACGTCGACCAGGTAGTCGGGCTCGCCGCGGCCGAGGATCGACGCAGCCTTCTTGCTCACGACTTGATCGGCCGGCGTGGGTGGCCCCATCATCCAGAACCGGTCCGCCCGGATTCCGTCCACGACCAGGTCGGCGACCGTCTCGAGCGGGGTGAACTCGACGCGCGCGCCGGCGGCCTCGAAACGGGCCACCACCTTTTCCAGTGTCGCCTCCGGTGTGCGGCGTTCCTGCGTCGCGGCGTAGCGCTCCGGGCGGTGCCGCCACGACTCCCAGATCCCGGTGTTCAGGAAGCCGCCGGGGAAAAGGACGTGCGCCCGCACCCCCGTCCCGGTCATCTCCAGGTGGGTGTACAGGCTTTCGGTCAGGCACAGCACCGCGGCCTTGGTCATCGGATAGACCGCCGTGGCCGGCCCGCCCATGGCCCCCCGCGCGATGGGCGCGAACCCGCCGTTGCCCGAGCAGGTGTTGACGACGTGTCCCTCGCCCTGCTCGAGCAGGATGGGCACGAAAGCCTTGATGCCGTGGATGACACCGAGCACGTTGACGTCGATGCCCCAGCACCAGTCGGCCAGGTCGTGTTCCCACATGTATCCCTCGGACACCCCGCCGGTGCCGGCGTTGTTGCACAGCACGTGCACCGCGCCGAAGCGGTCGAGCGCTTCCTTGGCGAGCGAGGAGACCGAGGAATAGTCGGTGACGTCGGTGCGTACCCCCGCCACGTCGATGCCCTCGTCCGCGAGTGCCCGGGTCGCCTCCTCCAGCGGTTCGGCGAGGACGTCGGCAAGCACCACCTTCATGCCTTCGCGGCCGAAGCGCCTGCCCAAGGCTTGGCCGATGCCGCCGGCTCCCCCGGTCACGACCGCCACCTTGCCCTCAAGGTCCGTCTTCCTGGCAATCACCGTGGCCATCGTCACATGGTCGCGCATGGCACCGCAAGGAGTCGCATTATGCGACCATTGGCTGCATGGCTCCGCGCCCCTCCCCACAGACCGAGCGGGTCGTGAACCTGTTCGAGCAGCTGGCGGCCGATGGAAGCCGGGGGATGGCGGGCATGACCCTGGCCGAGGTGTCGCGCGAGTTGAGCGTGCACAAGGCCAGCTGCCACTCGATGCTGTCCGAACTGCTCCGGGCGGGCTGGCTGCTGCGCGACCCGGTCCGCAAGACCTACCACCTGGGTCCCGCCCTGGTCCGGCTCGGCCGGGAGGCGGCGGCCCGCTATCCGGCGCTCGTGTTGGCGCGCTCGGCGATGGCGGAGCTGTCGGCCGCGACGGGCGCACACTGCGTTGCCTTCTCGGTGAGCGACGACTCCTCGACCGTCGTCGATCAGATCCGAAGCCGGCACGGCGGCGGTCACCCGATGCCCGTCGGCACCCAGTTTCCGCACCGCCCGCCGTACGGGGCGTCGGTCGTCGCCTGGGCCGGGCCGGACGCCCGCGAGCGCTGGCTGGCCACCCTGCCCGGGGACGTCCGCGATCGCTATCGCCGGGCCCTCACCACGGCCAAGCGGCGTGGCTACGCGGTAGGTCTGCACATCCTGCCCGATCTGCGCCTGCGGGAACTGGCGCAGATCGTGCGGAGCGCCGAGGTGCGGTCCACCCGGCTGAGCCGGCTGGCGCAGGAATTGACCGACGAACTGATCCATCAGGAGGAGTGGTTCCCGATCAGCCTGGACCCCGATCGCACGTACGAGGTGAGCCACATCGACTCCCCCATCCTGGAGCCGGGGTCCGGCATCGCCCTGATGCTCAGCCTGGTTCCCAGCGCCGAGCCGATGAGCGGCGCGGCCGTCACCCGCCTGGGGAAACAGCTCACCGCTGCGACCCGCCGGCTCAGCGCCGCGTTGGCCGACGAGTCCTAGCCCCGCTCCGGAGCCAGCCGCTTGAGGGCGAGGCCCCCTTCGAACGGCCGGAAGCCAAAAGCGGCCGGGGCGCGATAGCCCGTGTCCTCCAACGGATTACGAACCTCGGCGACGGTGGGCCCGATCCTGACGGCGATCGGCGTCAGCGCATCGAGGTCGAAGCGGTACAGGCGACCGGCGTTGCCGCCCAAGATCTTTCGGCAGGCGTCCTCCGGCCTGTCGTGCAGGGCCCAACGAATGGCCAACTTGGAGTGCGGCGCAAAGCCCTCCTCGTGGGGATAGTCACTGCCCCACATGATGTGATCCGGGCCCATGAAATCGATCATCGCGCCGTCGAAAGGCATCAGCTCACTGGCCAAATAGCAGTTCCGCTTGACGTATTCGCTCGGGGTCAGGGTCAGCTCGTCGACCGACGATCCGCCGAACATCCCGTAGGTGCGGTTGTGGGCCTCGGACTTCATGGTGGGCACCATGGCGTCGAGGATGCCGAGTTGCCCGGGCACCCAAAGCGTGCCCTGCTCGGTCGGCACGAATCGCAGCGTCGGATACCGCTCGAACACCCCGGCCAGGATGAGGTGGCCGAGTGTGCGCTGGGCCCAGATCGCCATCTCGGTGATCAACACCGCGTTCGACGCCGGCTGGTCCATCGGCATCTCGGGGCTGCCGGCGCCCGCGTGCTGCACCACCGTGAGGTCCAGTTCCGCGCACAACGCCCAGATCGGTTCGTAGCGGGTGTGGAAAAGCGGGGCCACCTGCGGGTCACCGGGCGAGACCGCGGGAATCAGCACACCGCCAAAGCAGTCCTGCTCGGCGCCCCAGCGGATTTCCTCCAGCGCCAACTCGACGTCGTTGGGAAAGATCTGAATCAAGCCACGGCGTCGGGCCGGGGCCAGCGAGCAGAAGTCGATCTGCCACCGGTTGTGGGCCTGCACGCCGGCCCAACGCTTCTCGAACTCGTCACGGGTGCGGGGCAGGCTGATGGTGATGTTCGGGGTGGTCGGGAAGAACGGCGGAATCGTGTTGGGCAGCAGCACCTCCGCGGCCACCCCGTCGGCGTCCATCTCCGCGATGCGAAGCTCGTGGTCCCAGTTCCGGTTGGCGGTGGCGATGACCAGGTCGTCGAACGGGCTGGCGTACGACTTGGCCCACGCATCGAAGTCATCGTGCAGCCGTGCCGGCAGATACGGTTTGTAGTCGAGCAGATCCGCCCCGGCATGAGTGTCGGTCGAAATGACGACGTAACGGTCCAGCGTGTCCCAAGCAGCCATCGCACCTCCAGCGGTATGTGGAGTATAGGAGCAACGCATCGGCCGGCGTAGGGTGCGACCCATTGAGCGGAACGCACGGAGTGCATCGATGGAAATCGTGCCGTTGGGCCCGGGCTTTGCCGCCGAACTCCGCGGCGTGACCATCCACGACGTTGCGGCAAGCGAGTCCGCGTACGCGGGCGGTGCGCGCGGCGTTCGAGGAGCACTCGGTGCTCGTCCTGCGCGACCAGGACGTCACCGATGACGCGCAGCTCGCTTTCTCGCGCCGCTTTGGTCCGCTCGAGGTCACCAAGGTGGGTTCGGCGGGCCACGGCGGCAACCTCGTGATCCTCAAAACCCTCGACGAGGAGGGCAACGTCGTGCCCGGCGATCACCGGATCGCCTTGGAAAACAAGGCGAACCAGCTCTGGCACACCGACAGCACGTTCAAGAAGGTGCCGGCGCTGGCTTCGGTGCTGTCATCGCGCACCATTCCGGGCCGGGGCGGCGAGACGGAATACGTCTCCACCCGGCTCGCGTTCGAGCGCCTCGATCCGGCGCTGCAGTCGCGGTTGGAAAACTCCTTCGCCTGGCACGAGTACGCCTATTCGCGCGGCAAAATCGCGCCCGACCTCGCCACCCCGGCGGAGCGTGCGGCGCTGCCGCCGCAATGCTGGCGTCTCGTGTGGACGAACCCGGTCAACGGCCGCAAGGCGCTCTACGTCGCCTCGCACGCCTACGCGATCGAGGGCATGGAGCGAAAGGCGGCGCAGGAACTGCTGGCCCAGCTGATCGACGCGGCGACCTCCCCCGGTCGCAGCTACCTGCACACGTGGCGCGAGGGCGACGTGGTGATGTGGGACAACCGCGCGACCATGCATCGCGGCCGGCCCTGGCCGGCGTCGGAGCCGCGGCACATGGTGCGCACCACGATCTCCGCGACGGAATCGGACGGGCTGGAGGCGATGCGTCGACGCGCCGCGGAGATCAGCGGCTGATCTCGAGCGTCGTCATGACGACAACCCTTGGCCACCTATCCACAGGGGCGGCTCCTGGCCGCTGTACATGCTCCCGGGCTGCCATCGCTGCCTGCGCAACAGTCGACCGGCGTGGTGCTCGGCAACATCCTTCAGGTACTCGACGTCGTCGCTGGTCCACGGGTGCTGGCCGGTCCCGTCCAACCACCACCTCGGTTGGCCGTCCTGCTTGTAACGGGTTATCCGGTAACGCCAGGCTACGTGCCTGCCCATGGCGTCAACCCGCCAGTCCAGTAGCCGCGGAAGGATTGCCTCGGGCGTGGACTGCAGAGATTCCCACGGGTGAGTTATCCGGATCTCGACGAACTCGCCACCCATGAATCAACCCTAATGAATTGATCGAGGTCTGTGTCAGACAAAATTCGGCGAAGCCGCAAGTGCCGGCTGTCGGTGCCGGCATTTAGGTTGGAGTCATGAGCGACATCCAGTCGCAGGTTTCGGCCATGAAGCGAACCGCCGATTCGGCCGTCGCGGATGCCATTGCACGGCTGATCGAGGACGGTGAAGATCATGAGCTCAATCGAATCAACGCCCTGGACTTTTCCAAACGCGCCGGCCTCGACGAAGAAAAGGTGATTTCCGGCCTCCTGCATGCCTCGCGGCTTGGCCTGTTCGATCTGAGCTGGAACGTGCTTTGTCCCGGTTGTAGCGGCGTCCTGGACGCGCATGACACGCTGAAATCGCTGCGTGATGACGACTATCGCTGCGGATTATGCGCCTGCGGCTATGAGCCTTCCGTCGACGAGCAGGTCGAGGTGGCCTTCACGGTCAGTCCCAAGGTCAGGCGGATTGCCGCCCACGATCCCAACACCCTGCCGCTCTGGGACTACTACAAGCAGGTGTTCTGGAGTTCGGGCATCGACCTCGGCAAGGAATCCTTCGCCTCGCTGACCGGGGAAGTGACCCTGGATGCGCTTGCGCTGCCCTCAGGGGAAAAGACGGTGCGCTCGCTGCAGCTTCCACCCCAATTCATCATCGTTTTCGAGCCGGTGACGCATTCCGCTCATTTCATCGACGTCCAGGGCGAGCCGACCGCGGAACCTCAGGAGCTCCGGCTGATCTTCAACAAAGCGCATCCGCCGACCGGGTCCATCACATTGCGTCCGGGTCCGTTGCGGCTCGCACTCGACAACGAGTGCCCCCTGCGTACGCTGCCCACCGTCTTTGTCGCCGACGCGCTCCACCATCTGCTGGGCAAACGCAGGCCGTTCCTCACCGCCAAGCGGATGCTGTCGAACCAGACGTTCCGCGAGGTGTTCAAGGCCGACAATCTCAACATCGATCAGCGTCTGAAAATCACCTCGCTGACGTTTCTGTTCACCGACCTCAAGGGGTCGACCGCGCTTTACGAGCGAGTGGGCGACCTCGCCGCGTTCGACTTGGTGCGCGCGCACTTTCGGGCGCTGCTGGAGATCATCGCGGCCGAAAAGGGCGCCGTGGTCAAGACCATCGGGGACGCCGTGATGGCGACCTTTGTCCAGCCGGACCACGCGCTCGTCGCGGGCCTGCGGATGCGGGCCGCGATGGACAAGCTCAATGCCGAGCGCGGCAAGTGCGACCTGATCGTAAAGATCGGCATCCATGAGGGGCCGTGTCTCGCGGTGATGCTCAACGAGCGGCAGGACTATTTCGGCCAGACCGTGAACATCGCGGCACGGGTGCAGAGCCTGTCGACCGCGCAGGAGATCCACATCACCGGTCCCGTGATCGACGCGCCCGGCGTCGCCGCCATCCTGGAGAAGGAGGCGATCCGGCCGATTCGGAAGGAGGCCGCGCTGCGCGGCATCGCCGACAAGATCGTCGTGTACGAGATTCCATAACTGTCCACCGCACGACAGGCCCAAGATCGAGCCACCGTCGTTGAGCAGTGGCAGTGCCTTCCGCACCGTGAAGAGCGTGCCGCGCGCGTTCAGCCCGAAGGTGGCATCGAAGTGCTGCTCCGTGATCTCGCCGAGCTTGCGCTCCTCGCACTTGTCCACAACACGTCGACGGCGCCCTTTTCCTGCTTGACCGCGTCGACCAACCGGTCCAGATCGTCCAGGTTGGCCGAATCGGCCTGCAGGCCGGTCACGTTCCGGCCGATGAGCTTGACGGCTTCATCCAGCGCTTTCTGCCGCCGACCCGAGATGAAAACGTGAGCTCCCTCGTCGACGAACAACTCGGCACCGGCCAGCGCGAGACCACTTGATCCGCCCGTGATCACCGCCACCTTGCCGTCAAGCCTTCCCATGATCACCCCATCGGGCAATTACCCGGCCGGCGAAGTCAAGCATCTGGTCAAGGCTGGGGAACATTGCGAAGGCATCCACGATCGCCTCATCAGCACCGGATCCCGCGAGGCGCTCGAGCCTGCCGACAACCGAGTCAACGGACGTGCCCGGTTCGAGGTTGATCCGCATGGCCGTCTTCAACGCGTCAGGATCGCGGCCGGCGTCCTTCGCCGCGCGGCGCGCAATCGACCACAGGTGGTCGGTGACCTCGTCCTGCAGCCCCTCGACCCCGAGCCAGCCGATGCCGCTGCGTCCGACCCGGCGCATCGCGGCCTCGCTGGCGCCGCCGATCCAGATGGGCGGACCGCCGGCCCGGACCGGGCGCAGGTCGGCATGGACCGGCGGCAGGGAGAAGAATTCGCTCTCCCAGGACACCGGGCTGGTCGTCCACCACTCGCGCAGAAACGCCAGCAGGTCGTCGAGCATCCGCCCGCGCCGGTGCCAGTCCGCGCCGCGGGCGATGTCGTGCTCGTCCTTCATCCACCCGATGCCCACGCCGACGTCGAGGCGGCCGTCGCTGAGCACGTCGAGCGTGGTCAGCAGCCGGGCCAGGTGCACCGGCTCGTAGTAGAACGTGCTGAGGGTGCTGGAGTTCAGCCGCACCCGGCTGGTCGCCGTCGCGGCGACGGTCCACAGCAGCACCGTATCGAGGTAACGGGTCATCTGCGGCGGATACGGCTGCTCTTTGCCCGGATAGGTGCTGTGCATGTCGACCGGCGTGACCAGGCGGTCGCCGACCCACAGCGTGTCGTAGCCGAGGTCCTCGAGTCCGCGGCAGAACGCGCTGAGACCAGCGGCGCTGCTGATTGCGGGCCCGACGATGGGAAGTGCGAAGCCAAGCTTCATTGCGAGAATCCTCCCCTTTGGTGATCCATCAACAATTATTTGGGCGGATGGTGCCCTCGTTCGTTCACTGCTTTGACCGTCGGGGGTGCGGCTCAGCCGGGAACGGCGGCGCCGAGGGCGAAGTCGAAGTTCCCCACGCCGTGGCGGGCGAGACCCATCATGACCAGGCCCGTTCCCTCCAGCCAGTGGGCCATGTTCAGGCCGCCGACGTCCAGCGGGCGCAGCCCGAGGCTGTCGATGAACTCCGCCACGCGCGCCTTGCCGCGCGCGTCGTCGCCGGCGAAGAAGACGTCGAGCGGCCGCCCCTGGGCCAAGACGACACCGAAGATGGTGTTGAACGCCTTCACCACGCTCGCGCTGGCCGGGGCGGCCTTGGCAACTTCCTGCGCGATCGAGGTGTCGTCAGGGATGGCTAGCCCGTCGGCCGCGGCATTGAACGGGTTGCTGATGTCGACGATGATCTTGCCCGCGAGGGCGTCTCCATAGCGGGTGACGATCGGAACGACGTTGGCGTACACCACGGAAACGATCACGATGTCCCCGGCCGGGACGGCGCCGAACTCTGCCGTCGTAGCGTTGCCCCCGAGAGCCTTGGCCAGGCCGGCGGCCTTGGTCTGATCGCGCCCGATGACCTCGACGCTGTTGCCGCCCGCTACCGCCAGCGCGCCGATGGCGCGAGCCATGTTCCCGGTGCCGATGATGCTGATGTTGCTCATGAGGTGTCCGTTCTTGGATTGAGGCCGAAAAAGTTGACGTGTCCACCTTAGGCCTATGTTTGTTGATGCGTCAACCAATCGGGTAGCATGGACGCTGATGGAACCGAATTGGCTGAACCCGCGTGAAGACCGCGCCTGGCGGGCCTTCCAGCACGCGCATCACCAGCTTGATGTGCACCTGAACCGCGGGTTGCAGGAATCGGGCCTGTCCGGCGCCGACTACGAGATCTTGGCGGTGCTCTCGGGTCACGACGGCGACCGCATGCCCGCCCACGAGCTGTGCAACACACTGGGCTGGGAGAAGAGCCGCGTCTCCCACCAGGTGCGGCGCATGGAAAAGGACGGGCTGATCTGTCGCGAGCCCAACCCCGACGACGCCCGCAGCACGATGGTCTGCCTGCTGCCGGCCGGCCGCGCCGCCATCGAGAAGGCGGCGCCCGGGCACGTGGAGGACGTCCGCCGGAACTTTATCGACCTGCTCAGCCCGGCCGAGCTCGACATGCTCGCCGCGCTCAACGAACGCGTCCTGCGCCACCTGGCCAAAAACGACGACTCCCCCGCCGAAGACGAGCCCTCATAGCCCGCGGCCGCGGGGTCCTGACCCAGCCATTGACTCAGGCCGGTGAACCACAAAGACCGATTTGATATCGACTACCGCACGCTACTTCTGTTGACAAAAGTCAAATATTTACCATCACGCGATGCAGGACTTGTCGGTGAATGCGCGCCTCCGGCGATCGCGCGCCATTCCCCGGCGCGACGTATTGCGCTGCGCCGTCGCTATGTCCGCACTGCCGGGGCTGTTTGCGGCATCGGCAAATATCGCCGTCCCTACGGCGGCTGCCATCCCTACGGCGCCTGCCGCCACCCCCAAACTGATCGACTTCGCCATGCGCCAAATTCCGGCGGAGCACATCCGAGCTGCCGGCTACGCCGGGGTCATCAACTACGTGTCGCTATCGCGTCCCGGCTCGTCCATGGGCGCCAAGCCGATCACCCGGCCTTACGCCGAGCAGCTGACCGCTGCCGGGCTGATGATCGTCAGCAATTACCAATACGGAAAGCCCGGCGGGACAGCACCATCGGACTTCAGGCGCGGGTTCGAGGGCGGCGTCGCCGATGCTCGCACCGCCTGGCAGCTGCATACCGCGGCGGGCGGCGGTCAGAGTGCCCCGATCTTCTTCAGCGTCGACGAGGACATAAACCACGACACCTGGAACAATCTGGCACTCAAGTGGTTTCGCGGAATCAATTCGGTACTCGGAGTCCAGCGCACCGGCGTCTACGGCGGTATCGATGTATGCCGATGGGCCGCCGCCGACGGCGTCATCGGAAGTTCGCGCACCCCCGGCCGCCGGTGGGCTTGGCAGACCCGGTCCTGGTCCCGCGGCCAAGTCGACCCTGCCGCGGTTCTCTACCAACGCGTGGTGAGTACGGCGTCGAATCCTGGCCCGGTGGTCGGGGGACTCGAGGTCGACGTCAACGACGTCCTTGCCGAGGATTGCGGTCAGTGGAACCTACATCCCTGAGCCTGTGACTCGTGGGGGTGTGCGGAAGCGCCGATCACGAAGGGTATTGGAGGGCAATAGATGAGCACCGCGACTAGCCCGTCCGCCGCGATTTTGGAACGCCTGCCCGAGATCCGGGAATGGCAGGAGGATCTCTATCGCGATATCCACCGGCACCCCGAACTGTCGCATCAGGAACACCGCACCGCGGAGCTGGCGGCCGAGAGGTTGCGCGCATGGGGCTACGACGTCCGCGACAACGTCGGCGGCACGGGCGTCGTCGGAATCCTGCGGAACGGCGGTGGACCTACCGTGCTGGTGCGCGCCGACATGGACGCGCTGCCCGTCGAGGAGGCGACCGGCCTTGCGTATGCCAGTACGGTCCGCGCTACGGACGCCGCCGGCGATGAGGTGCCAGTCATGCACGCCTGCGGCCACGACGTGCACGTCGCCTGTCTGCTCGGCGCGGCCTCGTTGCTTGCCGACGGAGCTCAGCACTGGCACGGGACGCTCGTGGCGTTGTTCCAGCCGGCCGAAGAGGTCGCCGACGGGGCACGGGGCATGGTCGATGACGGGCTTTCTGACGCTGTTCCGTCCGTCGACGTCGCCCTTGCCCAGCACGTCCTTCCCGCACCCGCCGGCCACGTCGGCACGCACCGTGGGCCCGTGCTCTCGGCCGCCGACAGTATGCGGATCACGGTTTACGGTCGGGGAGCGCATGGATCGATGCCGCAGGCAGCGATCGATCCCGTCGTGCTGGCATCGATGATCGTGGTTCGGCTGCAGACGATCGTGTCCCGGGAGGTCGCACCGACCGACACCGTGGTCCTGACGGTCGGAAGCATCCACGCGGGCACCAAGAGCAATGTGATTGGCGATCATGCCGTGCTTGAGCTCAATCTGCGAACGTATGACGAATCTGTCCGCAAAGCGGTGCTCGACAGCATCCGGCGCATCGTCGTCGCTGAATGCCAGGCGTCAAACTCGCCGCAGGAACCCGAGTTCGAGCTGTATGACCGCTTCCCGCTCACCGTGAACGACGACGAGGTCACTGACCGCGTCAGCGACGCGTTCGCGGTTTACTTCGGCGACCGGTTCACCCCGATGGCCCCGCAGTCGGCAAGCGAGGATTTCAGCGATATCCCGAACGCACTCGGCATTCCTTACACCTACTGGGGCATCGGCGGCATTGACGAGCAGCAATACCGCGAGGCGGTCAAATCCGGCCGGGTCGCCCAGGACATCCCGGTCAACCACTCGCCGACCTTCGCGCCCGTGATCCAACCCACGCTCGACACCGGGACCCAAGCCATCGTCGTCGCCGCACTTGCCTGGTTAGGCAATTGACTCAACGATGATCCGGCCCTGGCTCCGAGCTCGCCGCCCCGGAATCGCCCCCTGGCGGGCTTGGGGCGTTCAGGCCGAATCGCACGCCGAGCATGCGGATGACGAAGCAGACCGCTGCTGCCGCCAGCGCGGCCGGTAGGCCGTAGACACCCGACTGGACAGTCGCGACCGTGATGCCCGCCGCCACTATGGCGGGAATTGCGTATAGCTCGCTCCGCAGCACAGTAGGGATCTGTCCCACCATGACGTCGCGGATCGTGCCTCCGCCTACCCCGGTGACGGCGCCAAGCAGAATCGCCGGCGCGATGCCGAGTCCAAACTCCAGCGCCTTGCGCGCGCCGATGACCGCAAACACACTCAGCCCGATGGCATCCAGCACGATGATCGGGGTCTCCAGCCGATCGAGCCACTTGCTCAGCGCAAACGCAATCAAGCCACCGCCAATGGCAAGTGTGAAGTACCGCCAATCCCTGAATGTGGCTGGCGGTATGTCACCGATGAGAACATCTCGAAGCGCACCGCCACCCACCGCTGTGATCAAGCCGAGGGTTACCACGCCGACGATGTCGAGTCGCACCGCGCGCACCGCGGTCAGCGCCCCGTTCAGTCCGAAAGCGAACGTGCCAGTCAAGTCCAGTGCAAGGAGGAGCGGCGGCTCGGTCACGTACCGTGCCTATCACGGGCCGTCTGACTCGATCACTTGCTTGGCCGACCGCGGGGCAGTTCGATAACCAAAGCCGTTCATCTGGACAGCACAAAAAATAGGACAATCCGCTCGCGGCAGTTGCAGTGCGGCAAACGAGAGCCAGACATCTGCCTCAAACTTCGATGAGTGGAGCTAAGGGGACTCGAACCCCTGACCCCCACACTGCCAGTGTGGTGCGCTACCAGCTGCGCCATAGCCCCAAGTCGTGCCAATCGAAGCTACACCACTGGCAAGATGGGTTCAAAGCCGCTGGTCAGGCGATTACCCGATCACCTGATTGACCACATCGCGCGCGGCCTTCTGCACCTCGGCCAGGTGCTCGGGCCCGTTGAAGGACTCGGCATAGATCTTGTAGACGTCCTCGGTGCCGGACGGACGGGCGGCGAACCACGCGTTGGCCGTCGTCACCTTCAGCCCGCCGAGCGGGGCCCCGTTGCCGGGGGCGGCGGTCAATTTCGCGGTGATCGGCTCCCCGGCCACCTCGGTCGCGGTCACCTGCTCGGCCGACAGCCGGGAAAGCCGGGCCTTCTGCTCACGATCGGCCGGCGCGTCGACCCGCGCGTAGAACTGCGTGCCGTACTTCGCGGTCAGCTCGTCATATCGCTGCGACGGGCTCAGGCCGGTGACGGCCAGGATCTCGGAAGCCAGCAGCGCCAGGATGATGCCGTCCTTGTCGGTGGTCCACACCGAGCCGTCGCGCCGCAGGAACGACGCCCCGGCCGACTCCTCGCCGCCGAAACCGATCGTGCCGCCGATCAGGCCGTCGACGAACCACTTGAACCCGACCGGCACCTCGACCAGCTTGCGGCCCAGGCCGGCGACCACGCGGTCGATGATCGACGAGCTGACCGCCGTCTTGCCGACGGCGATGCCGTCCGGCCACGACGGGCGGTGCGTATAGAGGTAGTCGATGGCCACCGCCAGGTAGTGGTTCGGGTTCAGCAGGCCCGCATCGGGGGTGACGATGCCGTGGCGGTCGGAGTCGGCGTCGTTGCCGGTGGCGATCTGATAGCGGTCCGAGGTGGCGATCACGTTAATGAGCCCAGCCATCGCGTCCGGCGAACTGCAATCCATCCGGATCTTGCCGTCGTGGTCGAGCGTCATGAACCGCCACGTCGCGTCGACCAGCGGATTGACCACGGTCAGGTCCAGCCCGTGCCGCTGCGCGATCTCGCCCCAATAGTCGACGCTGGCGCCGCCGAGCGGGTCGGCGCCGATCCGCACCCCGGCCGCGCGGATCGCGTCGACGTCGACCACGTTGGGCAGGTCGTCGACGTAGGTGCCCAGGTAGTCGTAGCGCTGGACGGCCTGCAGCGCGCGGGCCAGCGGCACCCGCTGCACGCCCGACCCGCTGCGCAGAATCTCGTTGGCGCGCTTGGCAATTGCGTTGGTTGCGTCGGTGTCGGCGGGCCCGCCGTTGGGCGGGTTGTACTTGAAACCGCCGTCGGACGGCGGGTTGTGCGACGGCGTGACGACGATGCCGTCGGCAAGCGCGTCGGTGCGGCCTCGGTTGTAGGTCAGGATGGCGTGGCTGACCGCCGGCGTCGGGGTGTAACGGTCGCGCGAATCGATCATCGCCACAACGTCGTTGGCGGCCAGCACCTCGAGCGCCGACACCCACGCCGGCTCGGAAAGACCATGCGTGTCACGGCCGATGAACAGCGGCCCGGTGGTGCCGTGGGTCCGGCGATACTCGACGATAGCCTGGGTGATAGCCAGGATGTGGGCCTCGTTGAACGCCCCGGCCAGCGCCGACCCGCGGTGACCCGACGTGCCGAACACCACCTGCTGGGCGACGTCCTCCGGGTCGGGTTCGATCGAGTAGTACGCGGTGACCAGGTGGGGCAGATCGACGAGGTCTTCGGGCTGGGCCGGCTGACCGGCGCGCGGGTGGGCCATGGTCACCAATTCTGCCCGTGCCCGGCGCGCCCCGCCGCCTTGGACTTCTCGGGTACTTCCCGGGTTCACCTTCTGGTAAGTCGACCCCCTACGCTGCTAAGCGCAGCACTCGCACACCGAAGGGAAACCGACCGTGGCACACGACTATCGCGAGTTGGCCGCGGTTTTCGTCGGTGGTGCGATCGGTACTCTAACCCGCGCGGCGTTGAACACCCTCGTCATCCGCGACGCGGAGCACTGGCCGTGGTCCACCTTCACGGCCAACATCGTCGGCGCGTTTCTGGTCGGCTACTTCACGACCCGCCTGCTCGAGCGGCTGCCGCTGTCGAGCTACCGGCGACCCCTGCTCGGCACCGGACTCTGCGGCGGGTTGACCACCTTCTCGACGATGCAGGTCGAGACCGTGACCATGATTCAGCACGGCCATTGGGTCAAGGCCGCCGCATACACCACCAGCAGCATCGTGTTGGGATTGCTGGCCGTGTACCTGGCGACCGCTTTGGTTCGCCGGGTACGAGTCCGTCGATGACCGGGATATCAACGGCCTTGCTGTGGACCGGCGTAGCGCTCGTCGGCGGCTTCGGGTCGGTGCTGCGCTTCGTGATCGACGGTGCGGTGGCCCGGCGAGCGGCCCGGGCCTTTCCGTTCGGGACGCTCGCGGTGAACGTCAGCGGCGCCGCGCTGCTCGGTTTCCTCGGGGGCCTGGTGTTGAGCAGGGACGCGGCGCTGCTGGCCGGGACGGCGTTCGTCGGCGCCTACACCACCTTTTCCACCTGGATGCTGGAGACGCAGCGCCTCGGCGAGGAGCGCCAAACCTGGACGGCGCTGGCCAACATCGTCGTCAGCGTCGCGCTCGGCATCGCCGCCGCGACATTCGGGCAATGGGTCGCCCAGCAGTGATCAGGTGGCGCGAAGCCTGGGCACGTCCCCGGGTGTGCGGGGCAGCGCGAACAGCGCCATACGCCGATTCGACATGTCGTGCTCGCCGAGGAATGCGCAGCCGGCGCGCTCGCAGAATCGCCGTGCCGTCTTGTTGCGGTGGTCGGGATCGAACATGATCCGGCGGCACAACGGCTCCTGGCCCAGCACGCTGGCCACGAAATGCGGCAGCACGTACCGGGCGATGCCCTGGTTCACCAGCCCTTCGTCGGCGATGGCCGCGTGGATCCCCAAGTCGTAGGGATCGGCTTCATACCGGGTGGCAATGGAATCCTTTGCGGCTCGGTACAATTCGATGTAGGCGCGGTCTTGCCCATCCAGACTGGCGAAAAACGGTCGCGAATACTCACCGTCCAGTTGCGCGCCCAGGTAGCGATGCCAGCGCTCGGCCGGCCAGGCGGATTCCCAGGCCTCGGCGAGCGCGGGCCGGCTCATCCACTCGGCGACCATCTCCGCGTCGGCGTCCGGGTCGGCGAGCCGGAAAGCGTAGGGCTCGGGAACCTCAGCCGTGCTGGGCGGCGGGGGCACCTGACGCACCTCATCGCTGATGTTGGCCAGTTCCCGCGGCAAGATCACTTCGGGTTCGGTCATATCCACCGACCAGCCTACCGAGCCGCCCGCGGATCACCGGCTCGTGAGCAGCTCCGCCAGGACCGCGGCGTGACTGCCGTCGACTTCGCGGGTGGCCGTCACCAGGGTCACGGCGCCGCGCTTGGTCAGCTTTCGCAGCTCCGCCAACGCCGAGCTGTCGTGCAGTTCGTCGGCGTAGCGCGCGGCGAATTGATCGAACTTTCCAGGGTCATGGTGGTACCACTCGCGAAGTTCCTTCGACGGCGCGACGTCCTTGCACCACTTGCCGACCCGCGGATCGTCCTTGCGGAACCCGCGGGGCCAGATGCGGTCCACCAGGATGCGCTGGCCGTCGTCGGGATCGGCCTCCTCGTACACGCGCGCGACCCGGATTCGGCCCATGCAGCCAGCGTAACGGCATCTTGTCGGCCGGTCAGGTATACTCGAACACATGTTCGACGATCGACAATCGGCGCTGATAGAGCGCATCGCCGAGTTGGAGAGGGTCAAGTCCGCTGCGGCCGCGGATCAGGCCCGGCTGGCGGTCGCCCTGGATATCGAGCGCAGGGCCGCCGAAGCGGCCGCAGGCGTTCCCGCGGCGCGCCGCGGACGCGGTGTGGCCAGCGAGATCGCCCTGGCGCGGCGGGACTCCCCGGCCCGCGGTGGGCGGCACCTGGGTTTCGCCAAGGCGCTGGTGCACGAGATGCCGCACACACTGGCCGCGCTGGAGTGCGGGGCGCTCTCGGAATGGCGGGCCACCCTGATCGTGCGCGAAAGCGCCTGCCTGGACGTCGAGGACCGCCGCAGGCTGGACGCCGAGATGTGCGCCGACCCGGCCGGCCTGGACGGGATGGGTGACGCGCGGGTGGCCGCCGCCGCCAAGGCGATCGCCTACCGGTTGGACCCGCACGCCGTGGTCGAGCGCGCGGCCAAGGCCGAGAACGAGCGCACGGTCACCATCCGGCCCGCACCCGACACGATGACGTACGTGACCGCGTTGTTGCCGGTCACACAAGGCGTTTCGGTGTTCGCGGCTCTCAAGCGGTCCGCCGACACCACCTTCGATGACCGCTCGCGCGGACAGGTCATGGCCGACACGCTGGTCGAACGGGTCACCGGGCGCCCGGCGGCGGTCCCGACCCCCATCGCGGTCAATTTGGTCCTCACCGACGAAACGCTGCTGGGCGGCGCCGACACACCGGCCGACCTCGGCGGCTACGGGCCTATTCCGGCGGCGGTCGCGCGATCGCTGGTCGCCGGCGCCGTCAGCGACCGGCGCTCGCGGGCCACCCTGCGCAGGCTCTACGCCCACCCGGCGGCCGGGGCGCTGGTGACCATGGAGTCACGGGCGCGGCTCTTCCCGCGCGGCCTGGCAAGCTTCATCGAGCTGCGAGATCAACGTTGCCGCACGCCCTATTGCGACGCGCCCATCCGCCACCGTGACCACGCGCAGCCCTGGGCCCGCGGCGGGCCCACCACCGCCGACAACGGCCTGGGCTCCTGCGCGGCCTGCAACTACACCAAGGAAGCCGCCGGCTGGCGGGTGCGCACCATGGTCGACGAAAAGCACACGCACACAGCCGAATTCACCACACCGACCGGGCATACCTACCGATCGGCCGCCCCGCCGCGGGCACCTGCAATCGACGTCAGCGAGACCGAACTGCGCATCGCCGTCACGCTCGCGAAGCACGCGGCGTAGCTCAGCCTTGATTGGTGAGGCGCTCCACGTCGACGACTTCACCGCGGTTGATGCTGACCCAATCCCGCCCATCGAGGTAGGGACGCAGGCTTCGCCCGATGAGGTCGAGATCGGCCGGCGCCTTGGGCCGCTGCAGTTCGTAGACGTGCGGCAGCTCGGCCATGCCGGTCACGACGCTCCACAGCGTCAGGGCGGGCTGACCGGTCGGCGGGTTGACCAACACCGGACCGAACAGGCACTGTCCCGCCAAGAACAGCGTCGGCACACCGAATCCGCCCGCATCGACGACGCGCTGGTGGTCCTGGCGAATGTCGTCGTGGGTGGTGGAGTCCTCCAACGCCTCATCGAGAATCGCGGGGTCGACGCCGATGTCGCCCAGCAGTTTTCGCGCAATCGCGGGGTCGTGTGGCTTGCCGCCCAACGTGTGCAGCTCGCGTCCGATCGCGGCGTACCACCGGTCCAGCAGCGCCATGTCCGTTCGGCGCAGCAGCGCCCCGATCCGCATCAGCGACCAGCCGTAGGACCACTGGCGTTCCCAGGGGTGCTTTTGGCCCTCGGACCTGTTGGTCTCCTCGAGGCTGAAGAATCGCCAATCGACGGTGATGCCGAGCTGGTCGCGAACATCCCGGATCCACAGCGAGGTCTGGTAGGCGAACGGGCACATCGGGTCGAAGTGAAAGTCCACGGCGTCGCTCATCGAACCTGTTCCCTGCCTAGTAGTGATAGGTGTCCGACGGGGCGGGCGAGTGAACGCGTTCTTCGTCGTCGAACTCCGACACTTCGATGCCGTAGGCGCGGGCCAGTTCGAGGATCTTCGTGGCCCTCGCAATCCGCGGTAGGTCGGAGCCGTTGCGAATCTCCCCGCCGTCACGTTCGAACTCAGCGAAAAACTCTTTGGCCCAAGAGATCTCGTCCTGCGACGGGGACAGCCCCTCGTTGACCACCGCGCACTGGTCCGGGGTGAGGCAGATCTTGCCCGTCATGCCGAACTCCACGGAAACCGCCGTGGCCTCGATCAGCTTCAGGGCGTTGGAGCCGATCGTCGGCCCATCGATGGCGCTCGGCAGGTTGGCCGCCTTGGCCGCGATCGTGAAGCGCGACCGGGCGTACGCCAGGGTGGTGGGGTCTTCCCCGAAGCCGGTGTCGCGGCGGAAGTCACCGATGCCGAAGGCCAGCCGGAAGGTGCCCTTGGCCGCGGCGATCTCGGTGATGCGCTCCAGGCCCCGGGCGGTTTCGACCAGCGCCACGATCGGCACGTTGGGCAGTCGCTGGGCGGTCTCGGTGACATGGTCCACCGATTCGACCATCGCCAGCATCACCCCGCCGACCGGGGTCTCGGCCAGCGCCGCCAGGTCGTCGGCCCACCACGGCGTGCCGAACCCGTTGATGCGGACCCAGTCGGTGTTTTCCGAGCTGAGCCAGCGCACGACGTTCTCGCGGGCCGCCTGCTTGCCTTTCGGCGCGACCGCGTCCTCGATGTCGAGAACGACGATGTCGGCGCGGGAATGCGCCGCCGCCTGGAACCGGTCGGCATGCGCGCCGTTGACCAGCAGCCAGCTGCGGGCGAGAACGGGGTCGATGCGCCAGCCGATGTCCGAGGGATCCGGCGCCTGGTCGTCGACCTGTTCATGCATCTGATCTGTCGCCATCTTCATTCCGTGGGTGCTAGCTGGTGTTTGTTAAACGGTAGCCGCATGGCGAACCGCCGATCAGGCGGGCTTGTGCGAGCGGCGCCATAGCAGTCGACCCAGGGCGAGCGCGACGACCAGGACGACCGCGACAAGCAGGGACTGCAGCACGAAGACCGCGAAGTCGTTGACGTCGTAATAGTCGCCGTCGCCGACGCACTGGAAGCTGACAGTGGTCCCGGACTGGCCCGGCTTGTAGCTGTAGTGCGAGGTGTTGTAGGTCATTTCATATCCGCTGCGGCAGACGATGGGACTCATCCACAGCGCCGTCGAGGGGATCAGCGCGGTCACCGCCGCCGCTCCGCCGACGCAGAGGCCGATCCCCCCGCCGAGCACCGCGATGACCGGCCCGATCAAATCGGCCCCGCGGCGCTTGCGCTGGGGCGCGGCGTAGGCGGGGCGCACACCGGGCGTCAGCTGCGCGGCGGAGACCGGCTGCTCGACGGGTTGGTTCTCGCCGCGGGCGGCCGCCCTGGCGTCGGCCAGCCGGCGTTCCAGGTCGGCGATGCGCTGCCGGGGGTCGTCCATCAGCAAATGATGGCAGTTGGGGAGCGTGGTCGCACCAGGCCACGCGCCAAGCGTGCTCGGGCGAGGTTTCATCGCCGGCGCGCCGGGTAGCCCATCCGTTGCGACGCCAGGGACCTTCGTCTCGCGTCGCTTGTCGCAAGGGCTAGAGGCGACTGGTCCCCAACGCGTTCTCGGTTACCCCTCGGTCGAGACGACCACTCAAGGAGCAAACATGCGTAAGACCATTGCAGTCATTTCCGCCACCGGGGCGCTGCTGTTCGGTGGAGCCGGCGTCGCCAACGCCACCACCCAGGCCGCACCGGCGCCGTCGTCGACCACAACGACGTTGGCGGACAACAACAATGACCAGCACAGTGACAACAACAACGGCTTGTGGGGGCTGCTCGGCCTGCTCGGGCTGGGCGGACTCGTTGGGCTGAAGCGGCGCAAGGACACCGACGCCGTCACCGGCCTCGGGACAACCACGACGCCCGGGCGCGGCGTCTAGCGGTCCAGGCCGACGCCCCCGTCGGATGCTCAGGCGTCTGACGGGGGCTCGCCGCGTTTACCCGGACCCCCGCCGGGTATTTCTTCCATTCCCCTATCACTGGAGGTATCGGCGATGGCCGACATGATTGTCCAATCACCAGAGGAAGTCGTCGCATTCCTCAAAGCGCAACACAACCTCATCGAGGACATGTTCGAAGAAGTGCTGCACGCTTCGGATCCCAAGGCGCGCGAGAAGCCCTTCGTAGAGTTGCGCCAGCTGCTGGCCGTCCATGAGACGGCTGAGGAGATGGTGGTGCACCCCCGGGTGCGCCGCGAGGCCGACGCCGGCGACGGCATCGTCGACGCCCGCCTGCAGGAGGAGCACGAAGCCAAGGAGCTGCTCTCAGCGATCGAGAAACTCGACATCACGTCGCAACAGTTCATCGACGAACTCACCAAGCTGCGTGACGCGGTGCTCGACCACGCCCGGCATGAGGAGGATGACGAATTTCCCGTGCTGGAGCGCAAAGTCGACGCCGACGACCTCAAGCGGATGGGTTCGGCGGTGCGCGCGGCGGAGGCCATCGCGCCGACCCGCCCGCACCCGGGCGTGGAATCGGCGAAGCTGAATTTCGCCGTCGGTCCGTTCGCCTCAATGCTCGACCGCGCCCGCGACCTCATCCGGCAAGCCGTCGGATAGGCCCGGGCGTTCCGTAGTGTCGGTGGAGTGAGCGTCACACCGGAGACAACCGTCGCCCTGCACGACCGGTTCTTCCGCGAATTGCCGGAGTTGGCCGTGCGCTGGCAGGCCGAGGCGACTCCCGAATTGCGGCCCCTCGTGGTCAACGACCGATTGGCCGGCCAGCTCGGCCTCGACGGCGCCTGGCTGCGCAGTGCCGACGGGCTGCGGTTTTTGGTCGGCAACCTGGTGCCCGACGGCGCCGCGCCGGTGGCGCAGGCCTACGCCGGACACCAGTTCGGCGGCTACGTGCCCCGACTGGGCGACGGGCGGGCACTGCTACTCGGCGAACTCGTCGGCGACGACGGGAGCCTGCGCGACCTGCACCTGAAGGGGTCGGGGCCCACGCCCTTCGCGCGCGGCGGCGACGGCCTGGCGGCGGTCGGCCCGATGCTGCGCGAATACATCGTCAGCGAGGCGATGCACGCCCTGGGCGTCCCGACGACACGATCGCTGGCCGTGGTGGCCACCGGACGCCCGGTGCAGCGCGAGACGCCGCTGCCCGGCGCCGCAGCAGGCCCGCGTCGCGAGCGACGCGGCGTACTGGAAGCTGCCGACGCGCAGGTGACTGCTCGCGACG
>NZ_LZJH01000083.1:0-1109 GCF_001666745.1 Mycobacterium sp. E2699 | reverse complement strand
GTGCCGAGGTTGGAGTTCACCAGCGACACCAGCTGGCCGCGATTGGCCGTGATCGACCCGGGGTCCACGATGGTCGCCAGCGCGGCCTCGTAGGCGACGGCCGCCGCCCGCGCCTGGGCCGCCGACTGCTCGGCTTGCGCGGCCGCCCCGCCCAGCCAGTCCACGTACCCGGCGGCCGCGTTGGTCATGGACGCCGCCGACGGGCCCTGCCAGGCCTGCCCGGCCAGGTCCGAGGTCACGGAGCTGAATGCGCTTGCCGCCGCGCTCAACTCACTGCGGATCCCGTCCCAGGCCGCCGCCGCCTCCAGCATCGGCCCCGGGCCCGGCCCATCAAGCAGGAGCACCGAGTTGACCTCGGGCGGAAACACCGAAAAGTTCATCACTGCTCCCCTCGATCGTCGTTGATCAGACCTTCAGCAGCCACTGGAGCAACGTACATTCTCCGGCCTGCCCCATACCCCGTTAGGCGGGAATCCAATCCCGGCCGCCGCACGATCGTTGCGGACCGGACCGCAGGGATCAAGCGCTCGCAGTCGCGGTTGCGTGCGAACCCGAGCAACGGCACACTTTGGCTCCCGGGGCTCGCTGCTGAGAAGGGACCGCGGTCATGAGCTTTTTGGTGCTCCCGCCGGAGATCAATTCGTCCCGGATGTTCTCCGGTGCCGGGTCAGCGCCAATGTTGGCGGCCGCTGCGGCGTGGGACGGGCTGGCCGATGAGTTGAGTGCGGCCGCGGGATCGTTTTCCTCGGTGACCTCGGCGTTGGCTGGTCACGCGTGGCAGGGTCCTGCATCCGCGGCGATGGCCGCCGCAGCCGTTCCGTATTCGGCGTGGTTGACCTCGGCGGCGTCTCAAGCTGCGAGTGCGGCCGCGCAGGCCAAAGCGGTGGCCGGTGCGTTTGAGTCGGCGTTGGCGGCGACGGTGCATCCGGTGGTGGTGTCGGCCAACCGCTCCAACCTGGTGTCGTTGGTGAACTCCAACCTGTTCGGTTTCAACGCTCCCGCGATTGCGGCTGTGGAATCCGACTACGAGGCGATGTGGGCCCAGGACGTGTCGGCGATGGTCGGCTATCGAGGTGTGGCCGCGGCGGCGGCCACCCAGTTGGGGTCGG
>NZ_LZJH01000082.1:0-27873 GCF_001666745.1 Mycobacterium sp. E2699 | reverse complement strand
CCGGCGGCACCGCCGCCGGATCGACTTTGGGTGGTGAAATAGCTTGGGCAGCAGGAATATTGCCCGTAACCGCGATCAGGCTCAGGGTTGCGACGACAGCGGCGGCGCGGGTGCACACCGGTATCAGTGGCGAAGCCACGTGAACAGCCCTCCCAGCGCCGCGGCGGCCGGCAGCAAGACGATCATGGCCAACACCTCGAGCCATTCGACGGTCAACCGGATCAACGGCCGGAACCGCGTCGCGGGCACCAAAAGCGCCGCGGCCAAACCCAGCGCGGCGAAGGCGACGACCAGCGCCACCGGCCAGATCAGCCCGGTCTCGAGGTTCCTCGGCCCGGTCAGCGCGTACTTGACGACACCGGCGCATACCGCCGCGCATGCCCCGCATACCAGGGCGACCGCCTGGTATTTGGCCGCAAATCCGCGGCCCTGGGTGATGAAGATGCCCACCACCAGTCCGGCCACGAGCAGGGCCAGCCACGCCCAACGGCGACCCGGCGCCAGGACGCCCCACACCGCGAAGGGCAACACCGTCGACACCCCGGCGCACAGGCCCACCTGAACCGCGTTGACCAACCGCGCCGACGCGGCGATCGCGGCCCCGCGGGCGGTGATGTCGGTCAGTTCGTCGTCCTCGTCCTCGGTTTCGTTGGCGCTCACCGGCGACACGGTGTCCACCGGCATGCCCTCGCGGCGCGCGAACAGGTCGCGTCCGGTGATGGATCCGAAGTGCGGCGGCCGCACCCTCGCCACCCACAGCGCGATCGTCGGCGCCATTCGCACCAGCACCAGCAGACCGAACAGCACGCAGATCGACAGCACCTGCACCGACACCGGCCGAAACATCCGGGCGGCGGCCACGCCGGCCATGATCCCGCACACGGTCACCACCGCCGTCGCCGCCGCGGTCTGCCACCGTTTCCGCGTCGCCACGCTGATCGCGATGGCGCCCAGGATCACGACGACCAGTCCGATCATTGCGTGCGGCGCCCCCAGCTTTCCGGGGGGCGCGCAGCTCCCCGCAACGGCAACCAAAAGCACCGTCAGCCAGGCGAATCCGCTGAACATGTCACGGCGCTGCGGCCATCCCGTGAACACGACGACCGCGGCGATGGCCAGGAGCAGCCCGACCGCGCCGCCAACGGCCGCCGGGATCAGGCTGTCGCTGACGGTCCGTTGCCGCAGTGTCAGGCCCACCACCACAGCGGCCGCCATCACCGCGATCACAATCGCGGTATGGGCGGCGGTCAGCGCCGTCACCGGAGCAAACATCCGGTCGCCGCCGTCGCGGCCGAGCCACTTGCCCATGGCCGCCAAGGCCGTCGACAGCGACTCATACTGCGGCTCAAAGGATTCCCCATCGACCCGAGGCACCAACACCAGCGTGTCACCGTCTTGGACGCCGAGCTCGTCGAGGCTCTTGTTGACGTCCAGGCGTACCCCATTGACCTTGTGCAGCTCGTAGCTGCCCGGCGGCAGGGCCACGCCGTCGAAACCCTTGCGCTTCAGGTCGTCGCTGAGCAGCTCCACCATGCCCTCGAAGAAGCCTTCCACCGGTGTTCCCGCGGGGAACACCTGCGAGCACAGGTGCTTGTCATAGGAGATGTTGACTGCGCACCGCGCCGGGAAGGCGACCTTGTGGGGCGACGTCACTGCTGGGCCCTCTCGGCGCCTGCTTCGGGCACGTACTTGTCGGCGAGCCCGGCGGTGATCTCGAAGAGCCGCAGCCGCGACTTCTTCTTCAGCTCGTGGACCGTGTCGATGATCCCGCCCTTGGCGAGGTGCGGATCGAACGGCATCACCTCCACCGTCGCGCCGACCTTGGTGAACCGCTCGGTCAAGTAGGCCAGGGCGTCCTTGTCGACGGCGCTGTCGGTGTGGTTGATGATCACGGTGCTGTGCGACACGAGCTCGTGATAGCCCTGCGCGCTGAGGAAGTCGATGGCGCGCAGTACCGGCCGGGACCGGTCCGCGGTGATGCCGGAGACGAACACCAGGGTGTCGGTGTTGTCCAGGACGGTTTTCATGACCGGGTGTTCAAGGTCGGGGGCGGTGTCGACCACCATGACGTTGTGGGTCCGCCTCAGCCGCGCCAGCACCCCGGCGAACATCGCCGGCACCAGCGGCCTCGGCTGGTCCGACGTCCGGTTGCCGGCCAGCACGTCGAGCCCGACCGCGTTCTGCCCCAGGTGTTCGCGGATGTCCGCGTAACCCTGCACGTCGGTGTCGTTGATGATCGCGGTGTAGTCACCGGGCGGCGATTCGTCGATCCGGTCCGCCAGGGTGCCGAAGCCCGGCACCGCATCGATTGCGATCACGTTGGTGGGCCGGCATTCGCGGAACACACCCCCGATGCACGCGGCCATCGTCGACACCCCCACGCCGCCCTTGCCGGAGACCAGCGTGATGACAAATTGCCGCCGAATGTGCCTACGGATGCGTTCCTTTAATTCGCGATAATGGCGTTCGCCCGGCGATTCTCCGAGGTTTATTTTATGGAACGAAAGGCCGTAAATGAATTTCCGCCAACCCGAACCCGGGGGAATTTTTCGGGGGGCGGCTAAATCGGTGATACGCATGGTGTCCGATACCGAATCCCGGTGGCGCACCGCTGACGGATCCCCCCGCCCAAGCCTCTCTTCGTCAAACATATTGGGGTCATTCCAAGGTGTCGTCACGACCGTCGATGCTAACACGATTCGCGATAGTCCGTTTCCCCGTCCACTAAACCGCGAAGTGCATTAGAACCGAGTTGGGCTTTACCATTCCCGTGATTGGTGTAACGGACACTTTTGCGGCGTGGGTCAAACCACGCGCCGGTAGGAGTACCACTCCTCGCCGGCGGGCAGGTTCTGGATGAGCCGCTGCACCGCCGCACTGATGTCGCTGCGCGATCCCGGTGACAGGACCTGGTAGCGCCGCCCACCCGACGTCATGCCTTCGACGCACAGCCGGCCGGCGGCGGTGTCGACGATGGCCACGGCCGACTCCCCGATCGCCAATCGGGCCGTTTTGTCCGGGCCGACACCGGCCTGCACCGCCACGATGGCCGCCGAGGCCGACCGCCCCGGATCGGCGGCCATGGTGACGATGTGCAGCTGGTCGACGTCCAAGCGCTGCCTGAGCAGAAATGATTTCAGGCTGGCGGCGTCGTGCACCGACTCCAGCAGCTCCTTGGTGTCCACGGTGACCGGCCGGAGCGGCGCGGCTTCCGCCACGCCGCACAATCGCTCGACTTGCCCCACCACGAGTTCCGTGGCCGTGGCCGCCTCGCTGGCGGTGCCGGCCGGATGGAGCCGCACGAGGTCGCCGTGGCGTTCCAACACCACCCACCAGGTGGCGAACCGGCAGATTGCCGCGCGCGTCGGATCCCGCCCCGGCACGTTGATGTGCAGCAGCAACCCGAGGTCGCGCCGCAGCAGCACGGTCAACCATTCCCGGATCATCGGGTCCGCGTTGCCGGCCTCGTCGAGGGCACCGCAGGCTTTCAGTTCCGCGACCACCGGGTGGCGCAGCGCCAGCTCTGGGGTTTCCAGCCGAGGCAGCAACGGCCGCAGGCCGAGCTCGGGGCACAGCTGCTCGACGCCGGTCACCGCCTGCAACACCCACAGGCCGTCGATTGTCGTTGTCAGCAAGCCGCTTTCACCTCAGACAGGTCGCCGGGCACACCGAAGGTGGGGCACATGCGAGGCGTGGGCGCCCCACCTTGGTCTCCGCCCCTGGACACGACAGTGCCGCTGGGGCAGGCGATTTCAGAAAAGGTGGCTGATGTTGGTGTCGGTCTGGATCGCCGCGTCGAGCACGTGGCCGGTCGTCTGGCCGTGCTGGCGCACCGTGTCGATGAGGCCCTGCAGTCCCGACAGCATCTGGTACTGCGCGTCGAAGAACCCCGTCGCGCCGTGGCCGGCGAAGAACTCCTGCAGCGAGTTGGTCTTGTTGGCAACGTCGGCGTGAATGGCGTCGAGCTGACCGGCGCGGGAACCGACGTCGGCCGCGAAGTCGGCCACCGGGCCCGGGTTGTAAGCGATGGGGCCTGTCATGGTGATGTCCTCTCTGAAGCGAAATGGGTTGGCAGTTAAGCGAGGTTTTGTGCGGAGCCGCCGAACAGCGCGCGGAACGCGTGCTGTGAATCGGCCTCGTGGGCTTCCATCAGGGCCGCGGCCTGCTTGAGGCCCTCGGCCAGGCGGGTGCCGCCCGTCAAGACCTTGTTGAGGTCGTTGGAAACTTCGGACGCCGTCATGTGCGAGGCGACGACCGCGTCGCCGGACCAGGTGGACGGATTCATGACATTTTCTTGGTTGGCCAAGTAGCCCTGCGCGATCGCGATCGCGTGTTCCATGTGCGCTTGAATCGCATCGCTGGTGCTTCGCAGCACGTTGGCATCGACAACAATTGACACGGTTGATTTCTCCTTATCCGGTTAGGCGTTTTTCTTTATTGTGTTGTTCCCGTTGGTTTCTCGGGTTGCGTCGAAGTGTATGGCGGCTGTCCCGATGTGTCGATTCACCCTGTGAGCAGGCCTTTTCAGAGTCTCTCGTCGACCACGCGCACCGTCGCGGGTTGCTCGTTCTTCTTGTGCGACCCGCCGTGGCCGCCGGCCGCATGGCCCACCGGCATGCCGCCGACTCCGGTGCCGCCGGCCGCCGGCGTTGTTGTCGTCGGGGACCGCACCGACTCGACGCCCAGTGCCCCACTTGGACGTAGCCCGACCGGGCGCCCACTGCTGCCGGGCTCGAACGCGCTGACCGGGCGAGTGAAGGTGGTCGCGGGCACACCGGCGCCGCCGAGCGAGGCCCCGCCACCGCCGACACCGGCCGCCGCACTCGGCGCCGCGGACACCGCGCTGACCGCCGAGGCGGGTGCCCCCGCGCCCGCACCCAGTGCGCCCGGATTGGCGAACATGCCCATCATCGATTGCAGCGGCTGCATCGCGCTCATCGGCGCCTGCATCAGCTGCGACGGCGCCTGCAGCGCCTGCGGGACCGCACCCATCATCGACTGCAGCGGTTGCATGAAGGTGCTCACTTGGCCGCCCATGTCCGGGCCGCCCGACGCCGCCTGGCCGGCACCCTGCGTACCCGTCTGGACTCCCTGGAACGCGGCGCGCATCCCGTCGCCCGCCGCCGCATCGCCGGCCGCCTCCCCGACCGTCGCCGCCGCTTCCGCCGGGGCGGCGGGTGAGGCGCCCATGGTCGCCAGCGGAGGCGGGATCGCCAGGCTTTCGGCCAGCCCGGCGAGAATGGCACCGTAACTGGCGCCGACCGCGGAGTTGTTGGGCCACATCACGCCGAAGTACTCCGTGTCGAGCGAGATGATCCGCGGCGTCAGCGTCCACAGCACGCTGGGATTGGCGATGTTGTCGGCCGCCTCCTCGTCACGGTTGGCGTTGCACTCCGGCGCCGGACGCATGGCGGCGTTGGCCATCTGGTAGGCCGAGATCGCGGCCGCGACCACCGCCGGCTTGACGTCGACCCAGCCGGCCAATCCGTGCAGCGACGCGTTGAGCGCGGTGGCGCTCGCGGCCGAACCCGCCGACCCCACCCCGGTCCAGCTTGCGGAGGTCACGACGGTATTGATCATCGACGCGCTGGCCGAAGCGTGGTGACTGGCGCCCAAGGCCGTCCAGGCGGCTTGGTTGGCCAACATGGTGGCCACGCCGGTCCCGGTCTTGAGCAGAAGGTCGTTGGCTTCGGGTGGACGCGCCGCCCACCCCGGATCGGGCATGGGTGTCGCTTACAGCCCGAGCGTCAACGCGCGCGCGGCCTCGGTGGCGGTGTAGACGCAGGCCGCGATGTTCTGCGTTCCGGCGAACAATCCCCGCTGCACCGCGTGCTCCTGCACCACGCCCAGGTAGGCACCCCCGCATGCGTTCAGTGCCGCGGCGAAGAGAGCCGAGTCAGGGTCATTGCCCATGGGCGTGGTGCCCAGCAGCGCCGGCGCGGCCGCCGCGGCCGCCCCCTCAACCTCGGCGCTGACGGCCGATTCGGCCCCGGCTGAGCTCAAAACAGCTTCCGGCGGTACGACAAACGACATATTTCCCTCCGAACGATCTCGCAGCCGATCCCTGCGAATGCGGGCAAGTCTAGTGCCTGAACGCAGATCGCGTATTCACAATTTTTATCCGCAGATCTCGCTGGTAGCAATTCACCAACCGGCGGCGCCCAGCGCGCAATTGTACTTGCGTCTAATTAATGCCACTGGCACCCCAAATATCGCTATTGCCACTCCCGTAACGCGTCACCCAAGGTTGCGTCCGGGGCGCCGACAAGTGCTGGGAGGTTGCCAGTTCAGCACCGGTCTAACTGAAATTGGCATTTTCACCCGCCGACCGCATTCGGCCGTAATGGGACCCAACTTGCGCCGACTATTTCGCGGCGATCGCGGACGGCATACCGACCAAAATCCCCTCGACGTCGGCTTCGTCCGTCACCAACAATCCGCGCCCCGGCGGCAAGGCTTGAGCGCGAAGAAGCCGGTTGATCTTGTTTTGCGGATCGTTGTCCATATAAAGCTGCGCGACCTTCGCCGACGTTTGATAGCGCATCCACGGGTCCATCTGCAGCGTCGCCCAGTTGGTGCTGTTGCGGGTGGTGAAAACGTGCAGCCCGATCTGGCGCGCGCGTTCCATCAGCATCCACAGCGCCGCCCCGACGGGAGCCGTCGCGGGATAACTCTGCGCCTGCGCCGGCCGCAGGTCTTGGACGTCGTCGATGAGCACGAAATGCCGAGTCCCTTCCCATGGCTTGAGCGCGCGCAACTCCTCCTGGCTCAGGCCCTTGGGTGGCAGCCGCGGCAGCAGGATCTCCTGGGCGAGCTCGGTGATGACGCGGTCGATCTCGTCCTGGTCGTAGGCGTAGGCACGCACGTAACCGGGTGCATGCAGGTCACGCAACCCGTGCGGGGCGGCCTTGGGGTCGATCAGCGTGAGCTGGGCCTCCTCCGGGCTGAACCGGCTCATCACCGCCTCGCCGATGGCGACCAGCGACAAGCTCTTGCCGCAGCCCTGCCGGCCCAGAATCATCAGGCCCGGGCTCTCCGCCAGCCGGAGGGGAACCGGGCCCAGCTGATGACGCTCGCCGATCGCGAACGCGATCGACAGATCGTCCGCGGCGGCGTGGGCAGCCAGGATCGCGCTCAGCTCAACGCGTTCCGGTAGCCGCTGCAGGACCGCGTGCTTGGTGACGCCGGCGACTTCGGCGACACGGGCGCCGACGCCCGGGGTGTCCACCAGCGTGCGGGTGGCGGGATCGACCACCACGGGAACGCCGACCAACAGTTCGTGCAGCGAGTCCGTCAGACCGAACCCTGGGCGGTCCAATGTTCGCCGGGCCGCCTCGCGCGACTCGATCGCCGACTGGCCCATCTGGCTCTCCCCCGGATCGGCGAGCCGCAATTGGATTCGCGCGGTGGCGTTTTGCAAGAGCTTCTGCCGCTGCCCGTGAATCCAGCCACCGGCGCTGCACATCACGTGCACCCCGTATTCGGGACCGCGGCTGCTGAGCGAGATGATGCGATCGCCCAGCATCATGTCTTTCGTGTAGAGGTCGTCGTAGTCGTCGACCACGACGAAGACGTCGCCGAACGGATCATTGGGATCGGTGCCGCCCAGGCCGTCGCTGCCAGGCCCGAACCGCCGTTCCCGGAAACCGTCGAGATCGATGTTGGCGCGGCGGAATGCGTCCTCACGGGCATCGATCAACGCGTCCATGCTGCTCAAGATCCGCTCGATGCCCTCGGTGTCCTTGGGCGACACGATGTCCGCGATGTGTGGCAGCGACCCGATCTGCGCCATGGTCGCCCCGCCGACGCAGAAGAATGTCACCCGCGACGGGGTGTACATCATTGCCGCCGAGCACATCAGCGTCATCAGCGTGGTGGTCTTGCCGCGCTGCTTGGCCCCCACCACGATGATGTTGCTGCGCAGCGCGTCGATGGAATGCACGACCTGTTTGGATTCCTCGGGGATGTCCATGACGCCCACCGGGAACACCAGGCCCGGGTTGCGCCCGTAGTCGACGTGCCAGGGCTTGCCGCGCCACCCGGCCACCACCGCATCGACGGGCTCGGGATTCTCCAGTGGCTCCAGCCACGGCCGCCGCGGCGCCCGGTGCGGCACGGTGTGCAACGACTCCCGCAGCACGTCGACGATCTTCTTTTTCTTGAAACCGTCCTCGTGCAAAAGGAATTCGTCGGGTTCCTCGTCGGCCGCCGACGCGGCTTCCAGCGCGGCGGCGTCGGCCTCGTCCAGCGGCTGGTATTGCCAGTTGTAGAGCCGGGGCTGCGTCAAGGTCATGTCGACGGTCCTGACCACCTCGGCCTTCTTCGGCACGATGAAGGGCGCCGACAAATAGAAGCAGCGGAACGGCTCCAGGTCACGCGGGCCCACCTTCAGCAGCGCGAAGCCGTTTTCCTTCGACGGCAGGTGGTAGGCGGCGTCGGTGCCGATCACCTCACGGCTGTCATCGCCCGATTCGGCGCGCAGCGCGATCCGGAATGCGATGTTGGACTTGACTTTTTGCAGGGACGACAGGTCGAGCCGTTGCCCACCCAGCATGAAGAAGACGTTGGCGCCGCGACCCTCCTGACCGATGTGAATGATCAGGTTGATCCACTTGTCGTGGTTGGCGAACAGCTCGAGATATTCGTCGACGATTACCAGCAGCACCGGCACGGGCGGGAGATCGCGTCCGGCAAGGCGGATCTCCTCGTAGTCGTTGGCGTCGCGGGCGCCCACCGACGTGAAAAGTTCGTAGCGCTGCTTGATTTCACCGTCGATGACCCTGCGCATGCGCTCGGCCAGGTGTCGCTCGTCCTTGCCGAGGTTCGACAGGGCGGCCACCACGTGCGGGATGCCCAGGATGTCCTGGGCCGCCGACTCGAATTTCATGTCGACGAAGATGACGTTGAACGTCTCCGGTGAATGTGTGAGCGCGATGCCGTAGACCAGCGACAGGAAGAACTCCGACTTGCCCGAGCCGCTGGTGCCGATGACCACCGAGTGGAAACCGAAGCCGCCGAAGTCCTTTGCGCGGATGATGACGTTCTGCAACTCACCGTTCGGTTTGGCGCCCACCGGGATCTCGCACCACCGCTCGTCGCCGCGGCCGCGCCGCTCGGCCCACAGTCGGTCCACGTCCAAATCGCGCGGGTCACTGATTCCCAGTGCGCGCAATAACTCTGCGGCTCCGCTGGCGGCGTCGGCGATTTCGGTGCCGCTGGTCGGCGACCACCGGGCCATCGCGCGCGCATACCGGTAGGCGCGCGGGATCGACAGTTGGTCGGCGTGCGCGAAGAACTTGCCCCCCGCGCGCAGCAGCGGTGCGGGACGGCCATCGTCGTCCTCGGTGCCGTCGCCGTTACGCCCGGCCTTGGCGGCGCCATTGGTTGAGCCGTCGGCCGTCGCGGTGTGCCGTTCGCTCATCTCGTAGCGCTGGTCCTTGTCGAACCCGACGCCGACGCCGGCCCGGGAAGCGATGCGCAGCACCGTGATTCCGGCCTTGCCGACTTGGCCGACGACGCTTTCCCAGGCCTCGGGGCTGCCGGTGTTGTCGTCCACGATCACCCAGTGCGGCCCAAGATCGGCCCCGGCGCCGGGCTGGCCCGTCTCCAGGGCTGAACCGAGCGTGGTCGGGCTGGCCGCCGCCAACGGCGTCCACTGTCCGCGCTTGCCCTTCATGTGCAGCTCCGCGCCCAGCGCCTGCTCGAGCTCTTCGGGTGTGGCAAAGATCAGCCGCCGCCACCCACACGCGTCGAACAACTCGTCGTGCAGGTTGTGCGGCAGCCACACCATCCACGACCACAACTCGGGGTTGCGGGTGACCACCATCAACTTGACGTCGCGCGGGTTGTGGAACACCGCCAACGAGCACAGCACCGAACGCATCAGCGAGCGCACCCGGTTGAGGTCCTCGCCGACGAAGCTGAACCCCGGCGCGGATCGCAGGTTGACCACCTTGGCGATATCGCGAATCTTGCGCTGCTCCAAGATGAAATCGCGCAACGCCTGGCCGGTGACGGGCTCCAGCTCCTCATCCGAGGCGATGTCTGGCCACGTCACCGACAGCACTGAATCCGGTGCGTGCTGCACGCCCGTGCCCAGCCGCACCTCCAGGAAGTCCACGTCGGCGCGCCCGCGTTCCCACATCCGCGGGCCGCCGATGATGGCGCCGAGGCCGCGCGGATCGGAATGCACGGCCTGCTGCCAATTCCGCTGCGCGCACACCGCGGTCTGGACCTCGTCGCGGTTGCCGTCGAGGTCACGTAGGTAGCGCCGACGGCCTTTTTCCAACTCGCCCCAGGTGATCTTGCGCGCGCGCCCGAGCCGGCCCGAAAAGGCCAGCATGCTGAACGCACCGATCCCCATCAGCGGGAAGAAACCCGTGGACAGGCTGCGCACCCCCGAGACGTACAGCATGACGATGGTGCCGATCAGCGCCACGATGAGCGCCGGTACGCCGATCATCACCCAGATATTGCGCGGCTCGCGTTCGGGCAGCGCTATCGGTGCGTTCGGCGCCACGCGAACCGGTTTCGGCGGCTGGATCCTGATGCGGTTGATCGGAAAAGCCCTCTTCGACACTTCTAGCCTCCCGCCCTTGCCGATGTCGTCAGCACGCTCGCCTGCCCCAGCACAGGCACCGTGTCGCGCGCCACCAGCGCGGCCTGCTGCGACAGCGCCGGACCCGCGGCAAAAGTCCGCAACAGCGGCCACGGCGCCTGCACGGCCGCCGCCGGATCCAGGCCCAGCGCGCGCAGCGTCGATTCGTCGGAGGCGATGCCGAACCGCACGCCGTTGTCGGCCACCCAGAACAGCGATTCCCGGCTGTCGCTGGTGACCACCCCGCTGGTCGACGTCACGAAGTTCGCGGCGCCCGGCAGTACCAGCACCTGATTGGCCACGACAGACGCCGGGTCGCGGTCGTCGCGGACGAGGCGCACGATCCGATTGTCCATCGACGAGGGGACCGGTAGCCCACGCCCGTTGTAGATGGCGACTCGGGCCTGCGGATCGGTCGACGCCTTCTCCCATCCCACACAGGTGGTCGGATTGGCCGCCGAGTCAATGAAATTCAGCCGTCCGGTCGGGTAGTAGTCCACCGACAGAGAATTCACCTCGGGAATGTTGACCAGCACATCCGGGGTCACCGTCCGTGGCGTCGCCGAACCGTAGGAGTTGGCGCTGCGCAGCAGATCCGCCACGAAGCCCCCGACCTTTTGCACCCCGTCGGGCAGCAACACGTAGAACTGGCTGCCCCCGCCCGCCGTTTGGTTCTGCAGCACCGCACCCACCTGCGAGCCCGGCAGGAACTTCGACGGACTACCGGCCTCCGGCACGTTGGGGACGCGGAGCGGCTCGGTGGCGGGCAGCCCGTCGAAGAGCGCCCGCGAAATCTCCACGGGCACCGTCACTCCGGGGTCAAGCCCCAGGCTCAAGGTCACCGCCCGGTCGGTGGGATCGACCTGGGAACGCTTGCCACCCCAGATCACATAGGTGGCACCTTCGAACGTCACCAGCAGGCCGGCGTCCTTGGCCATCGGCATCGCCCGACCGCCAATGAGCTGCCCCGCAATGGAAGTCACCACTGGCTTATCCGCAGTACGCGGCCGGCCCGCCGTGTCACAGACGGCCCACGCCGACATGGCGCCCCGGTTGACCGGCATCGCCGCCGGCGCCCCCGGGATGCCGACCAGCGGCCCGGTTGGATACTTCGCGATCTCGGGCGGTTTCACCCAGGTTGGTTGCCCCGCGGTGCCCGTTGCCAGCCGCGCCGAGGTCAGATTCAGCGCCGGATACAGGCGGCCGTCGATGCGCGCGTAGATCGCGCCAGACTCGCGATCTCCGATGATCGCCGAATCTCCCACCACCCCACTGGGTTTGAGCACATTCAGCAGCACCATCCAGCCCGAGGCGATCGCCACCAGCACCACCGACAGTGCCAGCGCCGCGGTCTGCTTACGGTCGTCGTGCTTCATCCGCACCGAGAAGCGGGTTGTCGCGGCCCGGAGCCGCCGGTTGTAGAACAGGTGGCCCGAATTCTGGTCGCGGTTGGACAAACTCAACGGCATTGGTCAATAGCCCTTCGGTGCCCGGCGGGGATCGGCCTGTTGGATTCGATCGGCCAGATCCGACGCGTCGGCGGCGACGCCGTAGTGGCCGCGCGCATAGTTGATGAACGCGCATGCCTGCGCTACCAGATCGTGGATGCTCGCCGACGTTCCCGGCTCGTGGTAGGCCGCGAACGTCGGACCGATGAACTGCCACGCACCCTTGCTCGGCGTGCCCCTGGCCGCGTTGACGTCCCAATCGTTTTCGGCGTAGGCGTCGTAGTTCGACTCGCGGCGGGCGACCAGGTCCATGCCGCGCTCCCACCGCGCACGCGCGGCCGGGTCGTGAATACCCTTGATGTCCAACGCTTTACGGATTGCCGTGCGGACGGAGGCGCGTCCGGCTGTGCCGTGACCGCGGCTCGCGGCGTATGGCCGTGAGCGCGAGTATCGCAGCCGGCGCAGCCGCCCAGCCAACAGGCGCGCCCGGGCGCGCGACCGCACGATGTGGCCGTGCTGCGCGCGCAACCGCGCTGCCATTCGGGCCATCGCCTCGCGGCGGCCCAGCGGTGTATCCACTGCGGGCATGGCATCGGTTAAAGCGGCGTCCAAGTTCATGCGCGTCGCGGCGCGCGCACCCGCGTGGTCGGCGCGGGCCCTCCGCAGGATGCCGGCCAACGCCACGTCGGTATCAGCCATACGACGAAGGTCTTCCGCCGCGCTTCGCGACCGGGCCGCCGCCCTTGCCGGCCACCCGGTTGTGCGTACGGCCCGTCGGGTCTCCTCCCCGCGCGAGCGCACCTGCGCGGGGATCTCACCAGCATCGTCGCCGGTGACGGCACCGGCGAACAAGTTGTGGCCACGTGACAAGGCCTTCACCGCCTGCGTCATCGCGGGATCACTCAACGATTCCCCCACCATAATTCCGATCGAAATCAGCCTGCGCTTCTTCGCGCAATGCCTCGAACACCATATTCAGCCGATCCATTAACTCGCGACAGGTATACGACGTCATCACCTGCGGCGCCAACGAGAGCCCCGTGAGCCGCCCGTCCGAATTGCACACCGCGTAGACGTCACCCACGTCGGCGGTGAAAGTCACCGCCTCCTGGGCCGCCAGGACCGCCTCCCACTTCTCGAAATTCGCCTTCAGGTCGGCCAGGACCTGGTCGACCAATGCCTTATCCGTCCCTGCGTCCGGGCGCATCGCATCCGCTCCGGACACCTCAGGTACAACTCCCATAACATTCGACACAAATACCGGCCGCGCTTCTTTTCGTCGACATGCGATCCCGCAGCACGTTCGCAGGTTCAGCAATAGCCGTTGCGCTCAAAGGCTTTTCGGTAGCAGTCATGTAACCCACGCCAACCTCAGCGAATCCCAAACCGGCGGCGTTTCGACGATAGCCACACGGCGATGACATTACTGCCTCGGGCACCGCCGGACCACTCACTTCCGAAACCGCTGTCAGCGACCATCATTGGCCGCCGGTGCACGGACAGACCCCATTAGTACGTGAATACAATTTGGCGAGCGGCGTTCTGAAAATAGCCGTTCTCGACGACGGCTTACTCCTGCTGCTCTTCGTCTGTCGGCACGATCACGATGCGCCGATTGGGCCTCGTGACCACGGGCGGCTTTCCTTCGGACTTCGTCACCGGAACGCTCGGCGGCGCAGTCAAGCGGCCTTTTACCGGCTGGCCGTTGGGGATACCCGGGACGGTCACCCGCTTTTCAACGGGCTTGTCCTTCCCGCCTTCACCGCCGGCGCCCATGGCGCCGGGCATCATCGGCATGCCGGTCATGCCCATCGGGCCCGTCGGCGTCGCAGTGCCACCGGCTTGCGTCACGGTCACCGGTTTCACCGACGCCGCCGCGGGCGTCGTGGGGGGAGACGACGACGGCACCGGCGGCGGGCCCAGATAGCCGGTCGGCGTCGTGCCACCGCCCGCGCCGATGCCGCCACCCCCGCCGGAACCGCCGCCGCCCTCTGTGGCGCTATCCAGCACCGCCTGGTCCCCCGACATTCCGGTCAGGGCGGCCTCCGCCGCTCCGCCGCCCTTCGCCGCTCCCATCAGCGGCTGGATGGCGCTCTCTGCGGCCTGCATCGCCTGTTGCGGTACCTGGGTGAGCGGCTGCATGACGCCGCCAAGCGCGCCGCTGATCGCACCCGCGATGCCGGACGCCATCTGCTGGACCATCTGCGTCAGTTGCTGCATCTGCTGCGACGACTCAGCCTCGTTCGCCGGGAACTTCTGGGCGGCGTCGAGCGCGTGCGCCCGACGATCTGCGTCGCCCTGGACGCTGGCCGCTTGATCTCCGGGCACGCCGAGATTGCCGGCAGCAGCCAGGGCCGCTTGGGCCGCATCAGCGGGTGCACCGGTCCCCGGCGGAAGTCCGTTCGGAACTATCGGCGGCGGTGACTGTGGCGCCCCAGCAATCCCAGCGAAGTCCGCTGGGCTTACTTTGAAGGGGCCCCCAGCCGTCGTCATGCAAACACCCCAAGCCTCACGTGTCGCTGGCTACTCGATCTGCCGCAACCACTCGCGTCCTGTCCTCGTGGATCGAATGGTAGAGCGCCGACCGCGTTATTTGTAGTCACCGGGATTTCGCCGAAATCGCTTCGTACCAGGCGACGTGGTAGTGCGCGAGGGATTCGTGCCCTTTGATGAGGGCGTCGATCGCTGCCAGCAGCATCCAGTCCGCGGCCAGTGACAAGTCGTGCGGATCGTCCTGCGCCTTCTGGTAGGCGAGCCGCTGCTCGTGCTGCAACACATCAATCTCGTTGTCGGTAACCCCGGTTCCTCGGGTGGCGGCTTGCGCCAAAGTCTGAGCGATCCGCGGCAAGCCATCACGCCGACGCACGGCCTCCACCAGCGCCGGGCCCAGCTCGCCTACTTCCGGTCCGGCGCGCGCCACACGGTCTCCGGTAAGAGCGGGCTCGTCGGGTCCCGGCTTGGCGATGAACCCGTGGGATTTGTGCACCGCCGCAGCGGTGACGACACCCAGCAGATCGACCACGCTCGCGTCGGGTCGGCGAAGCGCCGGCTCGAGGAGTCGGTTCACGCCGAGAGGGATTTTCACGTTCGGCGGGATCCAGCCGCACCCGATGTTGCTGACCAACAGAGTTGTCCCGTCGTCGCGCAACCCTGCGGCCCATGAGAGGCCCGGCGCCTGCCGAGCTACCGCGTCGACCAGGCGTTGCAGCCTCTGCTGTTCGGCGGCACGACTCGATACGTCGCCGGCCACGGCGCCGGTTGTCGCGGCCAACGCAGAGGCGCCGGCCGGCGTCGCCGCGCTTGCGCCCGCCTGCCCTGCTGCAGCGCCCCGTTGGACCGTCGACATCAACGGGCTTCCCGCTGAGGGCGACGTCGATGGCGATGGCGCAACCGGCGCGCCAGAAACCGGGGCAGTCGGCGGTGACATCGACGGCGGGGTGACGACGGGGGGACGCAGGTCGGACCCGTACGCAGGCAGTGGACCCGCCGGGATGGCGGGGCCGCCAGTTACCGGCGCCGTCGGCGTTGACACCGGCATCGCCGCGGCTACCGGCATGGCGCCGCCCGTCGGCGAAGGCGGGGCGGCTGGGCCGGCTGGCGCCGGCGCCGCGGCACCATGCTCAGCGCCGACGGATTCGACACCAGCAGCACCCACAGTCGGTGCAGATACTGGCGGCGCGACCGGCACTTGCGGCGGCGGCGCCGTTGCGGACCCCGCCGCGTTCGCCAAGCCCTGGGACAAGTCATGAGCACCGGCCGCTGCTGGCTGACCGGTCATCATTCCTTGGGCCAATGAGTTGCCCAGTTGGTTGGGTGACAGGCCACCGAGAGTGGCGGCTGGTGAGAGCCCGCCGCCCGCGGGCAGTGGCGAGCTCACGCCGGGGGCGCCTGGAATATGGGCGCCACCACCAGGTGGGCTGCCAACTGGAACGCCATCAACAACGCCTGAATTGAGCTCGGATTGGCCACCAGCCCCGTGCGCACCAACCGCCGGGCCGCCAACAATCATGTCGCTACCGCCTCCCTGCGTGCCCGCGCCCGCGCCGCGGGCGCCCGTATGCGGGACGCCAGCACCGTGGGCACCGGTATGCGAGCCGCCAGCACCGTGGGCACCCGCCGGCGGGCCGCCATCCGTCCGGGCGCCATTCGGCTGACTGCCGGGATCCATCCGTTGGTTCGCGAGGAATTGCTGCGGAGACATCGGCAGCCCTTCGGCGGTTAGTACCCGCTGGATACAATCCGTGATTGTCGCTACAGCTGCGGCCGACTTATGCGCTGCAAATCCATTTGCTTCGGTGATTAGATGCTCGATTTCTGCGGCCTTTATCGCTGCCGGTTCTTTCGAGTTTTCGATATTCGCGATTCGTTGATTGTAATCGTCGGCGATCCCGCGAAGCCCTTCTCGCAAACTATCAATTGCGTCCGCACCCTTTTCGAAAGTGTCGGCTTTTGCTTTATATTTCTCGGCGATATCAAGGTGTAGTTTCTCACCTTGCTGGATTCGGAAGACAAGATCCTCCACGGTATGCCCCTGATTACGGGCCGCCAGTCGAGTCCACTGGCCATGCAGATCTTCCGCATACTGTTCCTGCCCCTGCTGCTGCGTTCTCCATTGCGCAGCACCGGATCTCAGAGTCACCGGCGACTCCGGCCACCAGGCGCCGATAAGTGCTGGCGTGTACCTCCCCGTCGGCAGGTCTGCCCCCATGCTCTCTCCTCACGGACGCCGCTGCACCGCGATGCCGACCTTCTGCGCTACAGCTCAGGGCCAATATATTCAACGGCAGATGGCTGCCATCGCAGCGTCAGTTTTAGTTATTTCGTCGAGCGTCATCTGATATAGAGGTGACGAAGCGTCGGTATCACTACTTACGGCGTTGGAGGTGCGATAGGCCGAAGCTAGCGCCCTTGCGGCATCCCGATCATTCGCACTCAGCGCAGGATTAATTGCCGCGGCATCGAGTAGCCCCGCCCCGTTGACTAGTGAGATACGCGCGAGAGCCTTATCAGAAACATTCGTATCAAAATGGACAGAGCGCGCGGCGAGTTGATAAACGGCGCACAAGTTCTTTTTCGCGCTCGCGACCTGATCTGGAGTGAAGGTCGGGGTCGGCGTTGCGGGCGTCGGAGCGTTGCCAGTGGCCACGGCGGCCGGACGAGTCAGGGCGATGATGCTCACAACCAGCGCTGCCACGGCGATCAAGCCGACGACAACCAGCGCAACAACAGACAGCGGTCCGTTCGATGCTGGCCTGCCGGGTGCACCGGGTTGTGGCCATTGCGTCGCAGGAGGCGGCTGGGGATCCATCACCTGATCAAGGCTAATCGTCAGCAGGACGATGTCACTTCAGACCAGCCACTCAAGCGTGTTTCAGGCAGACGCAGGGCAGCCGCGTTGCAGATGGCTGCCCACAACCGCGGTTTGATGGCCCTGGCCGGCCCGATGCCCACTGCCCTAGGCTCCATCGCACGGTGGCCGAAGCCATTCAGGCATTAGGTAAAGCGCATGTCGCCCGGAGCTGCTGTGTGGTTGTCATTTGGTGAGCGTCCGCGCGCGGCTTTCTGAACTGTCGCCCGGGGGCACCCGGGTGCTGGCCGCTCGAGAACACCGGCGCTGGGTGGCTGGCGCGTAATCCAGATTTGTCGCACAACCACAACCAAGTAATGAAGGTGTTAGCCGCGGAATCGGCGCGTAATCCCGACTCCCGGGCGCGGGTTCGTCGGTACTATTCGCCGCGTGTCACTGACAATTGGGGGGACATTCGCGGGCTACACCATCCTGCGGATGTTGGGTTCTGGCGGCATGGCCGAGGTTTATCTGGCTCAGCATCCGCGGCTGCCACGGCGCGACGCGCTAAAAGTCATGCCTGAGGCGATGACGGCTGACAACGACTTCCGTGAAAGGTTCCACCGCGAGGCCGACCTGGCCGCGGGGCTGTGGCACCCGCACATCGTCGGCGTACATGATCGCGGGGAGTTCGATGGACGCCTTTGGATTGCAATGGATTACGTCGAGGGCACCGATGCCAGCCAACTCCTGAAAGACCGCTACAGAACCGGTATGCCGATACGGGACGTGTGCGCCGTCGTTTCCGCTGTCGCCGACGCGCTTGACTACGCCCACAAGCGCGGGCTGTTGCATCGGGATGTCAAACCGGCCAACATCCTGCTCACCGAGCCCGAGGACGGCAGGCGACGAATTCTGCTGGCCGACTTCGGCATTGCACGACCACTCGGCGACGTCAGCGGACTTACGGCGACCAATTTCACCGTCGGCACCCTTTCCTATGCCGCGCCCGAACAGTTGATGGGTGCACAGATCGATGGCCGCGCCGACCAATATGCCCTGGCTGCCACCGCGTTTCACCTTCTCACCGGTGCGCCGCCGTTTCAGCACGACAATCCGGTAGCTGTTATCAGCCAGCACCTCAATGCGGCACCGCCGCGACTCGCCGACCGGCGTCCCGAGTTGGCGCACCTCGATCCGGTGCTGTTGAAGGCTTTGACTAAAGACCCCACATACCGATTCGAGCGGTGCCGTGACTTCGCCGCGGCCTTGAATGCGCACGCCGACGCGGGTTACCCGGTGGATGATCACAGCACCGGAGCAACTCCCACCGTCTTTGCACCTATCGTGGGCCCCAATACACAAGTCGCAATGCAACCACCGTTCAAGAGCGCAAAACAGCAGCAGCGCAAGCGGCCTCGGGTCGTCCTCGCGGCTGCGATCGCGGCGGTATTGCTGACCGTCGTCGGCATCGTCGGCTACCTGATCCAGCCGACGCGGCACACAACCTCTGCTCCGGCAGGTGGCATCGCGACCCCAGCGCGGCCCACTGTCGTGCTCGACGGCACATATCGAATCGACTACGACAATCCAAAGGGCACCGCCAACGGCGCCCCATCTCGCGACACGAAAGGTCATAGCAGCTGGTGGGCGTTTCGTTCATCGTGCACGCCTACCGGATGTATTGCTGCGGCGACTCAGCTCGACGACAACAACCACCAAGTGGCATCTAGAGACGGCGGGGGCGATAGAGCAGTCTTCCGTTTCGGCGACGGTCGCTGGCGAGAGATTCCAGATCGAACCTCCAGCCCATGCGCATCAGACATGGCGGAAAGCGGCGCCGTGATTGCTGTGTTGTCGGTCGAACCGCAGGCTGACGGCAGGCTCCAAGGCGAGCAGACCGACACCGTCATCGGCAATGAATGCGGCCCGGCCCAAGGCGCCGTCTACATCACTCCCGTTACGTTGGTACGGGAAGGCGATGTACCACAGGGCGTCACCGTAGCCGATCCGGTGGCGGCCGCCGCATCTGCGACGAGCAGCAGCTCACCGCCCGCAGTGCCGGGTCCGCGACTCGACGGCACCTATCGCGTCGACCTCGACAAGGGTGCGGAGACCGTCAACGGCGTTCGAGCTTCCCGGACCCTCAATGACACCCGGACGGCTTGGATGGCATTTCGTTCCGTGTGCACTTCGTCTGGGTGCATCGCCACAGAGGCGGATGTGGCCAGCGGAGACCGGCAAGTGGCCACGGGCGCTGCTGAGGTTTATCGCTTCGTGGACGGTCACTGGCAGCAATTCACGCCCTATGATTCGCCATCAAGTCCGTGTCCCGGCACGAAGGGACCAGTCACTGAAACGTTGACAGTGGACGTGTCGTGGGAGCCACAAAGCGACGGCACACTTCGCGGTGCCCTGATCAGAACCGCGGCCACCAATGAATGCGGCTTGAAAGGTACGGTCTGGCGGATCCCGATGACACTGGCACGCGTCGGTGACACGCCGCCCACCGTTGTCATTGCCGATCCAACATTGTTCGTGGACTTGCCGACACCGACAACCACGCCGGTCCGTCCAGGTAGATGATCGCGACCGGGTTACGGAGACGCGGTCCCTCCGGCGATTTCCCTCAGCTCGCCGGCGCGTGATGTCGATGCCCAGTCGTCGCGGGTCGCGCGATTTCTGGATCGACCCAACCGCCCACGCCATACTCACCCCGGTGACGCGCGGTCATCCCGTCGTGCCGCAGCGCATCCCCGTGACCGGAAACGATGTCGGCAATGCTGAACAGGGACTCCGACCCATCGTCGAAATAATGCGAGTGGTCGTAGAGCGGGTTCGCGGAATTGCCGGGCACCTCGGCTTTGAACCGGGTGGAGCCGTAGCCGTCTGTAGCGGGATCGTCTCCCAGCCCGCCGAAGTTCAAGCCGATTAGCCCGGGCCCCGTCACCCGCGCGGGCGACCAGGTGACCGCGTCTCCCGACGCCGCGCCGACATACAGATGGCCGCCGGGGGAAAGATGGAAGTCGGCGGCCGAATGGGCGAGGTCCGTGCCCGGCGAGCCCACCAGCACCACGTCATTCGCGCGCATCCCGTACACCGCCGCATCCGAAACGACGGTGGACCCGTACGAGTGGCCGACCACGGTCAGGTGCGTCGGCGCGCCCCCGTGGGTTACCGCCAACGCGTTCACGTCGGCGGCCAGTGCCCGCGCGCCGCCGCGGGCCATGTCCGGCTCCCGAAGACCGGTGTCGTACCAGTTGTCGGGGGCGTCGTAGCCGACCCAGGTCACCACCGCGGTTCGGCGCCCATCCGCGCGGACCGATTCCTCGTACAGACGGGCGCCCTCAGTCTTGGCGAGCGTTCCGTCGCGCACACCACTGCCGGCCCCCGTCACCAACACCGCGGTGTGGGTGGCCGTGTCGGGGTTTCCCACGGCGATGGCGGCGGCACCTTCACCCCCAAAAGCCTCCGGCTGGTATTTCAGGAGAAATGCGCCCGGATGAACCCGCTCGTCGAAGGCGGCTTCCGAGGCGTTCAGGCCTTGTCGGGTACGCGAGGCATTGGTATAGCGAGCGACCGCGAGCGCGGTCAACCCATAGTCGCCGGGGGCGTCGACCACGTCGTCCGCGGACACACCGTTCTGCGCGGCGACGTCCTGCACACGGCGCAGGTCGTCGTTCATCACCGCTCGGTTGACAGCGCTTCGCACGGCGACCGGCACGCCGTTGAGGTTGCCGAGCTCTGGTGGGTGGTCGGCGATCAGGCGGCGCTGCTGGTCGGGGTCAAGCGTTTGCCACCACCGGTTGACCTCCTCGGCGGTGGTTTCCGGCGGCGGAATCCTCGCGGCCTCTTCGGAATTCGCCGACGGTGCATCCACCGCATGCAGAACCGTCGGGTCATAGCCGTCCGCGCGCAGGGTGGTCAGCGCCCTCTGCAAGGACTGCGAGTAATTGCGGCGTTCCGACCGAAGCCGGCCCACCGCGCCAGCGGTGTCGTCGATGGCCTCCTGCTCGAGCGCGCGGATGAGCGCATCGAGCGCGGCGCGATCCGCCGCGCCGACTCCGGTACCGCTCTCGAGGGCCAGCGCCTGACCCAGCAGGTCGTCGAGCTGTCGAAGCTGGGTCTCCAGCGTCGAGATGAGCACCGCGGCGGCGCGTTGGGCTTCGGCGAGCGCGGCCGCGGCGTTTTCCAAGTCCGCCCCGATCTTCGGCAGCTGCAAGGACTGGGCACCGAGGGCGTGGGTAGTGCGCCTTACTTCGGCGAGGTCGTTGATCGGGTGCTCGCCGTGGACCCGATTCCAGGACGCCTCGAAGCGGCGGCGCGCTTCATCGAAGGCCGTGCCGGATTCGGCGGTGCACCGCCCTGAGTCGTGGAATGCCTGCGCCAAGGCCGCGATCTGCGCCGGCCGACCGGCCTGCAGGCTCTCGTTGATCGCCCAGGGGTCACCGCCGGCTTCGGCTATCAGGTCCCGACTGCTGATGTGGCGGAGGTCCATCGCACCGCCCGCTCTTGTGCGGCGTTGCGGTCATCCATGTTGGTGAAAGCGTTGGCGGCGTAGTGCGCGTTGTGGCCGAGCCCGGTCAGTGTCTCCTGGTGGGCCTGCAGGTTGTTGACGTGCTGTTCGCGCGCGGCGGTCACCGCCGCGTGAAACGTCGCGGCGGCCGGAAACCCGCCGAACATGCCGGAAGCGAGGGGCGCCCGCGACAGCCGGTCGACGCCCTCCTGCGCGTGGCCGCCGGCACGGTGAGACTGGTCGGCTCCCGCGTGCAGCAAGTCCGTGTCGACGAACATCGCTACCCCCCTCCTTGACCCGCCGTAAAGCTATTAGCGCCGTGGTTGCTGGTCAATTCACTGGCCCCATCGGCCAACCCATCGCCGTCGGTGTCGGTCAGCGCGACGTTCCAGTGGCCGTCCCCGTCGGTGTCGACGTAGCCCGTCACGCCGTTGTCGTCGGCGCACAGCACGCGGTCGGCCACCCCGTCGCTGTCGAAGTCGAGGAGCCGGTCGTCGGCGCGGCCGTGGCCGTCGAAGTCGACGAGCGGGCCGCCGGTGTGCTCGACTCTGTCCAGCCCGAACCACCGCAGCTGCCCACCCCGATCGACGGCAACCCCCCACGTCCCCGTTCCCTCGTCGGTGAACCACGTCTCCGGGGCGCCGTCGTTGTCGAGATCGCGGACGGCGTGATCGGCCACCCCGTCGCCGTCGAAATCGGCCAGCGCGTCGTCCCGCATCCCGTCGCCGTCGAGATCAAGGCCTAACGCGTCAAGGCGGCCATCGCCATCCAGGTCGAGGTTGGGCTGGCCGTTCCAGATGGCCGCTGCGCCATCATCATTCGCGAGGCAATAATCCATGCCTAATCGGACGTGCGGCGGCCGTCACGAGTTCCCTCGCGACTGCCACCAGGACAACAGCTCGGCGGTGGCCTCCTCGGTCGTCAGCGGGCCACGCTCCAGCCGCAACTCCTTCAGATACCGCCACGCCTCGCCGACCTGCGGGCCGGCCGGGATCCCGAGCAGCTCCATGATCGCGTTGCCGTCCAGGTCGGGGCGCACCCGGGCCAGATCCTCCTGCGCGGCCAACTCGGCGATGCGCTCCTCCAGCCGGTCGTAGCTGGCCTGCAGCCGTGCGGCCCGCCGCTTGTTGCGGGTGGTGCAGTCGGCGCGCACCAGCTTGTGCAACCGCGGCAGCAGCGGGCCGGCGTCGGTGACGTAGCGGCGCACCGCCGAATCTGTCCACTTGCCCTCGCCGTAGCCGTGAAACCGCAAATGGAGATACACCAGCTGCGAGACGTCGTCGACCATCTGCTTGGAATACTTCAGCGCCCGCAGTCGCTTGCGGGCCATCTTGGCGCCGACCACCTCGTGGTGATGAAAGCTCACCCCGCCGTCGGCCTCGTGCCGCCGGGTCGCGGGCTTGCCGATGTCATGCAGCAGCGCGGCCCAGCGCAACACCAGATCGGGCCCGTCGTCTTCCAGCGCGATCGCCTGGCGCAGCACGGTCAGCGAATGCTGGTAGACGTCCTTGTGCTGATGGTGTTCGTCGATGGCCATCCGCATGCCACCGACCTCGGGCAGCACCACCTCACCCATCCCGGTCTCGACCAGCAGGTCGATGCCGGCCACCGGCTCGTCGCCGAGCAGCATCTTGTCCAGCTCGGCGGCCACCCGCTCGGCGCTGATCCGGGCCAGCTCGCCGGCCATCTCCTCGATCGCCTCGTACACCCGCGGGGCAACCGCAAAGCGCAGCTGGGACACGAACCGCGCCGCGCGCAGCATCCGCAGCGGGTCGTCGCCGAAGGACACCTGCGGCGCCGCCGGGGTGTCGAGCACCCGCGCCGCCAGCGACGCCAAACCGCCCAGCGGATCGAGGAACTCGCCGGGCCCCGCGGGGGTGACGCGCACGGCCATCGCGTTGACCGTGAAATCGCGGCGCACCAGATCGTCCTCGAGGCTTTCGCCGAAACGCACCTCGGGTTTGCGCGACACCTGGTCGTAGGCGTCGGCGCGGAAGGTGGTGATCTCCAGGCGATAGTCGCCCTTGCCGACGCCGACGGTGCCGAACCGGATGCCGGTCTCCCACACCGCGTCGGCCCACCGGCGCAGCATCTCCTGCACCTGCTCGGGGCGGGCATCGGTGGCGAAGTCCAGGTCGGGACTCAGCCTGCCCAGCAACGCGTCCCGCACCGAACCGCCGACCAGATACAACTCGTGGCCGGCGGCATCGAAAATCGCACCGAGGTCCCGCAGCACGGGGGCGTGCTTGTTCAGGGCGACCGCGGCGGCGGTCAGCAGCTCGGCATCCTGGGCGGCGTCAGGCACGTTCGATCAGCGTAGTCGGACGGTCCGGCGACCACGCTGGGCGCCGGAAGGAAACCGCGGCTACACCGTTCCCCGGGGCAGCACCCATCGGTGCCTGAACTCCAGAACTGTCGCGGCCGTCTCGAAGTCAGCGTCGTAGTGCACAACGGTGAGTCGGTGCGCGGCGGCGATCGCCGCGGTGAGGAGACCAGCCATTCCGACGGACCGGTGTTGCCCGGTTCTTCCCAGTGCCCGCTGCGCGCCCAGTGCGGTCTGCCAGTGCTCGTCATCCGTCGGCAGATACTCGTAGGCGGCGCGGCGGTCGGCCCACAATTGCTCGTATTCGCCCGGCCCGCGCGCACTGTAAAGCGCCTCGGCGTCCAGCGATGCCGTCGTGGCCACCGCACCGCTTTCGATCAGCGGCCGCAGGCGCCGAGAGACATCGGGGTGGCGCATCCTCGCGGCAGCACTGGTATCGACGAGATAGCGCGCGATCAGCGCCACACTTCGCCACGCTCGCCCGCGTCGGCCATGCCCTCCAAGCCCCCTTGTTCGAGCCACTCGACCTGGCGCGCCCGGGCCGAGGTCGCGGCTGCCTGCTGCAGCGCCATCCGCACTGTGTCCGAAATACCGGTGGTCTTCAATTCACGCTGTGCCGCGGTAAGAAGGTCGTCGTCCAAATCGATCAGTCTCTTGGGCATAAATCTCCGGCCTGGGATATATACATCTTATCGATGAAGTATATCTTCACCTCGCCATCCCGTCGCACGGTCGCCTAGCGGCGAGTATGTCCTGAAGAGCGACCCCCGCCAGCTACTATCGCTTGGGTGTCCGACGCCGAACAAGCCAGACCGCGTCGACGCCGGGGTCGGCGTCGGCGTCGCGGCGGCGCCGGCGCGGCGGAGAAGCCCAGCGACACCCCCACGAACGGCGACGCCCCAGCAGCCAAACCGCGTCGGCCGCGGCCGCCTCGCCGCGTGCCCGAGCGACTCAAGACCGTGCACGAAACGTCGGCCGGGGGGCTGGTCATCGACGGCATCGACGGGCCGCGCGACGAGCAGGTGGCGGCGCTGATCGGTCGCGTCGACCGGCGCGGGCGGATGCTGTGGTCGCTGCCCAAGGGGCACATCGAGGTCGGTGAGACCGCCGAGCAGACCGCGATCCGCGAGGTCGCCGAGGAAACGGGTATTCGCGGCAGCGTGCTGGCCGCGCTGGGACGCATCGACTACTGGTTCGTCACCGACGGCCGCCGCGTGCACAAGACGGTGCATCATTATTTGATGCGCTTCTCGGGCGGCGAGTTGTCCGACGAGGACCTCGAGGTGGCCGAGGTGGCGTGGGTGCCGATCCACGAACTGCCGTCCCGGCTGGCCTACGCCGACGAGCGCCGCCTGGCCCAGGTGGCCCACGAGCTGATCGACAAGCTGCAGAGCCATGGCCCCGACGCGCTGCCGTCGCTGCCCCCCAGCACGCCCCGGCGACACCCGCAGACGCACTCGCGCACCCGGCATTCTGACAAGCGCATCGCGGGCCGGAAGAACGGTCACGGGCCGGGACCGTGACGCCGCCGCGACTCTGCTGGGCCGGCTTGTTGCGCCTCGCCGCAGTGGTTGCCATCGTGGCCGGTTGTGCGGTGCTCGTCGGGCCCGCCCCGCGCGCGACCGCGGGTGAGCCCGGGGACACCCCGTTCGTCCGTGTCCGCATCGACCAGGTGACCCCGGACATGGTCACCACCACCAGCCCGCCCGTCGTCACTGTCAGCGGCATGGTCACCAACATCGGTGACCGCCCGGTACGCGACGTCATGGTCCGACTCGAGCACGCCCCGGCCGTCGCCGACTCGGCGGCGCTGCGCACCTCGCTGGACGGCAGCACCGACCAGTACCAGCCGGCCGCCGACTTCCTCACCGTCGCCCCCGAGCTGCAGCGCGGGCAACAGGCCGGCTTCACCTTGTCGGCCCCGCTGCGCGCGGTGACCAAGCCGTCGCTGGGAATGGACCAGCCCGGCATCTATCCCGTCCTGGTCAACGTCAACGGCACACCCGATTACGGGGCCCCGGCCCGGCTCGACAACGCGCGCTTCCTGCTGCCGGTGGTCGGGGTGCCGCCGGATCATGCCGACGACGTCAACTCCGCCGTCGCGCCCGACACCTCCAAACCGGTGTTGATGACGATGCTGTGGCCGCTGGCCGACCGGCCGCGGCTCGCCCCCGGCGTTCCCGGCGGCACCATCCCGGTCCGGTTGGTCGACGACGACCTGGCCACCTCGCTGGCCACCGGCGGCCGCCTCGACATCCTGCTGTCCGCGGCCGAGGTCGCCACCAGCCACGACGTCGACCCCGACGGCGCCGTCGGCCGCGCGCTGTGCCTGGCCGTGGACCCCGACCTGCTGGTCACGGTCAACGCGATGACCCTCGGCTACGTGGTGTCCGATTCACCCGACGGCCCCGCGCAGCTGCCGGGCACCCCGACGCATCCGGGCACCGGACAGGCGGCCGCAACCGACTGGCTGAACCGCCTGCGCACGCTGGCCCACCGCACCTGCGTGACGCCGCTGCCCTATGCCCAGGCGGACCTGGACGCGCTGCAACGCGTCAATGACCCGGGGCTGACCGCGGCGGCCACCACCGGCGTCGGCGGCATCGTCGATCGCATCCTCGACGTGGCCTCCATCCGCGGGGCGACGCCGCTGCCCGACGGCCCGCTGACGGGCCGGGCGGTCGGCCTGCTCGGCAGCAACGACAGCACCGTCGCGATCGCCGCCGCGGACCTATCCGCCCAGGAGTCGGCGAGCGACACCCCCGCCGGCGTCGACACCGCGCCCCGGCGGCTGTCGCCGCAGGTGGTGGTCGCGCCGTTCGACCCGGCCGTCGGGGCCGCGCTGGCCGGCGCGGGCAACAGCCCCATCACCCCCACCTACCTCGACTCCGCGCTGGCCGTTCCTCTCTCGCACGACTCGACCACCGCCCGGCGCGAGGACGCGCTGGGTTCCATCTTCTGGCACGCCCTGCAGCGCGACGCCGCGCCGCGCACCCAGCTGCTGGTCCCGCCGGCGACGTGGAACCTGCAGGCCGATGACGCGCAGGTCATCCTCACCGCGCTGGCGACCACCATCCGGTCCGGTTTGGCGCTGCCCCGACCGCTGCCGGCCGTCATCGCAGAGGCCAACGAGGCCCCGCAGGGCCGCGCCGAGCCGGCGCGGGCGGCCACCGACGGAGTGCTGCGGGGCCGATTCAGCGACGACGTGACCGGCACCATCGCCGGCCAGGTCGGGCGGCTGTGGGGGCTGACGTCGGCGTTGACCACCGACGAGCGCACCGGGCTGACCGGCGTGCAGTACACCGCGCCGCTGCGCGAGGACATGCTGCGGGCGCTGAGCCAGTCCGAACCGCCCGATACCCGCAACGGGCTGGCCCAGGAGCGCCTCACGGTGGTCGCCAAGACGATCAACGACCTGTTCGGCGCCGTCACGATCGTCAACCCGGGCGGCTCCTACACCCTGGCCACCGAGCACAGCCCCCTGCCGCTGGCGCTGCACAACGGCCTCGCCGTGCCGATCAAGGTGCGGCTGCAGGTCGACGCGCCGCCCGGCATGCGGGTCACCGACGTCGGCCAGATCGAGTTGCCGCCGGGCTACCTGCCGTTGCGGGTGCCGATCGAGGTGAACTTCACCCAGCGCGTCGCGGTCGACGTGACGCTGCGGACCCCCGACGGGATGCGGCTGGGCGAGCCGGTGCGGTT
>NZ_LZJH01000081.1:0-865 GCF_001666745.1 Mycobacterium sp. E2699 | reverse complement strand
CGCCAAATTCGACCTGGCGCTCGGCAAGCTGAACCTCGAGCCGGGGATGACGCTGCTCGACGTCGGTTGCGGCTGGGGCGGTGCGCTACAACGAGCGGTCGAGAAGTTCGACGTCAACGTCATCGGAATCACCCTCAGCCGCAACCAGTTCGAGTACAGCAAGGCGAGGCTGGCCAAGGTCCCGACCGGGCGCAGCGTCGAGGTGCGGCTGCAGGGCTGGGAGGAATTCGAGGACCACGTCGACCGCATTGTCACGATCGGCGCCTTCGAAGCGTTCAAAGCGGACCGTTGGCCGGCGTTTTTCGAACGGGCCTACGAGATCCTGCCCGACGACGGCCGGATGTTGCTGCACACGATTCTCGCGCATTCCCAAAAACAGCTGCACGAGCTCGGCGTCTCGCTGACCATGAGCGACGTGCGGTTCACGCGATTCATCTACACCCAGATCTTTCCCGGCGGGCAGTTGCCGGCGCAGGAAGACATTCTGAAATTGGCGCCCGCGGCCGGATTCACCGTCGAAAAGGTGCAATTGCTGCGGGAGCACTACGCCCGCACGCTCAATATGTGGGCGGCGAATTTAGCGGCGAACCGGGAAAAGGCGATCGCCATCCAGTCCCAGGAGGTCTACGACCGGTACATGAAGTACCTCACCGGCTGCGCCAAGCTGTTCCGCGAGGGCTACACCGACGTCAACCAATTCACCTGCGAGAAGTAGCCGGGCGCCTGGGAGCGCCCGGCCAGCGGTGCGCTACTTACTTGGCCAGCGTGAACTGGCCGACGTTGCTGATGCCCTTCAGGAAGAAGTTTTCACACCCCGTCAGGTAGTGCATATAGCGGTCGTAGACCTCCTGGGACTGGATGGCGA